>JAITGK010000166.1 GCA_031280635.1 Synergistaceae bacterium
CCACCTGTTTGGGCCTTCAGGCTATAAAGCAATTTTTATAAATGCAGTATTTCAAAGTAAACTTTATCAAGATAGCATGGTTATGATAGATACTCTTAGGGGTCGTGGACCCCTAAGAATCCCATTTATAGCGTTTCGCGTAATCGCGCGGAAATAAGCCAACGGCTCTCATCAGCGTTTCCTCAACACGGTTTGGACACACTCTAAGGGGGGTTCCTTTTTTCCTGCGGATTTGAGGAGCCATGATTGTTGTTGGCAATATTTTTATTTAATGTTAGAGTAATATTCAATGAGCAGCATGAATTTTTTTAAGGAGAGAGTCCGCCATGAAAAAGAATACAGTGTTCCTGTTCCGCTCGTTATGGAGTTGAGCATAGAAAAAGTATCCAGCGACGGGCGTGGGATCGCTCGCACGAAGGATGGAGTCGTTTTTGTCGCTGGAGCGCTGCCGGGAGAGCTGGTGGAGGCGGAGATCACGAGCCGCAAAAGGGACTTCGCCTCCGCTCGTGTTCTGCGCGTCTTGGAGCCCAACCCACGCAGGGTGCGGCCGCGCTGCCCCGTCTCCTGTGGGAGCTGTCAGCTTCAGCACGCCTCTTATGACCTCCAGCTTGAAATCAAGGCCCAGATCGTCCAGGACGCCCTGACCCGCATCGGCGGGTTCGGCCCCCTCACCGTCCAGTGCGAACCCAGTCCACGGCAGTGGGGGTACCGCAACAAAGCGTCTTTCCCCGTCCGCAAGATCAAGGGCAAGCCGGTGATGGGGTTCTACCAGGCTGACAGCCACAGACTGACAACGCTCCAAAGTTGTCCCGTGAACGCCGGGCCGCTCAACCAGATGTTTTCCGTCCTGCGGAACGAACTGCCGGGCCTGGAGCTGGACGTGTACGACGAGCGAGCGCACAGAGGGGCTCTGCGCCACGTGATTCTGCGGGCGGGACTCCGCACGGGGCAAACTCTAGCGTCTCTAGTGGTGAACGGACGGCTGACCGCGCGGAACGTGAACAGCATCGCCGGACTGAGTCGATCTTTGAAGAACCTTACAACCTTGACGCTGAACCACAACTCGCGGCCTGGAAACGTCATCTTGGGAGAACGCACGGAGGCCCTTAAAGGCGATGGACGGATCTCCGAGCGGCTTGACGATTGGGTGTTTCATTACGACACCACGTCGTTTTTTCAGATCAACACGGCTCAGGCGGAGCGGCTCTGTCGCCATGTCAAAGAGCAGACAGAGAACGACGGCGAACCTGGTGCGCTGGAGCTTTACAGCGGCGTGGGCTCTCTGACCTGTTGCCTGGCTGGCTCAGGGCCGCTCACCGCCGTGGAGGAATGGGGAAGCGCCTTCACCCTGATGGAGCGCAACCTGAGGGACAACGGCGTATCCAACGTCCGGGCGTTGAGGGGCAGGGCGGAGGAGCTTATAAAAAACAAAAACCTGGAGGGCAGGTATGGGCTGGTGGCGCTGGACCCGCCGCGATCCGGTTGCGCGCGCGTCGTGCTGGACAAAATTTTGGAGTTCCGGCCTGAGCGCGTCCTGTACGTTTCCTGCAACCCAGCGACTCTGGCGCGGGACGCGAAAATTTTGGGGGAGGGCGGCTATTGCCCAACCTCCATCCGGGTCTTCGACATGTTCCCCCAAACAGCCCACGTGGAAACAGCGCTGTCCCTGCGTTTCGCTCCTACCACCCGCTATAAACGGTAAAAACCTCGCGCGTAAAAGAGCCGATGGCTCTAAAGGATTTTGGAAGGAGGGCGTTTTTTTGGAGCTGATACAATTGGGGAAGAGCACTTGGTATATCCCAGGACGTGTAAACATTGGTTATTACGAAGAAAACAGCCAGGGTTACCTCATCGACACAGGTCTTGACGACGAAAACGGCCGAAAGATATTAAAATTACTGGGCGAAGCGCGAAAAAACACCCCGCTCCGCGCCATTGTGAACACGCACTCCAACGCCGACCACATCGGGGGCAACGCCTTCATTCAAAAACGCACCGGATGCGAGGTGTGGGCGACGCGCGTGGAGGGCCTTCTGACGGAGATAACGGCCCTGGAGCCCACGCTGCTCTGGTCAGCTCACCCCTTCAAGCAAATTCGCGGAAAGTTCATTGAGGCCAAGCCCTCGAAAGTCGCCGCGTTCATTGAGCCGGATGAAACCCGTCCTGACGGTTGCTGGATAAAAGACACGCGGCTGACCGCCGTGCCGCTTCCGGGGCACTACCTGGACATGATCGGGGTGAGGACGCCCGACGACGTTTTCTTCCTGGCCGACGCTCTGTTCGACCCCACGATCTTGGAAAAATACCGTTTCAGCGTGGTACTCGACATCGCCAGCGCTCATAGAACGCTGGATAAAATCGAGAAATCGGAGGCGCGGTGGTTCGTGCCTTGTCACGCGCCCGCCGCCCAGGACGTGAAGGAGCTGGCGCGTCAGAACAGGGAGGGCCTGGTCTGGGTCACCAAGGCCATGGAAAACGCCTTGGTGGAGGCGGGGCGTCCCCTGACCCGCGAGGAAATCTTGTCCCGCGTAGGCACGGCCTCTGGGATGGAGATGGACGCCGCTCACCTGCTGCTGAACCTGTGCAGCGTCAGCGCCCACCTCACCTACCTGTCTGAGCTGGGCAGGGTCGAGCCCTTTGTGCGGGACTGTTTGTTGCTGTGGCGGCTGAAGGGCGATTGACGCTCCCACCCGCCAAAGAGAGGAAGAGAATAGGAGGAAAACGAAATGTCATTGTCCGATAACCAGACCATCCGAATCATCTTGGGACGCCGTAGCGTGCGGATTTTTGAGGAGAAAAGCGTTGAGACGGAGAAGGTGGACTTGCTCCTTGAATGCGCTTTTGCCGCGCCCAGCGCCATGAACATCCGACCCTGCCACCTGGTGGTGGTGGACGACAAGGAACTGCTGAAAAAAATCGGCGAGGCCAGCGTTCACTCCCGCATGGCGGCCGGAGCGCCTCTGGGGCTTGCCGTGTGCGTGGACGTGGCAAACTACGAAAAACAACATGGCTTTACCGATGGAACATGGATGGAGGACGCCTCTTGCGTCATGGAAAACGTTTTGTTGGCCGCCAGAGCTGTAGGACTGGAGGGCGTCTGGTTGCAAATCGCCAACCGCCCTGAGCGGGAGGGAACGATACCGTCCCTTTTGGGCCTTCCTGATGGAGTTCGGGCGCTGGCCATGGCCCTGGTCGGGTATGGCGCGAAGGCCAAGTCCCCCCACGCCGGGGTGGATGAGGCGAGGGTTCACCACAACCGTTGGTGAGAACGAGCACACAATTCCGTCAGGCAGGTGTGGATAAATGTTGATTTTGGAGGCGTTCTTGTACGGCGTCATTTCAATTTTCCTGCTGGTGTTGGGGTTCTACCTGCTGGATCTTGTCATCCCTTGCGACTTCCAGAAGGAGATCTTCGAGGAAAAAAACAACGCGGTGGGCGCGCTGGTGGGAGGGCTCTTCACCGCCATGGGGCTCATCATCAGGTCGGCGGTGATCGGCGGAGGAACACATCAGGCGGAGAGCCTTCAAGAGGGCGTTTTCTTCACCCTCGTTTACTCCGGGGTGGGACTTGTCCTGTTTTTGGGTAGCTACATGTCGCTGACCCTGTTGCTGCGCAGGTATGACCTGAACAAGCACATCGACGAGCACAACGCGGCGGCCGGCGCGGCGGTGGGGGGGTTCTTCGTCGCCATCGCCCTGGTCGTCAGCGGAGTGATCCAGTAGTCGATGCTTTCCAAAGAACCGAACCCCGGGTCAAAACCCTTTGATCCGGGGTTTTTGCTTTTCGCCACCTTTGTGGTCTCGGTCTGCTCTATCGTGTACGAACTCATCGTGGGCAGCCTCAGCTCCTACCTGTTAGGCGACAGCGTGCTCCAGTTTTCCCGCACCATCGGCTTGTACCTCTTCGCCATGGGACTGGGTTCCTACGCCTCGAAGCACTTCCATTCCAATTTGTTCGACGCCTTCGTCATGGTGGAGATCGCGGAGGGCTTCGCCGGGGGGCTTTCAAGCCTCTTCCTGTTTCTATGCTTCGTTTACACGGACGCCTACCCCCTGGCTATGTACCTCGTCACCCTGACGGTAGGGGGCCTTACGGGATTGGAAGTTCCCTTACTCGTCCGCATCTTCCAGGAAAGCGGTCAGAGCCTGCGACGGGGCTTGGCGAACCTTTTCGCCTTCGACTACCTGGGGGGGCTGCTGGGCTCGCTTTTGTTCCCGCTGGCGCTGCTGCCCTCCCTGGGGTACGTGGCGGTCGCCTTTTTTACCGGCGCGTTGAACTTCGCCGCCGCCGTGGGGATCATCTTCCGCTACAGGGAACGCGTTGTCCGTTTCCAGACGCTTCGGACCGCCGCCTGTTCCGGCTTGGTCCTGCTGCTTGTCCTGACCTTTGTGGAGAAGGACCTCACCAGGGGCCTTGAAGGGGGGCTCTACCGCGACCAGGTGCTGCTGACCCGCCGAACGCCCTACCAGCATGTGACGCTCACGCGACATAAGGACGACCTGCGCCTTTTTATTGATGGGAACGTGCAGTTTTCCTCCCTGGACGAATATCGCTACCATGAAGCCCTTGTTCATGTGCCCATGACGGCCTGCCCTGGAGCCTCGCGAGTGCTGCTTTTGGGCGGGGGCGACGGTCTGGCGGCGCGGGAGCTTCTGAAGTACCCCCATATCCGGGAGATCACGATTGTGGACATTGACGAGGAGCTTGTGACGTTGTGCCGCGCGAACCCGCTGATAGCGTCGCTGAACCAGGGCGCCTTGAAGGATCCGCGGGTACGCCTGGTGTACGAGGACGCCTTTGTGTTTCTGCGCGAAAACAAGAAGCCCTACGACGTCGTCATCGCTGATCTGCCTGACCCAAACAACGAAAGCCTGAACAAGCTCTACACCAGCGCGTTTTACCGACTGATACGGCGGAACCTCACGCCAGGGGGCGTCATGGCTACCCAGTCCACAAGCCCCTACCACACCCGCGACGCGTTTTGGTGCATTTACAAGACCCTCGCGGCGGAGTTTCCACTGGTGCTGCCATACCATCTCTACGTTCCGTCCTTTGGCGACTGGGGGTTTAACCTGGCGCTGCAAACAACCGGGCCTCCGTCGCTTCGCCTGCTGGAGGACATTTCCCTCTCTTACCTGAACCGCGAGACCTTTCCGTCCCTTTTCGCCTTTGCCAAAGATGAACGCCGCGACCTATCCGACTTATCTGTCAACACGCTGTTTCATCCAAGACTGCCGCGATATTACGCCAACAGCGTCCAGAAATGGTAGATAGACGCGGACAGACGCGCCGCTGGCCGCTTTATAAACGGGGTTTCTTAGGGGTCGTCCGCGCTTTCGTCGGCCAGAGGCAGTTCCACGAGAGCGCGCACGCCGCTCTTCCCGTCCCCGCGCTTCGACAGGGTGAGACGCCCGCCGTGGGCGGCTACGGTCTTCCGGGCGAAGGCAAGGCCCAGTCCCGTGGAGCCCCAGCCGGACTTCCGAGGACGCGGCCCCTTGTCCGGGGGGTAGCCGGGGCCATTGTCCAATATCTCAATCTCTAGGAATCGCCTGTTGCGCTGGACCCGAAGTTCGATTTTCTGGGTTCCGGCGGTGCGGTTGGCCCGCCAGGCGTTGTCCAAGATGTTGTACAGGACGCGGGTGAAGCGTATCTCGTTGAGGGTCAAGGAGAGGTTCTCCACGCCCTCCGCAAGCGTCATCTCAACGTGCTCGCCCCAAGGGAATGGATGGATGTGCCGCTCCAGGTTGTCGAAAAACGGCCCGGCCCGCACGGCGTGGCGCTTGTCCTCGTGAAGGATCTCTCCAATCATTTGTTCCATGTAGTGGGTCGCTTTGAGCATGATCTCCGCTTTCTCCAACGTGGGCTCGTCGGCCCCGTTTTTGATCATGAGGGTCATTCCCTTGATGACCGCCAAAGGGTTCTTGAGGTCGTGAACCAGGCTTCGCATGTCCAACGTGTTGACCTCTTGAAACGCCGTGGCCTCGTCTCGCGCGGCCTGGCGCGACTCCATCTCCCAGATGCGTCGTACCTGACCCAGCCGGATGGAGTAGGACGTCAAAAGCCACGTGGAGATTAGCGCTCCCGCCAGAAAACTCAAAAAAAGGCCTGTCCCCGCCACGCTGGCGACAATGACCTCTTCGTTGGAGCCGTATATACTCTGAAAAAGCGAGGAGAGCGCCTGGGCGTTCGTGGGAAACGAGGGAAGAAGCTCCAGGCTCTGGAACGAGTAGACCCACAGCAGCATCGCTGTGGCCTGGTCTACCCAGTTTTCCACCCGCAGGGTGAGGAGCTGGAAGAGCACGGCCATCAGAACGGCGATGGCAAGACCCAGGGGAAAGGAGTAGACCAGGCGTGTTGAGAGCGTGGGCAGCGCCGCGCCGGTAAGCCCTATCCCCACAGACGAGAGCGCCAGTCCCACCGCCAGCCCTCCCCACTTGACGTGGCGACCCGTTCCTCTGCCCGCCAGCACCCAGCTTATGATCAGTAAGAACACCTGGGAGCCGTGAACCAATACCCCAAAGACGGAACCAAAAAGCATGGTTCCGAAGTCTCGGTTCTTCAAACGCTCCGCCACGTGACTCAGGTACTGGTTCCCATAGTACAGGAGTACCAAGTCCAGCAGAAAAAAGAAAATCCCCCAGGTTATCCACTTGAAAGCTCCCCGTTCTCTTACGGGCAGGAACGCCTGATCTCCTTGCACGACCTCACCTCCAAAGTCCTGAACGTTTTCTATCGCGCGACCTTCTGGGCGCTGGGCATGTACTCGCGGAGTTTGGAGAGGACTTCGTCGAGGTTGAGGGGTTTGCCCACATGGGCGTTCATTCCGGCGGCAAGGCATTTCTCGATGTCCTCGCGGAAGACGTTGGCCGTCATGGCCACAATGGGGATTCGCTTCGCGGCGGGAATATCAAGCGCTCGGATGCGCTGGGTGGCCTCGTAGCCGTCCATTTCTGGCATCTGCACGTCCATGAAGATCATCTCGTACCGCTCCGGCGCGCTGGCGAACATCTCCAGGGCCTGAAGGCCGTTCTCCGCGCAGTCGATCGTCAGGTCCGTGGGCTCCAAGAGCGCCAGGACGATTTCCCGGTTGATCTCCACGTCCTCGGCCAGAAGAATCTTGTGCCCCTTGAAGTCAATGGTCTCCTGGGCTGGGGACTTTTTGTCCGGGCGCTCTTTCCCATTCATGCCGAGGCACTCGTTGATGCAGTTGGCGATGTCGGAGGGAAACAGCGGTTTGGACAGAAACTTGTCCACCCCTCCGGCCCGCGCCTCGTCCTCTATCGCGCTCCACTCGACGCCGGAGATCATCGTGACCACGGATTTACCGGAGCCCAGCGACTTGATACGCCGCGCCAGCTCGACGCCGTTCATTCCGGGCATTTTCCAGTCCACGAAGTACATGTCGTAGCGCTGATTTTTCTGGAGGGTCTCCCACGCCTCTTCCCCGCTGGCGGCCGTGTCGCACGCGATGCCGAACCGCTGTGTGACGTCCGCGAAGTACTCCAGAATCTCCGGTGAGTCGTCTACCACCAGAACGCGGATGTTGCCCCAGTGGACGCCCTCCTCCAGGAGGCCGCGGCTCTCGCCCGCGCCGCGCCGCGCCTGGATGGTGAAGGCGAAGGTGGCGCCTTTGCCCAGCTCGGACTCTATCCATATCCTGCCGCCCATCATCTCCACGATGCGTTTGGAGATGGTCAGCCCCAGACCTGTGCCTCCAAACTTGCGCGACGTGCCGCTCTCCGCCTGTTCGAAAGAAGTGAAGAGGCGCGATTGCTGCTCCGGGCTGATCCCGATGCCCGTGTCGGTCACGTCGATCCGTACGATGTATAGGCCGTCCTCTTTTCCCACAAGCCGCGCGGTGAGGCGGATGAAGCCGCCCTCCGGCGTGAATTTCACCGCGTTGGAGAGCAAGTTCGTGACCACCTGCGTCAGGCGCTGGTCGTCGCCAATCAGGACACGAGGGATGGCGCGGTCAATGTTCACCCGGAAGTGCTGGCGCTTCTCGTCCACGCGAAACGTTACCACGTTCACGGCTTTTTGGAGCGCCTTCTCGAATTCAAACTCCGCGAACGAAAGTTCCAGCTTGTTCGCCTCGATCTTTGACATGTCTAGGATGTCGTTGATGACTCCCAGCAGGTGCGTGGAGGCGTCTTCGATTTTCCCGAAGGCGTAGTTCTTTTTTTCCACTCCAGGGGCCGTCTTGCCGATGGCTGTCATGCCTATGATGGCGTTCATGGGGGTACGCATTTCGTGGCTCATGTTGGATAGGAAATCGCCCTTTGCCTTACTGGCCTTTACGGCCTGTTCCAAGGCCTCGGCGCGCTCCCGCTCGTACAGGTCGCGGGCCACCGCGCCCGCTATGGCGCCGCTGATCATGCCGACGAGTTGAACGTCGCTTTCGCTCCAGGTTCGCGGCGCGACGCAGTCCTCCACGCTGAGCGTTCCCCAATACTTGCCGTCCACGTACTGGGGGGACCAGATGAAGGCCTTGACCCCCACGCTCTGGAACACCTCGTATCGCGTGCCGGTCACGTCGTCGCAGGATATGGCGGGAACAAGCCCCCTTTCGGGCGGAGTTTTGGGAAAACCACCCTTTAGGAGGTCGCTTAGGCCGCTTTTAGAGGGCTGAATGGCAAAGACCTCCGAGGCGCTCCAGACGTAGACAGGGCGCGTTTTGTCCCCGTCCCCGTCGGACGTCGCGATGAGCGCCCGCGACGCTCCAAGGAAGGTTCCCACCTCGCGAAGGGCGTCGTTGACGAGGCGAGACATGTTCTCCCGCGAAACAAAACTCTGCGATATCGTTGCCATCAGCTCCTGCTGGGCCAAGCGGTTCTTGACGCTCCTCATCATGTTTTTGTATTCCCGCAGGTCTTCGCTGTATCCGGCGACGATGTCCTCTTCGCCACGCTGGACGCGCACCAAGGTCACTTTCGAGGGAATAGGCTCGCCGCCGCTCGTCTGGTGCGTCCACTCGAACACGGCCCCGCCGCTACGGAAGGCGGCCTTGAGGTACTCCCGCGCTTTCTCCCTTGAGGGGCGTCCGTCGGGCTGGAACTCCGGGGAGTATCTGAAGAAGGTTTTCAGGTACTCCCGCTTGTCCTCCGCCTTGAAGAGGTTAAGGGCCTCCTTATTGCAGTCGATGACGCGAAAATCGCTGTTCCAGAGGTTGCAGCACAGCGGGGTAGCGTCCAGCATAAGTCGGGCGCGCTCATCCGCCTCGCGGGTCGCCCGGATCTGCGCGTCGCGCGCTATGGCGCTCACCAGCATCAGGCTGCCAGACTGTAGGATGTCCACCTCGTCCTTGGGGAACACGCGCTCTTTGTGGCAGTCGTCGAAGCTGATGAAGCCCCAGAATTCGTTTTGCAAAAACACGGGAAGCACCAGAATGGAGCGAATGCCGTAGGGCTTCAACCTAGCGCGCTCTCGCTCCTCAAAGGAGTCCACGGGCCCGTTGACGTTTTGTCCGGCGGACAGACGCGCCTCCCATTGAGGGAGGCTTTCCTTATAGGAAAAGTCCATCGCGTCGGGCGTGGCGCGGCGCAGTCCCCCACCCTCCTGCCACTCCAACAGTTCCGTGTAGCGAAGAGTTCCGTTTTTTGTGATGTTCTTCCAGATGTGGACGCTGTCCGCGGACACGCAACGAGCCATCATTTCCAGGCCTTTTCGCAGAGCTCCCTCGAAGCGCTCCGGATCTGACATGAAAAGCACCGTGGCCACGCCGTTCACGACGCGCGTCAGCTCCCCCTGCCGCGCCAGCGCCGTACCCGTCCTGTCCGCCTTTTGCTTTTCCGCCAGGTAGACCTTTTCTTGAAACTTGATGACCGAACCGATGAAAAGCCCGGAAACGACGAAGGACTGGATGACGTCCAGATATCGCTGTTCCAGCCTTAGGCGCGTGACCAGCCACGGGAAACGATAGCTTATGTAATAGCAGGCCGCGATCCAGACAATATGCGCGGAAAGCAGGACGATCATGGCTTTGCCTTTCGCCAGCAGGAAGATGATGACGATACTCAGGACGAAGTACGCTGGCATTCCGCTGTTGACGCCGCCTAGGAGAAAAAACGTCAGGGGAAAGAGGACGTTCCCCAGCAGGATCAGCGTGAGCCAACTTCCCAGCGTGTGGAGGGAGAAGCGGTTGCACACGTAAAACAGAACGGCGACAGACAGAGCGATCGTCAGCATAACCAAGTTGAGGGCGGTACTGTTGACAATGACGCCGCGCGCGACAGCGGCGACTGTCGCGGTTACTAGGCCCACCAGATATACCAAGTTGGTCAACCGCGCGCTCAACGGAAGTTCCTCCGAGAGCACGCACCGCTGGATCAGCTTTTTTATCTTCGTCATTCCACTCCACCTATTCCCAAAATCGAATCCGTCCCGCTCGAAACGATAGCGCTTACCCTTCCATTATACAAATATACAAACGGCCGGGAACGGCGCGGAAACAGGAATAAGGGCAGGCGCCCTTAGAGCTGCCCCATGGCGCGTAGCGTCAGGTCCGCGATCAGGGCCGAGCCGATGAACGTTCCGATGAAAACGAACAGGGCGACGACGACCAGTTTCCAGCCGCTTTCCTTTAGGGCGCCCAGATCCTTGGCCAGCGAGAGACCCGCGTAAGCCAGCACGGGCGTTGTCAGGGACATAAAGCTGACCTCGTTCACGTACTTCATGATCGCGCCGGAAAGGGCGTTCATGAACTGACTAACGGGGCCGGTGGAGTTGGGCGCTCCGGGGATGGAAAGAACGCAGCCTATCGTCACGATGTACGCTGCCGCCGGAAGCTGCAAGGGGATGTAACGCTTGCACAAAACCCCCGCGAAGGTGAAGCCGAACAAGATGAGCATTCCCGGAATGGAGCGGAGGACGCTCTCCCAGTAGGGGATGAGCCCCGCCGGAAGTTCGGGGTGGGCCCTGACGTAAAGGATAGCGTTGCCGCACAGAACCATTATGGCGGAGACGATGAGCATTCCCAAAAGGTGCGGGAACTTGATTTTCATTGGCCGACCTCCTCAGTTGAGTTTTGATTGTTCCGAGTTGACGCCATATTTCACGCGATAGCACACCTTATAAAGCCAGTTGGAAATGGGCAGACCCATGAAAAGCGACATGTAGAGCCCATCTAGACTGGTCAACATGTTGCTTGCCGCCCCATAGGCCAGGATGATGTCTTTTTTGTCCGGGTACAGCGTTTGAAGCGCGCCGACCGTGGCGGTCATCATGCTGGCGCTGCCCGTTCCGGCGGCCATAGCCAGGGATTCCACGCTGAAGACGTTCCACGAGGCCACGAGAGAGGCCATGAGGCCGAAGAAGATAGACCCGAAGACCGTGCCGCAGATGTAGACTCCCATGACCCCCCGTCCCTCTGGGGAGTCCAGGCCGTAGACCTCGCTGATGAGGGCCAGGTTGCCCTCGCGGCCAATTGAGTGGCCAGCCCCGATGGACTCGCGCCTCAGGCCCAGGAAGACGGCGATGGGAATGGCGAGAAAGGCCGTGCCCAGGTTGCCAAACTCCTGCAGGACCAACGCGAGGCCCGATTGAAGGATCTTGAAGAAGTTCGGTCCCACCAGGGTGCCGTACCGCGCTATCAGGAGCATCACGCTGATGTTGATGAGGTAACTGGCGTCCTCCTGGTCGGAGAGTTTGAGCGTTTTAAAAACCGGCAGTCCAATGATGAAACCCAAGATGAGCGCGTAAAGCATCGGGAAAAACACCAGCGAGCCGATGGGCATTGGGATTATCTTCGTCCCCAGGAACTCGCAGACGACGGTCAATATCAGCGCCAAAACGTGCACCTTGACGTTTTTCAAGGCCCGCAAGGAATCCTCCATACCATCACGCCTCCAATTTGTGAGCGTATTCAAAATAGCTGTTTAGTTTTTTGAGGTACTCGTCCCTGGTCAGGTTGGGCTTGAACGAGGATACAATATGACGGGCCCTTGCCGCGTCGTCGGACAAAAGATCGATAAGCGCGGCGACCATGGCCTTTCCAGGGACGATCACCGCCGCGTTATAGTCCGTGACCCGCGCCTCCGCCGCGTGGAGCGCCCCGTCCATCCCTCCCGTCGAGGGCTGCATCGCGGGCATGATCTGGCTCACGTCCCCCATATCCGTGGAGCCTGACATGTGCCCTCCGTTGAAAAAGTTCTCCTTGGGCACCAAGGGCTCGGAGTTTTTGTAAAACAGCTCGTACAGCTCCGGACAACCGGAGAGGGGGAACATGCCCGGCAGTACCCGGCACTCCGTTTTTGCCCCGATGGCGTCCCCGCCCGCTTTGAACGCGCGGACGACCCGGGCCAAGGTCTCCTCGATGACGGGCACGGAGCTGGCGCGGACGTAGGCTTCGAGTCTGACGTCGTCCGGCACGCAGTTCACCAGGTCGCCGCCCTTGGTGATGATGAAGTGCACCCTCACGTGATCCTCATCGCGGAACGTCTCTCTCAGGGCGTTCACCGCTGAGATGCCGAGAACAGCGGCGTTCAGCGCGTTGACGCCTTGGTCGGGACTTGCCGCCGCGTGGGCCTGGCGGCCGATGTAGCGCACCGTGAGCCCCACAAAGCCGTTGCTCGTCTGGCTTCGGTCAACGGAGGCCTCCGGGCGGTTGGAGGCGGCGTGGATCATCATGGTCATGTCCACGTCGTCGAAGCGTCCCAAGCGTATCAGTTCCGCCTTGCCTCCGATGAAGTGGATTTTTCCTTCTTCCTTTAGCTTCAGGCGGCGCTCTATCTGGATGTACTCCTCCGCCGGGACGCCCATGAACACAACTTTTCCGGCCAACTCCTGGCCGGACTCCACCAGTCCCACCGCCGTCGCCAGCAAGACGCCAAGTTGGACGTGATGCCCACACTGGTGCGCCGCGCCCGTGACGGGATCGGCGTCTGGGGCGTCAAAGCAGACCACGGAGTCCAGTTCTCCCAGCACCGCCACCTTCGGTCCTGGCTTGCCCGCGTCAAACAGCGCCTCCACGCCCGTCAGGGCAAAACCACTCTGAACGGGCAGCCTCAGCCCCTTCAAAAACTCCTCCAGCCTCGCGGACGTCCGTGTTTCGAAGAACCCAACCTCAGCGTGCTTCCCAACGTCGCGGACAAAGCGCTCCAGCTCCTCCGCCCGCCTGTCGATGGCCTTCCAGGCCCGCGCCTTCAGCTCTCGAATCTTTTCTTCTTCCATACAAAAACCTCCCCTGTGAAAAGCTCATCATTTGTTCATAAAGGAGACAGCGGCTCTAAATCTTTTACAGGGATTCCGCTGATCTCCGCAATCGTATCCAGCGTCATACCCGCTTTAAGCATCTTTCTTGCCATCTCGACTTTGGCCTTCTGTTCTGTCTCGATTCTAGCCTTTTGTTCGGCCTTGAGTTTCCGCTCAATCTCAAGGCGAATCTCTCGCTCAGTTTTCACGCGGGCCTCGGCTATCCGCTTTTCCGCTTCTACTATCTCATTTTCCGCTTCAGCTCTATGCTTTTCTATATCAATTCTCCGCTTTCCCTCATCTTCCTTATGATTTTCCGCGTAAAATCTCCGCTTTTCCGCCTCAAATTTCTGTTTTTCCGCCTCGTCCGATATCTCATCCATCATGATTTTCCAGTCTTGGAGATATGCCAAACGCTCTTTCCTATCCGCCAGAAAAACTTTCTCCGCTTCCAGCGCCTTTTGAATCATTGGCTCTCGCTCCGCTATTTGCCGCATCCTTTTACCTCCTGTCCCCGCGAGATACGCCAGCCAACACTCCTGCTTGGTGTGCGGCTCGCAACGTGTTTCCTCAAACTTTTTTCTGAATTTCGTCAGTTCCAGAAAAATTAGACGAATATCCTCGATGTAATTTTTTCCATTCTTACGCTTTAACGACACATCCTCTCTGTAGTCCTCGCTGTCTTTAAATTCCGTGTATCCCAACAGGTTGATGGAGATTATAGGTTTCGCCCGCTCGTACCCTATGGGCTTAAGCTTATCCTCTCCTTTGCTTTCATTGAATTGGTCGTTGTACACACGGCTTACGTAAGTGAACGTCCGCCGCGAAAAATATTGCTTTTTATTAACCTGCGACTCCGCATGGATCATCGTTTCATTGCTTGTTCGAGCTAGGGCGTCGAGGCGGCAGCCTTTACCTCCCTTTCTTTCGGGCGATTTTTCCCGGTCAAGAAAGTGAAGCTCTTCAAACGCGCCTTCGCCTTCAGGGTAGACAAACGCGTTCACCATGTCCAAAAACACGTCCTTACGTTCCTCTCGACAGAAAACGTATTTGAAGAGGCTGTCAAGAAGCCTTCTATTCAGTACTACGTCTCGCGTGGATTGTTTTTGCTCTTTATTTTGCCGTTCTTCACCCTGTTCCGTCAAAATCCCCTCTCCTCGCGTCGTCCATCTGTCGCGCTTTATTTTACACCAACAAGGGGCCCCGCCCCTTGGGGTCTCATAATAGAGTGATTTGTGATAAACTGTTTCCGTAGTTAACGCTTTATGTCATTTTCTTTGTCTATTTGTCTAAAGGAACTCGCGGTCTGTGAACGCTCTTTCGGTCTTTTGGTTTTTGGCGAGGGGTTTGGTTTGCCAACGCTCCCCAAGCCGCGATAAAGGGAGTCAATAAGAATGCTGAACATTTACGAGTATTGTTCTCAGTTGTTTTGACCTTGAGCCTTCTATTTTGAAAACGCGTTTGCGACCAAAGGAAAATCGGGCGCGATGAACTCAAAAACCCCATGCAACCGGCTTCATTTCAGTAAACGTAGAGGACTTAAGAGGAGAGCGCCAGCAAAAACCGCGTGGCGGCCAAATGGACTCACTGGGATAAAACAATTGCGCTTCCTTTTGGCGTGCATCCTCTTGGCTTTCTTTTTTCCAAGCGCCGCCCTCGCGGCCTCCGAGACGTTCCACGCCGAAGACCTCGCCGCGTTGAGGGCGATCGGCGCTTTGGGGAAGAACGACAGTTATCTGAAGAGTGGCGCCGACGGTAGGGTCGAGTGGGCGACGTTGCCTGGGGAAAACGAGGGAATGCGCGTTATCCGGCTCGACTTGGCCTCCCTGGGACTGCGAGGGACTTTGAACATGTCCGGCCTCCCGGAGTTGCAGTTTCTGTACTGCCAGGACAATCAGCTGACAGGGCTGAACGTATCCGGTCTCACGGCTTTGAAAAATTTGGACTGCGGCAACAACCGCCTGACAAGTTTGGATGTATCTGACCTCATAGCCTTGTGGCAGTTGAACTGTTCCAACAACCAGCTGAGAAGTTTGGACGTGTCCGGCCTTACGGCTTTGTACTATTTGTATTGCCACGACAACCGCTTGGAGCGCCTGAATTTGTCGGGTCTCATGTCTTTGCGGACCCTAGATTGCTACAACAACCAACTGGTTTATTTCGACGCGTCCGAACTTACCGCCCTGGAGCGTTTGAACTGTTACAGCAACCGGATGCTGCGTTTGGATGTGTCCAATCTGATGGAGCTGCAAGTCCTAAACTGCGGCGATAACCTTTTGATGAATCTGAAGGTGTCCGGTCTCACGTCTTTGCGCGTCTTGGACTGCCATAACAACCGGCTGACGACCTTGGACATGTCCGAGCTTACCGCCCTAGAGCATTTAAACTGCGCCGGCAACCAATTGACAGCTCTAGACCTGTCCGACCTGGTGGACTTGGAGAGCTTGGACTGCGGGGGCAATCAGCTGACAACTCTGGACGTGTCCGGCCTTCGGTACCTACGGAGCCTTTCCTGCGACAACAACCGGCTCGCCACTTTGGACATCAGCGGTTTAGTCGGCTTGGAAAACCTGGCTTGCGACAACAACCAATTGACGGCTTTGGACCTGTCCAGTCTCATGGCTTTGTGGCGGCTATCCTGCGGGGGCAACCGACTGACGACCCTAAACGTGTCCCATCTTAGGGCTTTGCGAGCGTTGTGGTGCCCCAGCAACCGACTGACCCACCTGGACGTGTCTGGCCTCACGGCTTTGGAGCTGTTGAACTGCTCCGACAATCAACTAACGATTCTGAAAGCGGGCTCTTTATTGCCCGAACGTTCTTATTTCACCTCGAACCCCAATCCAACGCTCATTCTCGTGCCGTCTGGCAGCGAGGGTAACTACAGTAACGCCGTGTTCATGTTCTCAGGGGGCAGCAGGCCCTTTGCCGCGAATAAGTACTCCGTGACGCCGTCAGGGCCGCTGACGCTGACGGCGGGCGATCCCTTGACGCTGACCGCGGATATAGAGGGGGCCAAAGATCTCCAGTGGCAGAGATGGGATGGCGTTGTTTGGCGGGACATCGTCGGCGCCTCCGAAAACGAGTACGAAAAAACAGCGGAATTCCAAGACACTGGGCGCTACAGAGTGAAGTTTAGCTTAACCAGCGAACTTGACGAGTCCAGCGAACAGTCCGCCGATCCGCCGACAACTTTTTACACCAGCGTCATTGAAATCGAAGTGGAACAAGAAGATATAGAACAAGAGACGGAGTCCCTTGACGCGCGACAGCGCGATGAGCCATGAGAACAGGGCAAACGCGAAAAAGCGGGTCAGGGGCGATTGATGGACCGAAGGCTGTTGAGTGTGTAGTCTGTGGCGTCGCGACTCAGAAAGGTCAGGGCGATGAACCCCTCACTCACCGCGCGGACGTCGCTGCCCTCCATCTCCTCCCAGTCGGCGGGGACGCCCAGAAGCCGATAAGCGACCCTTCCACCGGAAGCCAGCCGCTGGATTCTGTCGCTGTAGCGCCGACGACCCGTGAAGACTGTCTTAAAACCTTTGATCTCCGAAAGGGGCCTGTTGGGAACGTTCACGTTCAGAAGCGCGGCGGCGCGGCTTTCGGGAGGACCGAAGAGGACGTCTAGGTTTTCCAGCAGAAACTCCGCCGCGTAAAGAGCGGTCTCGTAGCGCTCCTCCGCTTCCCTCCGGTTGAGCGCCAGAGAGAACGCCACGGCGGGGCGATCCTCGAAGTACCCCTCCCGCGCCGCCGCCACCGTCCCGGAGTAAAAGACGTCGCGACCCAAGTTCGCTCCCCGATTGATCCCGGCCAACACCAACTCCGCGTTTGGCGCGGCGACCCCCACGCCAAGAGCCGCGCAGTCCGCTGGGGTACCGTCGCACTCGAAGGTTCGCACCCGCCCATCGTACTCCGGGAAGTTCTTTTCGTCCAGATACAGGGTATCCGTGGTTATGGAGTGCCCCGCGCCGCTGCGTTCCCGGTCTGGCGCGACCACCGTCGCCTCGTGACCCAATTCCGCCAAACGGTTGGCCAAAAGAACAATCCCTGGCGCCCGCGCGCCATCGTCGTTAGAAAGCAAAATCCTCATTTCACCACCACCTATGTACAGGTACTTTCCAATCAGAAATTATAACTTATGACGGGTTATCGTTTCGCGAAATGAGAGGCGACGCGCTATTTCCTCGCGCGCGGATTTGGGTATAATAAGGCGTCATTCTTTGTGGGGGAGCGGTGTGAGTACGTGAAAATATACGATTACGCGGGAAAAAACGAGCTTTCGGCCACGGCGCCCCCCGATATCGGGACAGGGGAGTTGTTCATCGTATGCCGCGCGTCGGAGATCCCCACCCTGCGAGAAACCTTCGGTTGGGACGAGAGCACTGTCCTTGAGTGCGCCAACTTGGACGAGAGCGTGCGTTACTCCAGCTACGATGGGTACGACTTCGTGAGCCTGGTACACATGGAGCTGGATCCTAGCAAGCCGGATATTGGCGCGCCAGAACCCAGCGGCTTTGCCCTGAGGGAGATTAACATGTACGTCTCTGAGCGCTACCTGACTTTGGTGCTGCCAGAGCGCCATACTCCCAAGACCGCCCAGTTGGAGGCGGAGGTATTGACGGCCGCCAAAGGACTCGCGGAGAAAGCGGGGCGTCTCAACAGGCTGTATTTTCTGGTTTTGAGCAAACTGCTGGGTGATTTTTCCGACATGCTGGAGAGACTGGAGGACAACATGGAAGCCCTCTCTGAGGAAATCACGAAACAGTCCGATCAAAATCACCTGACGGACATAGGTCGCCTGCGACGCGCGGCCTACGCCGCCAAGAAGCAGCTCCGGGCCCTTTCCTACCTAGGCGCGCAGATTCTGATGGATGAAAACAACTTCATCGACAAAAAACACAAACGCTACTTTCACAGCGCCGAAACACGGATGAAAAAGCTCTACGACTTCGCGGAAAGCCTGTACGAAATGAGCGGCGAGCTTCTGCACACCCACGACAGCAAGTTGACGGTGAGGATGAACGACACGATGAACAAACTCACCTTGCTTACCCTGTTCTTCGGTCCTCTAACGGTTATCACTGGCGTATATGGGATGAACTTCGACGTCATGCCGGAGCTCCGCTGGCCCTTCGGCTACCCGTTGACGCTGGGCCTCATGGCGGGCGTCAGCCTCGCCTTGTACCTACTTTTGAAGAAAAATAAATGGATGTGAGCTGGGCGTGAAGTTCCCAAGAGCGCCCGGATACAAGCTCACCCGCGACGACGGCGAATGACGACCCAACACTCCCACAGTCAAAGTCAGTGGGGCTCATCCATAGTCGAGGTATAATAGACAGAAATAAAAATTGGCATGAACGTCAAATGAAAAAATGAAAAAATTTTTTTTGCTTTTGCTGTTGCTGGGAGCGGGAGGAGCCTTTTATCACTTTTATGGGGAAGAGCTTTTTCCGGGCGCGCGGACTGCCGAAAAGAACTTGAGACTCTACGGCAACGTGGAGATACGGCAGGTTTTGCTGGGCTTTCGCGTGCCGGGACGCTTGGACGCGATTCACTATGAGGAGGGGCAAAGGGTCTCGTCCGGTGATCTGCTAGGGGTTCTGGACCCCCTTCCCTATGAGATCAAGCTGGCCGAAGCCCGCGCCGCCCTGCGCCAGGCTCGCGCCAACCTAGACAAGATGGAGCGGGGCTACCGCGACGAAGAGGTTCGTCAGGCGGTCGCGCGGCGCGACCAAATACGGGTTTCGCTGAACCAGGCCGAGAGAGATCACCAGCGTCTGTCGCGTCTTTTTTCTCAAAGCGCCCTTTCCCAAAAAGACCTGGACGCCGCGGCGGCCAGGCGCGACCAGCTCCGGGCGGAGCTGACCTCGGCGGAGGCCGCTCTAGCCCTGACGCGGGAGGGCTACCGAATGGAGGACGTGAAAGCCGCCGAAGCTATGGTGGAGTTGGCTTCGGCGCGATTCCAGGAGGCGGGGAACGCCCTGGCCGACACCAAACTTTACGCCCCGTCGGAGGGCGTGATCCTGACCCGCGTGGCGGAACCTGGATCGGTGCTGGCGGCGGGGCAGGCGGTCTACGCGCTGATGCTGAGAAGGCCTGTCCAGGTGCGCGCCTACGTGACGGAGCCCCAACTGGGAAAAATCCACCTGGGTATGGAAGGAAAGATATTCATGGACTCCCACCCCGACCCTGTGAGGGGAACCATCAGCTTCATCGCGTCCGAGGCGGAGTTCACTCCCAAGCAGGTGCAGACGGAGGACCAACGCGCCAATCTCGTCTACCGCGTCCGCCTCCTGGCGGGGGAGGACAAGCGTCTGAAAAACGGGATGCCCGTCACCGTTGTTCTAGATGATTGAACTTGAGAACATCGGAAAAACTTTTGTCTCCGGCGGGAAAAAAATCCAAGCCCTGAAAAACGTAACGGCGTCCATCGAAGTGGGGAAGCTCACCGGGCTTATCGGGCCGGACGGCGCGGGGAAAACCACGTTTCTGCGCCTGATCTGCGGCCTTTTGGTCCCCAGCGCTGGGCGCGTCTCCGTGCTAGGACTCAATCCCGCCACCGCCCGCGAAACGCGCGAAAAAGTAGGCTACATGCCCCAACGTTTCGGGCTCTACGAAGACTTAACCGTTCTAGAGAACCTTCACCTCCACGCTGATCTCCGCGGCGTTCCTCGCGGCGAACGAAAAGAGCGTTACGGGAAGTTGCTGGCCTTCACAAGCTTGGAGCCCTTCACAGACCGTCTGGCGGGGCGGCTTTCCGGGGGAATGAAGCAGAAACTGGGGCTGGCCTGTACGCTCTTGTCCCGACCGCCCGTGCTGTTGCTGGACGAGCCAGGGGTAGGCGTGGACCCCGTGGCGCGGCGGGAGCTGTGGCGTATAACTCGCGGCCTCCTGACCCCTGAACGCGCCGTGATATGGAGCACGTCCTACCTGGACGAGGCCGGGATCTGCGACACGGTGTTGCTTCTCAACGAAGGAGAGCTGGTTTACTCGGGCTCTCCGAAGGATTTGACGGAGCGAGCGCGAGGGCATGTATTCCTCATTGACGGGATAGGGGAAAAGCGCCGCTGGCTGATCGTTCCTTTTTTGGAGATGGAACAGACCCTCGACGCCGTCATTCAGGGGAGTCGCGCACGCGTGGTCGTCCGGGACAACGGGGAGGAACTGAAAGCCAAACTTCTCTCCCAGCGCCTGGGACTCGCGCTTTCGGCCAGCCCAGCGAAGCCGCGTTTCGAGGACGTCTTCATGAGCATTTTGGGCGGGGCGAGGCCCCCCGCCGGAGTGAATTTTTTCAAGTCCAAGGACGGAACGGCGGACCCTATGGTGGAGGCCCGGAACCTCACCAAGCGCTTTGGGGGCTTTACCGCTGTGGATGATATTTCTTTTTCGATAGGCCGTGGGGAAATTTTTGGCCTGTTGGGCCCCAACGGCGCGGGCAAGTCCACCACCTTCAAGATGATGTGCGGCCTGTTGCGCCCCACGTCCGGGGACTGCTCCATCGCGGGCGCGAAGATCGCGAAAGCCGCGGCGCGCTCGCGCCTGGGGTACATGGCGCAGAAGTTTTCGCTCTACGAGGATTTGAGCGTGTGGCAAAATCTCGATTTTTTTTCCGGCGTTTATGGTCTGACGGGCGCGAGGAAGAAGGAGGCCGTGACTCGGGCTGGCGAGGCCTTTGGCCTGTACCCTCACTTTTCGGCCCCGGCCCGTTCTCTTCCGCTGGGGTTCAAACAACGCCTGGCCCTGGCCTGCGCGGTCATGCACGGTCCCGACGCGCTCTTCTTGGATGAGCCCAGCAGCGGCGTGGACCCCGTGACGCGGCGAGAGTTTTGGACCTACATCAACGAGGCCGCCCTGGGCGGCGTCACGGTGATGGTGACGACGCACTTCATGGACGAGGCCGAGTACTGCGACAGGATAGCCCTGATCTACCAGGGTAAGGTGGCGGCCTTGGGCGCGCCCGACGACCTCAAGGCCAGCGCGGTGGACGAAAGAAATCCCGACCCCACCTTGGAGGACGCCTTCATAAAATGGATCGAGCGGGCGGACGCGGGTTGGGCGGGGTTGCCGCCCACTTGACAAACAATGACCTTTGCCCTTTACGTTCACGTTCCGTTTTGTGTCGCCAAGTGCGATTACTGCGCGTTTTACAGCCGTGTTTTCGATGAGGCCCTCTGCGACGAGTGGTTGACCGGAATGTCGCGGGAGGCCGAGCGCCTCGCGACTGTCTGGAAGGGAAAGATTCCCCTTCGAACCACCTATGTGGGGGGCGGCACGCCCAGCGTTCCGCCGCTTTCCGCGTGGGAACGTTTGTTCAAGATTTTGGGGAAGGCTTTCGATTTTTCCAGGGTCAAGGAGTTCACCGTTGAGGCAAACCCCTGTTCCCTGACGAGTGACCATCTCAGACTCTGGCGGGAGTTCCGCGTGACGCGGATTAGTCTGGGGGCTCAAAGTCTGAATGACGGCGAGCTAGCGTGGCTAGGCCGCCGTCATGACGCGGGCATGGCCCTGATGGCGCTGAAAAAAATCCTTTTTTTTGACTTTGACGCCTCAATCGACTTGATTTTTGGACTGCCTGACCAGACGCTGCGGACATGGCGGCAATCGCTTCACACCGCGTTGGCGGTTGGGGTCGGGCACGTTTCCGTCTATCAATTGACCCTGGAGCCCGGCACGCCTCTGAGTTACACGTCTCCCTCCTTGCCGGAAGGTTATCCCTTTTACCGCTTTGCCCAATGGTATCTTCCCCGCAAAGGCCTCGCGCAGTACGAAATCGCCAGCTTCGCTCGTTCAGGAAAGGAGTGCCGTCACAACCTGGCCTATTGGCGTCAGGAAAACGTGTTGGCGTTGGGCCCCTCCGCGTGGGGGTATCTTTCCTTACAGCAACAGGGTTTCCGTTATCAAAACGCGCCGACCCTTGAGGAGTACTCCGCGTCTGAGTCCATCGTGGAGGTAGAGCGGCTCAAAGGGCGTTCCCGCGGTGTTGAGTCCGCGATACTGGCCCTGCGGACGCGCTGGGGAATTGATGTTGAATATTTCGCGACCCGCTTCGGCCAAAAACTCGCGGACGAGATTCTTGACCTCTTGAAAGAAGCGCCTCCGCGCTTGACGCGTTTCGAGGGCAAAAGCGTCGCCCTCACCCCCGCTGGGATGAGGGTGGGTAACGCGATATGGGCAAAATTGCTGGAGCTGGAGGAATAAGGAAACGCCGACCAGAGCCGTTAGCTCCTTTATGAACAAAACCTTCGCGGTAATTGTGAGCTTTTTACACGCTATTTTGATGTTCATAATGACGCGATCCGCTACAAATGGGATTCTTAGGGTTCCACGGACCCCTAAGTCGGGGTTTGGGGCGAGGCCCCAAAGTGTTTGAACCGTGTTTCCATACCAGGCCCTTTACCAGCCGATAGATTGGAGTATGGTGAGGGCAAGCGTAGCGAGAGCGAGCTGGAGGAGCAACACGGGCGCGAACCACCGGGCGTAACGGGTATAGGGGATCTTGGAGAGGGCCAGGGCGCTCATCAGAACGCCGGAGGTGGGGATGAGGCAGTTGGTGAAGCCATCGCCGAATTGGAACGCCTGTACGGCCACTTGCCGCGAGATGTTCGCCAGGTCCGCGATGGGAACCATCAGCGGCATCACCGCCACGGCCTGTCCCGAGCCAGAGGGGATGAAGAAGTTGATCGCCACGTTGACGTAGAACATCACGTTGGCGCCAATGATTGGACCATAGAGGGCAATGGGCTGTGACAAGTAGTAAACGATGGAGTCGATGATCTTGCCGTTGGTCATGACGACGGAGATCGCGCGGGAAATACCAATGACAAAAGCCCCCGCCACGATGGCGCCGCAACCCTTGATGAACTCCACGCAGGTTCCGTTGACGCCAAGTCCCCCAAAAAGCCCCGTCAAGACGGCCATGGCGAGGAACGTGGCGGAGTAAAGGGGAATGCCCCAATTCCACCACACGGAACCCACAATAATCCCCCCGAAGCTCAACACGGCGATGGCAACGCAGGTCATGTGCCGCCACGTAAGCGCCTCGAAGTTGTCGAAGCCCTCACTGGAACCGTATATCTCCGAAAGAGACGCGCCTTCCTCGTAGAGCAAGCTCGACTCCGGGTTTCTCTTGACGCGCTTCGCGTAAAGGGAGACCCACCAGTACGAGATAGCTAGGTTGACAATGTGGAAGAGCACGCGGACGGCGAAGCCCGAAAAACGCTCCAGCTCCGCGATGTCCTGAGCGATGCCGATGGTGAAGACGTTACCCCAGCCCACATTGAAGCCCGCGTAAGACCCTAGATAGACCATGCCGAACCCCACCACGTTATCGAACCCCAGCGCCCTGGCCAACAGTATTCCCAAGGGCACGAGCGCTAGGGCCGTGTTAGCGAACGCTCCCGCCGCGCCACCGATGGACATAAAGATCATCACAGCCAAAATGGCGATGTGTTCCTTGCCCGCCACTTTCTTTAGAACGCGCTGGAACACCACGCGTACCGTGCCCGTTTTTTCGAGGATATAGATAGCGGCCCCGCAGAAAAAGACCATGAAGATCATTCCTCCCGACTGGGAGAAGCCCGCCTCCAGCGCCAGGAAAATTTGCCACGGCATCTGGGGCGCGGGAGGAACCTCATGGTATGTCCCCGCTTTCACCCGAACTTGCGCCGCTCCTCCCACCTGAACCCTCTCGCGTTCGAACTCGCCCGCGGGAATGATCCACGTGAGGACAAAAATTACCAAAACCGTGAGGAACAAAAAAGAAAAAACGTGGGGAAACCTCATCGCGCGCTTGGGCGCCGCGTTACCGTTCGCTGCCATTACGGAACTCTCCCTTCAGAATGAATTAGATAAATATAGCATAAATTCTTAACAAAAATTTGATCCTTGGCAAAAAAATCGGGGTCTTCCACTTGGAAGGCCCCACTTTGGAAGGCCCCAATTGGAAGGCCCCAACATCACGCAATCCGCTATAAGCCGTTACGGGGCGAGGAGATCGTCCCCTGGGCGGATTCTTTTGAAGAAAAGGGCCTTTTCTTGGACGGGGTCGCAGGAGAGGATGACGGCGTCTTTGTCTTTTGGGTTATGGAACTCGTCCATGGTCAGAACGGCGTGGGTCAGTTTTAGATCCTTCGTAGACTCTAAAGCGTCCCGGACCTTCACGGGGTCGTTCGTCCCCGCCCGCTCAATGGCGTCTTTCAGCCAATACACACAATCATAGGCCGCGACGGCGTTCATGAACTCCTGACACTCGGCGCCTGTCCGCGCTTCATACTTATCGAAAAACGGCTTCAGGGTTGGGTCGTATCGATCGATATGGCTGATCCAATAGGTATTGCCCAACGCGGCCCCCGCGATCTCCCACATGAAGTTGCCGTACCCATCACCGCCCACGATGGGCATGGCGAGCCCCATCTCCCGCGCCTGCCGTACCGCCAAAGGCAGGGCCCTGCCCATGAAGGGATAGACCAAAACGTCCGGCTCGCTCTCTTTGATCGCGGCAAGTTGCGCGCGGAAATCGGACGCGCCGCTGTTGAAACTCTCGACGGCAACGATCGTTCCGCCATATTTCTTGAAGCGCTCAATAAAAAAGCCGCGGAGGTCGTGGGAGTACTCGCTCCGCGCCTCGCTGAGGATCGCGGCCTTCTTAAAGTTCATTTCCTTGGCGGCGAACCAGGCCATGACGCGACCCTGGTAGGGGTCGAGGAAGGAAACGCGGAAGCTGTATGGGCGCGTCTTGCCGCCTTCATCAACAGTAACGAGGGGATTTGTGGGAAGCGTGGCGATGTGGGGAACTCGTCTCTCGGCGAAGACGGGGGCCGCCGCGATACAGAGACCGCTTCCGCTGGGGCCGATGACCGCCGTCACTTTGTCCTCCACTATCAGTCGTCGCGCCACGTTCACCGTTTCCTCTTGAAGCGTGCGACAGTCGTACAGGATGAGTTCCAGGGGTCTTCCGAGGACGCCGCCCGCCGCGTTGATCTCCTCCACGGCCATGGCGACGGCCGCGGCCTCCGCCGTTCCGTAGGCCTCATAGTCTCCAGTCAACGTGGCGATCTCGCCAACCCGAATCGCCGCGCTCTCCGCCGGGAGCGCGAACAACACCCATACCACAGCGCACAACGCCGCCAATCGCTTCATTTTCAAAGCCTCCCCCAAAAAGTCATTTTTCACTTTTCACTCCTAGAACGAACAATCCAATAAAACTCATGATTTTCAGCCTGTTTCCGTTTTAAAAAAGCCTGATTTTCAGCAAACCACAAAGGAAAACGCTTTAAACTTTTCCCATCCCCTTGAATTGGACTAATTTTACTTGCGCTGTAAGAAAAAATCAACCTCGCCATTTTACGTTCGTGGTTTTACC
Organism: Synergistaceae bacterium; assembly: GCA_031280635.1. GTDB lineage: Bacteria > Synergistota > Synergistia > Synergistales > Aminobacteriaceae > JAITGK01. The sequence goes on from JAITGK010000166.1 coordinate 25,551, forward strand.
CAGACTTTCGCGCTAATAAGCTGTAAACTATTACAATAACTAGAAAGTATTGTTTTACTAGACGCTAATAACTCGGCTCTTCCGTCAAAACTGAAGAAGCTGGGCTATTTTTCTTATGCTGTGTATTAGACCTGTCCTAAAACATTCAAGAAGCGATATAAAGTGTTACAATCACCATCGTGGACAATATAACACGAATAGAGAACCTGAGTGAAGCTAAGTACCTTGTTCTGTTTGGAGTACGCAAGCCGACGTTTGACGCAATGCTCGCCATACTTGAACGCGCATATGAGGAGCCGCGCAAAAGAGGCGGACGGCGGAGAAAGCTCAGCGTTCTCGATATGCTCGTAATCCTGCTTGGTTACTATCATGATTACAGAACGATGGAAAACATAGCGTTTGAGTACGGTGTACACAAACAGCGGATCAGCGAGGCTGTGGCCTGGGCTGA
>JAITGK010000182.1 GCA_031280635.1 Synergistaceae bacterium
CGGGCGCATGAATATCTCCTCTGGGTCAAAGCTGACCAGAAGATCAACGACCGCGCCGCTCACCTCCTGACCCAGCGTCGGAGCCTCCGGGGATTCGCCGAAAAAGACCACGTCCAGCAACACCTTCCCGTAGATTTTCGCCGTCAGGAACTTGTGTAGCAGCGCGCTCCGGGGCAGTACCCCTTCCTCAGTCTCCACCGCCGCGATCTCCCCCTCGGCCAGGCCGCGGACCACGCGAGCGTCCACGTACTGCGGCAACCCGGCGATGGGGTTTCCCTCCTTGTCCGCCGCCTGTAAAAGCGTCTTGCCCCACAAGGTGTCGTTGTTCATCAGGTCGTTCTGGAACATATCTGACACGGAAATACGCTCCACGTTGTGCCAAACTTTGATCTCAAAGAAGTTCCTCTCGGTGATGAGCGCCGCCACCTCCTTGGTGATCAAGGTGTCCGCCTCCGCCAGCGTCTCCCCGTCCCGTTCGAGGCGCTCCGCCAACCACTCCGCGCCAACCAGCTTGTCCAGCGCGCCCCGGTCGCGCACCAGTATGGGTTGGGGATCATGAGACGTGATGAGACGCAGTTGGCCCGCGGTGAGTCGCGCCCCGGCCTCCACCGCGTCTTCCCCGGCGGAGAAGCCCGAAACCAGCTCCAGTTCCTCCATCTGTTTGCGGAAGGCCGCCTCTCCCACGATGATGTCCACGTCGCGTCCCTCGTGTTCCACAATGACGTTCGTGATCATCATGCCTGGCTTCAGCAGAAGGCGTATGGCGGACTCGTCCAGGGGCTTGCCCAGAAGCTCCGCCGTCTCGTCGCCCGGCTTCTCCACCCGCTTGAGCTTGTCCCCCGCGAAGATGCGCGCGGCCTCCGCGACGTTGCGTTCATTATCCTGCTGGATACGCGCTTCCTCTTCCTCGATCTCGCTGAGCCACACCAAGTCCCCCGCCACGAAGGACGTGTCCCCCTCTTCGATGACCCGCGCCCGGTTCAGGGGCGCTACCTTGCGGAGAATGACCTCGATGTGTTTGTTGTTGATGGAGACGCCCTGGGAGCGGTAGACCTCCTGAATCTCGTCCACCAGCATATGCTGCACCGCGTCAATACCGCTGACCTCCAGAAGCTGCTGGGGATCGATGTTGCCCTCCGTGAGGCGGGTGGTGCTCTCCACTTGCAGGCCCTCCACAATGTTCTCTTTTAGCTCCTGAGAGGCGGGGATCGTGTGAGTCACCCGCGTCTCCCCGTCGGGCGCGACGATGACCACCTTGCGTTTGCCTTCAGAGTGGCGGATTTCCTCAACCACTCCGTCGATGCCCACCAAAAAGGCCACCTTCCGGGGACGGCGAACCTCAAAAAGCTGCTCAATGCGGGGAAGGCCCTGAGTGATGTCCTCGCCGGTGACGCGGACGCCTCCTGTGTGGAAGGTGCGCATGGTAAGCTGGGTACCTGGTTCTCCGATGGACTGGGCCGCCACCACGCCCACGGCCTCCCCGATGGGAACCAGGTGCCGGGACGCCAAGTCCATGCCGTAGCACTTTTGGCAAAGCCCCCGCTTCAAAGCGCAGGCCAGGGGGCTGCGCACCCAAACTTCCTTGACGCCGTTTTTGTCGATCTCGGCGGCCTTCTCGTAAGTGATGAGTTCACCCTTGCGAGCCAGAATTTTTTTCGAGGACTTAGATCGGATATCTCGAAGGACAGTGCGGCCCGAAATCCGATCGCGCAGGGGGATCATATCCTTGCCGTCTCGAGTCAGGGCTCGGATGCAGACGCCCTTGTCCGTGCCGCAGTCGTGCTCTGTAATGATCAAATCCTGAGCCACGTCCACCAGTCGCCGCGTCAGGTACCCTGACTTCGCCGTGCGGAGCGCTGTGTCCGCCAGGCCCTTTCTGGAGCCGTGGGTGGAGATGAAGTATTCGAGCATGTTCATGCCCTCGCGGAAGTTCGCCGTGATGGGGTAGTCGATGACGCGCCCCGACGGGTCGGACATAAGGCCCCGGATCCCCGCCATCTGACCCATCTGGCCGCGACTTCCCCGCGCGCCGCTGTCTACCATCATGCGCACTGGGTTTGACTCCTCCATATGACCCGCGATGCTGTCGGCGATCTTCCTCGCGGCCTCCGACCAAAGCATCTCTTTGTGGAAAAGGTACTCGTCCTGGGTCATGACGCCCATCCCGTACTCTTCCTTGAAAACCTCGTCTTGTTTCATCGTCTCCGCCGTGATCTTTTCCTTCTCCGGTGGGATGATGATAGAACCCACGCCAAAGCTGATGCCGCTCCTGGCCGCCCAGTGATAGCCCAGGGCTTTGATAGCGTCCAGCATCTCCACTACCGCCGTGCGGTCCACCTTGTCATAGGCGTCGTCCAACAGGCGTCCCATGTTTTTCTTGTCGAGCTGTTTGTTAACAAAGCGCAGTGGGGACGCGATGACGTTATTGAAGAGCACCCGGCCCGGCGAGGTTTCCACGAAAACCACAGCGCCCGCTGGTACTTTGGCCTTTTTCGCGTCCTCGGCGATGACCACTTTGCCCTTGGGTCCCCGATACTTGCACCGTCCCTCGGGCGCCATAGGCCAGTCGGAGTTGACCTTCAGCCAAACCTGCGCGTTCAGGTGCGCGGCGCCGTGGTCAAAGGCCGAAAGCACGTCCTCTTCGGAGGAGAAATGCATCCCCTCGCCCGGCAGGCCGTCGCGCATGTCCGTCAGGTAATAGATGCCCAGGACGATGTCCTGGGTCGGCGTGACGACAGGACGCCCGCTGGCCGGCGACAGCAGGTTGTTCGCGGAAAGCATCAGGAGCCGCGCTTCCGACTGAGCTTCGATAGACAATGGCACGTGAACCGCCATTTGATCCCCGTCAAAGTCCGCGTTGAACGCCGTGCAGACCATCGGGTGGAGACGGATTGCTTTACCCTCCATCAAAACGGGCTCGAAGGCCTGAATGCCCAGACGGTGCAGGGTGGGCGCCCGGTTCAGCATGACCGGATGGTCCCGGATGATCTCCTCTAGGATGCCCCATATCTCTTCCCGGCCCCGCTCGATGATGCGTTTGGCGCTTTTCACGTTGGGGGCAATGGCTCGCTCCACCAACTGACGGATGACGAAGGGCTTGAACAGTTCAAGGGCCATTTGCTTCGGCAGGCCGCACTGATAAATTTTGAGCTGGGGACCGATGACAATAACGGAACGCCCGGAGTAGTCCACGCGCTTGCCCAGCAGGTTCTGACGGAAACGCCCCTTCTTGCCCCTCAGGAGGTCGGTGAGACTCTTGAGCGGGCGGTTCCCCGCCCCCAACACGGCCTTGCCCATTCTGCCGTTGTCAATGAGGGCGTCCACGGACTCTTGCAGCATACGTTTCTCGTTTCGGATGATGATCTCTGGCGCCCGAAGTTCTTGTAGTTTCTTCAGGCGGTTGTTGCGGTTGATCACGCGCCGGTAGAGGTCGTTCAGGTCCGATGTGGCGAAACGCCCGCCGTCAAGTTGCACCAGAGGCCTCAGGTCGGGCGGGATTACGGGCAGCACCTCCAAGATCATAGACTGCGCCTCGGAGGCGCTTTTGCGGAAGTCCTCCGCCACTTGCAGGCGCTTGACCAGTTTGCGCTTTTTCTGTCCACTGCTCTCCGCCACCTCCTCCCGCAACGAGGCAGCCAGAAGGTCCAGGTCCAGCCGGTCGATCATGGTCTGAACGCCCTCGGCCCCAATCCCCGCCTCGAATTTCTTATCGTAGGCCTGACACAGGCTCTGTTGACGGTCGTAGATCACGTCGGCGCAGGAAAAGGGCGATGCCCCCTGCTCCACCACGATGTAGCAGGGGTCGTCGATAGTGACTCCCCAGCGTTGATGAGTGAAGCGTCCCGGATATTTCTGTTGGAAGAGGTCGAGCTCGCTCTTTGAGATGATGTTGCCCTTGGAAAACGGCAGTTTGAGGGCCGCCGTGACGATAAAAGCGTCACTGTTGGAGATGGAGGCTCGGCCGAAGAGTTTTTCGTTTCCGGGATACCTCTCCATCTCCGACTCAGGCGCCAGGTCGCCCTTTTTCAGGAGAAGGCCCTCAACTTCCCTCAAAAGCTCGAACGCGGGCTCTACCTTGAATATCTCGTCGCCGTAGTCCGTTTTGTGACGCGCCACCTGATGAGAGGTCAGGACGTCCCCCTCGCTGACGGGGACGTTGTCCACGGAGTCAAGAACGAACGCCTCCTCGGCCCGGAACTTGGGGTCGTAGTGGGCGTGTATTTTCATCTCGCTCTCCGAGATCACCGACCCCTTCCGCGCCAAATCCGTCCTGCGTCCCTCAGCCACTACCTTAAAGGCTCCCTCTTTTTTGCGCGTAGGGGCAAAGTAGACCACCTTTTCCAGGTCTTTGGCGCTGGCGCCCAGAAGCAGGCTGAGGCGGCTGGGAATACCCCGCAGATACCAAATGTGGACCACGGGCGCGGCCAGCTCAATGTGCCCCATGCGTTCGCGGCGCACCCGGTTGTCCGTCACCTCGACGCCACAACGGTCGCAGATGATGCCGCGGAACTTCGGTCCGCTGCGTTTATACTTGCCGCAGGCGCACTCGTAGCTGCGCGTGGGGCCAAAAATTCGCTCGCAGAAAAGGCCGTCCTTTTCCGGGCGCAAGGTTCTGTAGTTGATGGTCTCCGGCTTTTTGACCTCGCCGCTGGATATTTCCCGTATGCGCTCCGGGGTGGCCAGTTTGATACGGACGCCGACTATTTCTCTTCGGGCCACTCCTCGTCACTCCCTTCCTCTTTATCCTTCAAAAACAAATCAGAGAGTATCCCCGTGTCCGAGTCATCTATGTCCTCCAGGAAGTCCTCCGAGTCCGGGGGCTCGCCGCCGTCCAAAACATCAGGGGAGTCGTCCTTGTCCCCTTCCTCAAAGAACGAAGTTCCTTCTGGCACAAAACCATAGTACTTCCGGGGACTCCTTTCCTCTTCATCGTCCTCCAGCACCAGTTCGCCAATGGTGTTGTCGTCGTACTGCACCTCCACGTCCAGACCCAATCCCTGCAGCTCCTTCACCAGCACCCTGAAGCTCTCCGGGGTACCGGGTTTCACCAGGCTCTGTCCCTTGACAATGCGCTCGTAGGTCTTGTCGCGCCCACGGATGTCGTCAGACTTCACCGTGAGAATCTCTTGGAGCACGTTGGCCGCGCCGTAGCCCTCCAGTGCCCAGACCTCCATCTCCCCAAAGCGTTGCCCCCCGAACTGCGCCTTCCCCCCCAGGGGCTGTTGGGTGATGAGGCTGTAAGGTCCGGTGGAGCGGGCGTGAATCTTGTCGTCCACCAGGTGGATCAACTTCAGCATGTACATACAGCCGATGGTGACTTTTTTCTCCATGGGCTCGCCGGTTCTGCCGTCCCGGAGGGTGATCATGCCGTCCTTGGTCAGGTCTGTGTATTTTTCGGCGCTGAGTTTTTCCATGTTCTCAAAGATCTCCCGCTCGTGAGCGCCCTCGAACACAGGGGTAGCCACGTGCCAATCGTTGTTCATGGCCACAAAGCCCATAATGGTCTCCAAGACCTGACCCAGGTTCATGCGACTGGGAACGCCCAGGGGGTTCAACACCACGTCCACCGGCGTGCCGTCCGGCAGATAGGGCATGTCTTCCACGGGCAGGATGCGACTGACCACTCCCTTGTTACCATGGCGACCCGCCATTTTGTCCCCCACAGTGATCTTGCGCCACTGGGCCACGTAGACCTTCACGGTGCGAATCACCCCCGGCGACAAGGCCTCTGGGTTGTCCACGCGGGTCATTTGTTTGATGGCGACGATCTTTCCTCTGGCGCCGTGGGGCAACTTTAGGGAATTATCGCGCACCTCCCTGGCTTTCTCGCCGAAGATAGCGCGCAGGAGTTTTTCCTCAGGCGTCTGGTCCGACTCCCCCTTAGGCGTCACCTTGCCCACCAGGATGTCGCCAGCGTTAACCTCAGCCCCGATACGAATAATGCCGTTGTCATCCAGATTTTTCAACATATCTTCGCCCACGTTGGGGATGTCGCGGGTGATGTCCTCCGGCCCCAGCTTGGTCTCCCGCGCCTCGATCTCGTACTCGTCGATGTGGATGGACGAAAATTTGTCCTCCTTGACCAAGTTTTCGCTGAGCAGGATGGCGTCCTCGAAGTTGTAGCCCTCCCAGGGCACAAAGGCCACCAGGACGTTCTGCCCCAGAGCCAACTCACCGTGGTCCATGGCCTGCCCGTCGGCGATGATCTCACCCTTCTCGACTTTTTCGCCCTTTTCCACCAGGGGGCGCTGGTGGATAACGGTACCCTGGTTTGAGCGCCGGAATTTGATAAGGTCGTAGGTCTTGGTACCGTTTTTTTTCGAACGTACCTTGACACACCCGGAGTCTACCCACGTGACCTCACCCGAACTAGCCGCCACCACGCAGGAACCCGAGTCCTTGGCGATGCGGTGCTCAATCCCCGTCCCCACAATGGGGGCTTCGGGAAAGATGAGGGGCACGGCCTGGCGCTGCATGTTGGAGCCCATCAGGGCCCTATTAGCGTCGTCATGCTCCAAGAAAGGGATGAGGGCGGTGGAGGAGGAGACGATCTGCTTGGGGGAGACGTCCATATAATCCACCTCCACCACGGGTACCGTCTCGATGACGTCCTGGTGGCGCGTGGGGCACTCCTTGCCTCGGATGGTGGCTTCGTCTTTTTCAAGAGAGGTGTTGGCCATGGCGATATGGTAGTTGTCCTCCTCATCGGCGGATAAAAACTCTACCTCCCCCGTCAGTTTGCCCTTTCGGACCTTACGGCGCGGCGTGATCAAAAACCCATGCTCGTTGAGTCGGGCGTAGGTAGTAAGGGAAGACACCAGACCAATGTTGGGGCCCTCTGGCGTCTCGATGGGACAGACCCGACCGTAGTGGGTGTAGTGGACGTCGCGCGCCTCGAAGCCCGCTCGTTCCCGACTCAGACCGCCGGGACCGAGGGCGGAAAGCCGCCGCCTGTGAGTGACCTCCGCCAACGGATTCGTCTGGTCCATGAACTGGGAGAGCTGCCCAGAGCCGTAGAACTCCCGCAGCGCAGCGGCTATGGGTCGCACGTTGATGAGCTCCCGACCCATGGCGGTGTTCAGATTCGGGATGGTGGTCATGCGCTCTTTCGCGATGCGCTCCATGCGCAAGAGACCGATGCGTACCTGGTTTTGAAGCAGCTCTCCGATGGAGCGCACCCGGCGGTTGCCCAGGTGATCAATGTCGTCGGTTTTTTTGGCGAGGGCGCGCATGGCGAAGAGCTCTTTCACAATACTCACCAGGTCGTCGAGGGTCAAAAGGCGTTTGTCCTCCGGGACGTCCAGTTTCAGCCTGCGGTTAAGCTTATAGCGTCCCACCCGGCCCAGGGTGTAGCGCCGAGGGTCGAAAAAGAGCGAGTGAAGGTAGTCCTTGGCGCTTTCTACGCGAGCGGGCTCATTGGGACGAAGGCGGCGGAATATCTCCTGCGCCGCTTCGTCGCTACTCTGAGTCGTGTCCCGATCCAGGGTCATGGCCAGGGAGAGGTCGATCCCCTGCACCTCAACACCCCCTCGACCGTTGGGGTTGATCTGTTTCAACTTCTCCAAGGCGTCCCGGCTGATGGACCGATTGCGCGCCACGATGACGCTTCCATCCAGTTCCCGGAACTCCTCAACGGAGAGCATACCCCGCATTTCATCGCTGAATTCCATAAAGACCGGCTTGGCGTCAAATAACTGGAGAATGTCCTCGTTGTTCTTAGCTCCGAAGGCCTTCAGCAGCAAGGTCACGAGCAGCTTTTTGCGGTTGTCGATGTTGACCGATACCAACTCCCCTGACGCGACGGCGAAGTCCAGCCACGCGCCCCGGTCGGGGATAACTTTGGCCGTGCAGGCCTCTTGACCTGGGATCGAGTCCTCTTTTGTGAAGTAAACGCCCGCGGAACGCGCCAACTGGTTGATGACGACACGTTCCGTCCCATTGATAATGAAGGTTCCACGCTCTGTCATCACGGGGAAGTCGCCAAGGAAGATTTCCTCTTCCTTGATCTCCTGAGTTTTCGTGTTGGTCAGGCGGATAGTAGCGCGAATGGGGCGCGCCCAGGTCATGTCTCGGCGACGCGCCTCCTCCTCCGTCAGGCTGGGGTTGTCCACATAGTAGCGGACGAACTCCAGCGCGAACTGCCCGTCGTAGCTCTCGATGGGAAAAATCTCGTTCAGAAGCTCCTGCAGACCCTGCGAGGCGCGAGAGTCGGGGGGCAGATTGTCCTGGTAAAACCATCGATAAGAATCGCGCTGAACTTCAATCATATTGGGAATTTCGATGAGGTCATGGGCGCGGCCAAAGGTGTAACGCCGCCGCTTTTTGCTGACTGAAACGAATTCGGGCATGGACTGAAAGACCCCCCTATAGCGTTTAAGGAAATTATGCCGAAATTTCATTATACGAAGAGAGGTCGATCATGTCAATAGATGGACCACCACCTGTCATTCCTCTGTGATAAAGTCCTCTCGTAACTCCTCAGGGAAAATGTCCGCATGAGACAGGAACGTGTGACCTTGAGCAGAGATGAACTAAAGCGCGTGAAGGTGATGGAGAAG
>JAITGK010000001.1 GCA_031280635.1 Synergistaceae bacterium
CGACTAGACTCTATGTTCCTTTTATTCGATAGCAAAAGGTTTTTCGAATGGTTTAATGTTTTAAGCCCCTTATAGGGGCGGAATTTCAAGCCACCGCTTGAAGCGGTGGTTGGTGACTCAATTTTAGTGTGCCTGCCTCGCATGTTAAGTCACCTCGTGATTAAGATGACCTATTTTTGCTCGGATAACATTTTTTGTAAAGTTTTAGATGTTGCTAAGTACTAGGTGTTTTTGTCTAGAGAATAAATTCAGCCATGGCAAGGCTCTACGCCTTCACGCATTTGCCCTGCGATGGTTAGGGGTTTTCATGCTTCACCCCTCCAATTATTTTACTTCTTTGTTTTTACGTATTGATTTTTAACGAGAAAAAGGGTAGCTTAGATGCGGGTGATTATGTATTATATAAGGAGGTGATGGTTGTGGATATGGCAATGGGTATCGCTAGGAGTTCCATGGAGCTGGCGTCGCAGAGGGTCGCGACGGAGACGCAGACAGCGATGTTAAGAAAGGTGATGGATTTTCAGGAGGAAAACATGGCCCTGCTCTTGAAGTCTATGGGCATGGGGCAGAACCTGAGTGTCCGGGCCTGACGCGCGGAACGGCAGTTTCCGCAATCTCCAGGGAGGCTCGCGCCTCCTGGGGATTGTTTTATGGGGCGACGTAGTGGACGCGCCATTCCAGCTCCGGGCAAAGCCAAGGGTCTCCGCCTGCGGCTATGCGCGCGCGTATTGTCCCAGCGTCACCGACCGCCCTGGGGCTGACCAGGTGGGTGACGCCCAGAGCGGCAAAGCTTTCCCGTAGCCAGGGAAGCCCCGGCCCCTGGAGGAAGCACCCCTTTTTTTCTTTCAGCACCTCCGCCGTGGAGATCAGCCAGCGATCGCGGACAGCCTCCGGTGAGAGCCATACCCATTCCGCGCCCCGCGCTCCGTCAGAAAAATCCTTCTGCGGAAAGCAATCCGGGCCCTGTCGAATGTCGTCAAAAACGGCGATCTTCCACCCCCAGTCGCGCATAAGGGGGATTAGCTCTCGCTCATACCCCAGCACGGCAACTTTGTCGCCGCGAGCGCAGGGCATAACGGTATCCAGGCGGAACCCCCCGCTGGGGAAAGGCAGAAGCGCCGCGCAAGCCGCCGTCGCCGCCGCGAACTCCTGAGGAAAGGGCGAAACGACCAGCTCCGCCAGTCCCGCCAGTGACGCGCCCAACAGGCGATTGGTGTGGGACTCCCGCGACATATGGGCCTCCTTCAGGGAGTCTGGAACGCAGCCAATCCCCCAGCGCCCGTCTTCCGCCACCACGGCGCTGGCGTGCCAGCCTAGGACGAGCTGGATCACCGGGACGTCCACTACGCCGCGCACGGCGTTCACCACGTCCTCGAAGAATCCCATGAGCCTGCGCTATAGGTAGCCCGCTCCAAAGACAGCCATGGCCGCGGCCATAAAGAAGTCGCGCAACGCCAAGCCCTTCTGTCCGGCGCGGTAACGCGTAATCCCCATTCCAGCCATGAGCAAAGCGCAGGCAAACAAAACCCAAGTGGTGATATTCATCGTATCCCCAGATGCTTGGGACTACCGTGTCAAGGGCTTCCGTAGCCACCATTCGACGATGAGACCGGTGGCGACGAAGATGGAGCTGTAAGTTCCGACGACGACGCCCACCAGCATGGCGTAGCTGAACGCGGCCAGGACAGGACCGCCCCAGACGCACAGGGCGAGCACAGGGAACAACGTTGTCAGGGTCGTGTTGATCGTGCGGGATAGGGTCTGCTGAATGGAGAGGTTCACCAACCCAACGATGCCGCGCCTCCCTAGGTCTTTCCAGTTTTCGCGTATGCGGTCTAGGATGATGATGGTGTTGTTGAGCGAGTAACCCACTATCGTCAAGATCGCCGCGATGAAGGACGAGGAAATCTCCATCCGCGTGAGGCTGAAGAAACCCAGCGCTAGCACAGCGTCGTGCACCAGGGGAATAACGCTGACCACGGCGAAGCGAAACTGAAACCGTACCGTAATGTAGATCAGAATGGCCGCCAGGGCCGCGGTCAAACCCAGCAGGGCCTGATTGCGAAGCTCCTTCCCCACCACGGGCCCCACCTTCTCGAACCCCACCACCTTCATGTCTGGGTAGCGGACTTGCAGAACGTTCACAAGCTGCCTGCGACTCTCCTCGGTATCCTCGTTGGTGCGAATGAGGATGCCCTTCTCGCCGGAGTCCTGGATCATAGCCTCCTTTGCCACCACGGAGGAGACAACCTGCCGTACTTGACCCACGTCGGGTCGATTGTCGAACTCCACGCGCACCGCGTTACCACCAGTGAAGTCGATCCCCAGGTTTAGACCCTGAAACAACACCAAGCCCAGGCTCCCCACGAAAAACGCCAAGCTCAGAAACATAGTGGGGAAGCGCCATTTCATAAAGTCAAAGTTCATTTTCATCAAGTCGTTCCTCCTGACCCTGCGGCCCTATAGCGGGTTGCATAATCACGCGCAAAAACAAGAGATCAAAAGCCGGATATAATACGGTAAAAGCTTTGCGCGGAAAAGAGCCAACGGCTCTAAATCCGCTTTAGAGCGGACTGTTTCTGCTTGGCAAAAAGCTGCAGCATGGCCCGCGTCACCACCACGTTGGCAAACACGCTGGCCACCAGGCCTATGGACAGGGTGACGCCGAATCCGCGCACTGAGCCCGTCCCAAAGTGAAACAGCACCACCGCCGCGATTAAGGTGGTGATGTTGGAGTCCAGAATAGTCACCAACGCTTTGCGGAAGCCCGTGTCCAGCGCGGCCAAGTACGTTTTCCCAGCGCGGAGTTCCTCCTTGACGCGCTCGTAGATCAGAACGTTGCCGTCCACCGCCATGCCAATCGTCAGAATGATGCCCGCGATACCGGGAAGCGTCAGTGTCGCCCGGAACGCGATCAACCCAGCGAAGATCAGAAGTAGCGTCATAAGCAGGGCTACGTCGGCGGCCAACCCATTGAAGCGATAGTAAACCAGCATAAAAAGAAATACCATCGCCGTCCCCACAAGTCCGGCGCGGAGCCCCTGCTGAATGGAGTCCGCCCCCAAGCTGGGCCCCACGGAGCGATTCTCGGCAACCTCCACCTCCACGGGCAGAGCGCCCGCTCTCAGCATAATGGCCAGGCGGGTAGCCTCGTCGGTGGTGAAACGCCCCGTTATTCGAGCGTTGCCGCCCGCTATGCGGCTTTGCACCACTGGGGTCGATATGGTGACGCCGTCCAGAACGATGGCCAGTTGTTTGCCCACCAACTGTCCCGTGGCCTCCTCGAAGGCCTTCGCTCCCTCGTCGTTGAAGGAAATTGAGACTCCCGTACCGTCATCGTCAAAATTAAGGGCGGCGTTTTTCAAGTCCTTCCCAGCCACCAGGGGTTTACCCAGAAGATAGAACTTGCCATCCTCCTCGCCTTTGGAAACCAAAGCTCCCTCGATCTCCTTGGCCCGCTCCGCGAAGCGTTCACCCGCGTTTTCCGCCGACTCCGCCAGGGTCTTCCAGTTTTCCTGCGCCCGCGCAAACTGCTCGTCGTCATCGTAGTTTTCGCGCTTAGGTTCAGGTATCGAGAACTCGCTGGAGTCCAGCGCCTCACGGAACTCCAGGAGCGCCGTCCTGCCAATAAGCTCTAGGGCTGCGGAGGGGTCTTGCACGCCAGGTAAGTCCACTATGACCCGGTCGGAGCCGCTTTTCTGGATGATCGGCTCGGCCACGCCGTACTGATCCACCCGGTTGCGCAGGACAGCCACAAGGCGGTCGAGTCCGTCGTCGCCTATGGGATTCTCCGATGTCCCTTTGGCTTGAAGAACGATATGAGCCCCACCCTCCAAGTCGAGTCCCAGCTTTACCCTGCCTGTCACCGGCCAGGCGTATATCAGGGCGGTCGCCGCCACGATCAGGACGACCCAAAGTCGCCCGCGGTCTTTTTGTGTCATTTTTATCCCTACCCTACGATAAATTTTTTGGTTTTTTGTTTTTTGGTTTTATTGTTACGAGGGCACTATTCTTGAGGGCCCCATAGCCCTTGGCTTTCCCTTGAGAGGCAAAGCCAAAGAGGAGCGCTTCCTCGAAGCCGTGACGCGCGTCAGATGTTACGTCCCAAGTTTTTCGCCCGCTCCAGCTCTTCGCGTCCCTCAATGTCGCTGGGCTCGTGGAGCCGAGGGGTCACAACGATCCCCGCCTCCTCCCAGCGCATGTAGGCAAAAACGCGACGAAACATGGCGATGGACGGAGCCGCCGCCGCGTCAGTGTCATCGCCGCAGGTCATTAGAAGAGCCGCGCGCTTCACTCGCATTCCCTCTTTCATTAGGGCGTACATGCGGTCTACAGCGGCCTTTAGCTGCGATGATACGCCGAAATAATAGACAGGAGAGGCAAACACCAGAACATCGGCTTTCCTTAACTCTTCCAACACCGACCCCATGCCGTCTTTCCGCGCGCAGACGCCCGTCTCCCGAAAGCAGTGGTTGCAGCCGAGGCAACCGCCTATCTCCATGTCCGCGACACGGAAAACGCTCACAACGCGCTCTGATCCCGCCGCGCCCTCGGCAAACGCGTCCACGAGGCGATCGGTGGTTCCTCCTTTGCGCGGCGAACCGGACAGCACCACAACGTTTTTGCCCATCAAACAAACCTCCAGTTATAGCGGATTGCATAATCACGCGCGGAAATAAGAGACCAAAAACCTGAATAAACGGCAAAAACTTTGCGCGGAAAAGAGCCAACGGCTCTAAACCCAACCAAACAAGAGGGATGAGCCGAAAAGCAACCTATGGGCTCATCCCGAAAAATTTCGCCGCGGAGGCCGGCTAAACGCGTCAGTCTTTTTTTTCCTCCGGCGCGGGCGTCGTCACGCGCTTGGTTTGTATGGCGGACTTCAAGACGCGAACCCTTACGCCCTCAGCGATTTCGATCAGGAATGTATCGTCCCGCACCTCGCGTACCGTCCCGAAGAATCCCCCGACGGTGACAACCTGGTCTCCCCGCGATATACCGCTGATCAGCGTCTCGTGCTGCTTTTGCCGCTTGCGCTGGGGTCTAAGGATGAAAAAATAGAAAACGAGGATGAATACCGCCATCATCCCCATTGTGCCCATAAAGTTCTGTCCGCCTCCCGCGCCCTCCACAGTCCCGTCCCCCCCCGCTCCGGGCTCAACGGTTCCTGTTCCACTGTTGGGCGCTCCGCAAGGTGATATCATTGGCGTCGTCTGTTCTGCCATAAGCCTTCCTCCTCGTCTTTTACTACGTTACATTTTTAGGTTTCGTTCCCGGATTTATCCTTTCCAGGCGACAACCTCGATCTCCACCTGGGCGCCCCTCGGCAACTCTTTGACGGCAACGAAGGAACGCGCGGGTGGGTTTTCCGCAAAATACCGGGAGTATACACCATTGACGGGCGCGAAGTTCCCCATATCCGTGACAAACACCGTTGCCTTGACGACTTGTTGCATCGTGAAGCCCGCGCTTTCGACAATGGCCTTGACGTTTTTCAGAACCTGCTCCGCCTGGGCCTCAATGGAACCCGTCACCAATTGCCCTGTCTTGGGGTCAAAGGGCACTTGTCCCGAGGCGAAAAGAAAATCCCCCGCCCGAACGGCCTGGCTATAGGGTCCGATAGCAACCGGAGCCTTGTCCGTCGCGACAATCTGTTTCATCATCAACAACCCCCATTTTCATCTTTCATACCGATGGATGACCGATATTACATGCGCAACGAAGAGAGTTTATCATAAACGCGCCGCGCCACAAACACCCGCCGGCCTCGCGCTCACCACGGGCGCTGATCCGCCGAGACTTGGCGCTCTTCCAGCGCCTCGTAGGCCGCCATCTGGGGACGCTTCAAAAGCTGCTCGTCGGCGCACAAAACTTTTACCTTCAAGACGCGCGTCATGTAGGCGATCTCGACCACGCGGCCCTCCGCAACCTCAGAGGAGGGCTTGCAGGTCCGGTCGTCAAGCCGCACCGCCCCCATCTCGATCATCTCCTGCGCTACGGTTCGGCGTTTCACCAAACGCGCCGCCTTTAGAAACTTGTCTATCCGCATTGAAAACCTTTCCGCTCGTCTCCCGGACAAGTCGTCTCGCGGACAAGCCATGATAGTTTACAACATTCTCCTGAATTATTTAGAAAGAGCTGATTGAGCTCCTTGCGGGGCTCCGCGCGCCCGGAGTCTCGGGCCTCTAAGAACCCCATTAATCAGCGCTTCCTTTACTTTCAGGTTCAGCCGAGAGCGCTTCGACTGAAGCGGCCTCCGCTGGGGCGGCTTTGTTGACAGATACGGGATTGCCCCGTTGGTTGGGCTTGATGTACCTCTCCATATCTTCCATTGAGATACGGGTCAGGGCGTTCTGGGGCAAAGAGGCCAAAAGCCGCCAGGACATGTCCAGAGACTGTCCGATGTCTCGATTTTCGTCCTTCGCCTGGTTGACGTAGGTTTTCTCGAACTCCTCGCCAAAGGTCAGGTAGGCTTTGTCCTCCTCGCCTAGCTCGTCGCGCCCCACCACCTCGGCCAGGGCCTTGACCTCCTGCACTCGACTGTAGCAGGCGAAAAGCTGGCTGGAGACGCTGGGGTGATCCTCCCGCGTGTACCCCTTGCCGATGCCATCCTTCATCAGCCGCGACAGACTAGGCAGGGGATCGATGGGCGGGTAGACGCCCTTCGCGTCCAACTCACGGGAGAGCACGATCTGTCCCTCTGTGATGAATCCCGTTTGGTCGGGAACAGGGTTTGTGATGTCGTCGTTGGGCATTGTCAAAATGGGCAGGAACGTTATGCTACCCTCCTTGCCCCTAAGCACCCCCGCGCGCTCGTAAAGCGACGCCAGGTCGCTGTAGAGGTACGACGGGTAGCCCTTGCGGCTAGGGATTTCCCCCCGACTGACGGAGAGCTCGCGCAGGGCTTCGCAGTAGCTGGTAATGTCCGTGATGATGACCAATACGTGCATCCCCAGGTCGAAGGCGAGGTACTCCGCTGCGGTCAGAGCGTAACGCGGCGTGGCGATGCGCTCAATGACGGGGTCGTCCGCCAGGTTCTGAAACAACACCAAGTTCGCCCCACGCCGCGACAGGGAGGACGTGAAGGCCGCCGCGTCGTCGTGCTTGATACCCACGCCAGCAAACACCACAGCAAAGTTCTCCGCCCCAACGAGGCGCGCCTGGGACGCTATCTGTATCGCCAGTTGGTTGTGCGGCAGGCCGTTGCCAGAAAAAATCGGCAGCTTCTGCCCGCGTATCAGGGTCATCAGCACGTCAATAGCGGAAAAGCCTGTGTTAATAAAGTCCCGCGGGTAGACGCGGGCCATGGGGTTCATGGGTGAACCGTTGATGTTGCGCTTCAAGTCGCTGTAAATAGGACCGTTGCCATCAAGAGGACGCCCCAAACCGTCGAAAGCGCGTCCCAGGATGGAGGGAGATAGAGCTATTTCCAGCGGGCGACCCAGGAAGCGGGCCCGAGACGTGGCGGGCACCAAGCCCTCCGTCCCCGCGAAGACCTGCACCATAACGGCGTCCTCACTGACCATGATGGCGCGACCCAGGCGCGTCCCGCCCTCCGTGACCACTTCCACAACCTCGTCGTACCCCACCCCCGGCGTACCTTTCAGCATGACGATGGGGCCGTTGATCTTGTCGATTCCTGTGTACTCCGTGAGGGCCATTTCAGCTCCCCTCCTCTTCCTGCTCGTGGACCAGGCGCTCGGCGCCTATTTTTTCCAGGCGCTCCCGGATGCGCTTCCCCAAGGACTCAAAGCCCGCCGCGTTCTCAGCAGGAAGCTCACGGACGTGGGTCAGCTCCACCAGCTCCTTCATCCGACGGATGAGGGATAGAGGGCACCCGTCGGCCACCAGCTTCCGGGCCTGATTGTGGAAGTCCAGGATCAGTTTCAGTATGGTGAGCCCCTTGACAGGCGGGCAGAACGAGTCATCGCTGAAAGAGTTCTGCTGCAAGTAGCCGTTTTTCAAGAGGGAGGCCGTCAGCGCGATTAGCTTTTGACTATCGGGCAGCACGTCCTCGCCCATCAGGCGGATCGTCTGCTGCACCACGTCGTCCTCGGCCAGAACGGAGCGCGCCTCGTCACGGAGCGCCGCCCAAGACGGGTCCACGTTCCTGTGGTACCAGTCTTTGACCTCCTCCGCGTACTCGCTGTAGGAGTCCATCCAGCTTATGGCGGGGAAGTGCCGCGCGTGGGCCAAGGAGGCGTCCAGCGCCCAGAAACACCGGATGAAGCGCTTGGTGTGACGTGTGACGGGCTCTGTGAAATCCCCACCAGGAGGCGACACCGCGCCGATGACGCTTATGGACGCCGTCTTATCCCCGAAGGTGCGCACCTTGCCCGCGCGCTCGTAGAACTCCGCCAGGCGCGTGGCCAAGTAAGCCGGGAAACCTTCCTCGGCGGGGATCTCACCCAGGCGCCCGGAGAGCTCGCGCAGGGCCTCCGCCCAGCGGCTGGTGGAGTCGGCCATCATGGCCACGTCATAGCCCATGTCCCGGTAGTACTCCGCGATGGTAATGCCCGTGTAGATGCTGGCTTCGCGCGCCGCCACCGGCATGTTGGACGTATTCGCTATCAATATCGTGCGCTGCATCAGGGGCTTCTTGGAATAGGGGTCTTCCAGGGAGGGAAACTCCTCTAGCACCTGCGTCATTTCGTTGCCGCGCTCGCCGCAACCGATGTAAACCACTACCTTGGCGTCGCTCCACTTGGCGAGCTGGTGTTGGGTGACGGTCTTGCCCGTGCCGAAGCCGCCAGGTATAGCGGCCACGCCCCCCTTCGAAATGGGAAAAAGCCCGTCAATGACCCGCTGGCCCGTTATCAGGGGTTCGTCGGGCAGGAGGCGCTCCTTGTAGGGGCGCGGCGTGCGCACGGGCCAGTAGTGGTACATCATCACGGACGCGACCTTGCCGTCGGCGCCCCGGACGCGGGCCACGGGGTCGGATGTCTTGTAGAAGCCCGGCGCGGCGACATATTCCACCTCGCCTTCGAGACCGAGGGGCGCCACAACGACGTTTTCTATCAGGTCTGTCTCCTTAACCGAGGCAATGGCCGCGCCGGGGGAAATCACGTCGCCGATCTTGCAAGACGGCGTTACCTCCCAGGAGCGATCCATGTCGATAGGGTCCAGGCTCGTTCCCCTGGAGAGGAACCCCCCTTCCTTTTCCATCAGGCGGTCCAGAGGACGACCGATGCCGTCGATGATGTGCCCAATGAGGCCAGGCCCTAGGCACACGGAAAGGGAGCGACCCAGCCCCCTGACGGGTTCTCCTGGTTTGAGGCCGGTGGTGTCCTCATACACCTGGATGACGCCCTCATCCCCGTCCATCTGGAGTATCTCGCCCGTCAGACCCAGCTCCCCCACCTGCGCCAGCTCACGCATGGCGAAACGAGACAGGCCCGCGGCGCGCACGACGGGGCCGTTGACCATCACGATGGAGCCTTGCTTCGCCCCTTCTTCCACTTTTTTCTTTTTCTTGTCTTCCTTGATTTTTTCGTCCATGTCGTTTACCGCCTCGCCCTCGCGTATAGGCTTACAGCTCAGCCAGCACGGCCTTGGCCACGCCGTCCGCCATCTCCTCGACTTTGGTCTTCCAGTCGGCGACTACGCGCCACTTCTCCTCCTCCGAGTAGAGGTAGACCCCGCCCATGATGGGCGCGGGCGTCGCGTCGAAGGTGACGTCCAGGTTCGGAAAACGCAGCTTTAACGCTTGCGCGACGGCCTCCCCGTGTACCGCGTCCTCTGCCCGAAACCGCATTTTTACCTTCTGTCCGCCGGGAAAACGCTCACAGGCCTCGGCAGCCACCCCTGTCAGTATCGCGTCGTAGTCAGGGCGCTTGTCGAAGGCGGAGAGGGCGTCTTGGAGCAGTACCAGGGCCTTGCGCGCCAAATCGCTTTGCAAGCGCAGACGGCTCTTGTCTCGGGCGGCCTCGGCCTCAATCAACTGGCGCGAGGTTATCTCCCGCGCGCGTTTTGCCGCGTCGGACTTGATAGACGCCGCCATACCCTCAAGCTGTTTCGTCTGATCCTCGACCCACTTCACGGCCTCCTGTCGGGCCTCCGACAAAACGCGCTCCCGTTCCGCGTCGCCCTTGCCCAGGATCATCGCCTGAAGCTCGGCCAGCTTCTTCCTCTCGTCGTACACAACGGCGCCGCCACGCGCGGCTTTGCCTGGCGCTTCCGTCATTCCTTCCGTCATTCCAGCTTCACCCCTATCGCCTCGCGGATGTACCGCGTTAGGAAATCCGCGCCGCGTCTGGTCCCATGGCGGTCCGGTATCTCGACCAGCAACGGCAGTTTCCCGCTGGACCGCATTTCCTTAACCTTTTCCGGGATGCTCTCGGCCGCTAGTTCCGTCATGAGAAGGATACCCACGTCTTTCATCGCCAGCGCGGCGGAAAGCGCCCTCGCCGTCTCCGCCGACCCGTGCGCCACAACGCCGTTGATGCCCGCCAGCTTCAGCAGCACCAGCGTGTCGTGATTATCGCTAATCAAAAAGCCCTTCATCGCGGCAAGCCCCTGACGGGGAAGACGTTACATCCTAGCCAGGATGAAAAGCGAGATAACGATGCCGTAAATGGCAATGCCTTCCGCCAGCCCCATGTAGATCAGCGTCTTGCCGAAAAGCGCGGGCTTCTCGCCCACGACCCCCAAGGCCGCCGCGCCGACGAAGGCGACGCCAATGCCCGCGCCGACGCAAGCCAGTCCGGTGGAAAGCGCCGCCCCGATGAGACCCAGGCCCGCCGCGTTTCCCTCGGCCTTCGCCCCGGCTTCCCCGCCCTCAGCCGCGAAGGCCGACGCGGCGGAAAACGCCATAGCGAAAAACAGAAACGCCATCACCAAGGCCAGCGCTGCCCTCGGACTGCGGGGAGAGCGACCCCTCTTCACCATCAAGAACCCCGCTCCGGCCACCGCCGCGACAGAACCGCAAAGAACCGTCAAACCCAACATTCGATTAATCTCCTTCCTGAACAGGCCCGTTGGCCTTTTTATAGACACGAAAAAACTTCATCGCCTTTACGGTTCGGCGCGTCTGTGCCAGAGCACCGGGGCAAACTCCCGCCCGCCGCCGCTGTAGAACTTTCCGAAAAACTCGTAGTATTCCAGGCGCAAGGTCTGGATAAAGACAATCAATCCCTCCAAACCCACGATCACCAGGTGTCCCACCAAAAGGATCAAGGCGTGGTAAAATATGCCTCCTGGCGCCTTCTCCACCATCTCTCCCAGCATGAAAACAGCCCCACTGAGCCCCGCATGGTTCAAAGCGAAGGCCGCCAGTCGCACAAAAGACGCCGTGTTGCTGACGAAGTTCATCACCGCGTGAAAGATGGAAAAAACGTGGGTCACGCCCCCTTCGTCCACCGTCTCACCATGGAAAAGCCACTTAGCGATACCGTTGCCGAAGATCATGGCGACGAAAAGAACCGTCAACAGCGTCACAAGAAAACCACGCCCGCCTTCAGCCAGGGCCGCGGCCAGGGCCAGCCAGTAGAATAGGAGTCCCGCCAGTCCCTCCGGGCCTAAAAGCGCCTCCCCCCACTCCCGTTTGCGCGCGGCGTTGTATACCTTAAACGAGATGCCCAGCGAAAGGAAAGCGATCCCCACCCCGACGGAGACGGGGAGTATCGTGTTTACGTCTTTGAGGGGCGACAGCCACAAGGGGTGGAGGAGTTCTTCTTTACCGAACACGCTACCATAGAGAAAGCCAAAAAAGACCGAAACAGCCCCAGCCACCTTCATTACGGCGGCGATTTCGCGCCCCATCAGGCCCTTTTTCTCGAAGAGCCACGTGCCCAACACCAAGAGCGCCCCATGCCCCACGTCGCCAAACATGAAGCCAAAGAAAAGACAAAAGCTTGCCGCCACCACAAAAGTGGGGTCGAGCTCGCTATAGGAAGGCAGGCTGTAGAGCCTGACGATCTCCTGAAAACGGCGCACCAGCGGCCAGTTGCGCAAAAGCGTGGGAAGCTCGTGTCCCTTTCGCTCCAGATCGCCGCCGCTCTCCGTCAACACCAGGGCGTGGGGGGCCTTTTCGGCGACTATGGCGGCCACGGCGGCCTGGGAGGTTTCAGGCGCCCAGCCCGCCAAGACCGTCATTTCGGACATCTCGCCGCGCAACTGGCAGAGCGTGTACACTCGTTGCATGGTGTACACCGCCAGGTACAGTTTTTCCAGCTCGAAACGGTTTCCCACGACGTAGCGTCCCGGCATGTTCCGGTAGCTCTCTAAGTCCGCCTCTACGGCCTCCATACGGTAGCGCACCGCGTCGGCGCTGTCGTAGAGGCGAAATTCCTCCGGTTTTAGCGGAATAGACCGCATGTGTACCGACGAAAGTATTTTCTCCATGTCTTCGCGGTAGTCTCCGCCGTAAAAGACGGCGGCGTTGATCGTTTTCTCGTTCGGTTCGTCGAGCAGCGGCATGACAAGGATCGGGGCCGCCAGCCCCGCTTCGCTCAGTCGCCGCCAGTTCTCGCGCGTCAGAATGCCCAGGGTCACGCGCCCGTAAGAGGAGCGGGAAAGGCCCTCAAAGTTCCGCCCCACCTGCCGGAGGGCCTCGCCGAAGGCCAGAATAGCCCGCCATGTTTCATACTGTTCCTGAAGCTCTTTTACTCTCGCGGCCCAAGTGTCCATCGTCCGCATAAGGGCGTCCACTCTCGCCTCTACCTCAGAAAAGGGTACCGACGGAATCTGCGTCGAGGCGGGGCGGCGCGGAGTGGGCAATTTCGCCGCGGACCACAGTCTGTTCAGCTTCTCCAGGGGCGCGTCGTAGCGGTTTCCCCGAAACGTCTGAAAGCGACTCCCCAGAGGGCGTCCGTCCAGCATGACCTCCGGCGTCATGGGCTCGAAGTTCTCCATGCACAGAAGCGAGAGCGCCACGCGCTCGATCTCCTCCCTGGGGCCGACGAAGGACATTCCCACCATTCCAACGACTGCCATGGTTCAACTCACCTTCCCCAAAGGTCGCACCAGAAGCAGGTCGGCCTTGCTCCTATCGAAACCGTACCGCACCGACTCCACCACGGCCACCAGGTCGCGAACTTCCAGCTCTTTCAGCGTCAGATACGCCGCGATGTTCTGAAAGCCCAGCGCGCCCGCCAGAAACACGCGCTCGGCTACCGCGAAAAGGAAGCGGCTGATGCGGCTCTCTATCTCGACCTCGCGCAAAGCGGCGCTGCTGTTTTCCACGTCGAATATCCCCTCGTAGGTCGTCCCCTGGAGCGCCGCCGCTAGCGCCCTGGGCTCCGCGAAAGCCGCCTTTGTCAGAAGCTCGAAGTCCGCCCTGTAGCGGGCTTTGACCAGCAACGTCAGGGCCTCTTCGGGCGTCATGTTGAAAAAGCGCCGCGCCCGGTATATCCAGTAGAGGTTCATCAAGTCCACGCGCGTCCCCACCAACGCCCGCAGCATACGGCCCTCCACGCCCCCCAAGGTCGCCGCGGCCGCGTAAAGGTTGTCAAAGTAGTAACGGTCCAAGACCATGCCCGCGTTGAAGCTTGTTTTCTGGAACTCCGCTCCCGACATCTCGGAGGGATCGCGGCTTGGAATGGCCTCGGACAGGGCCGCCCGCAGGGGTTCGCTTCGCACCGCCGCCACAATGTCCCGCAGCGTAGCGCCCGAAAGGAGCCTCTCCTGATCCACCAAGGTCAAGCGGAAACCGGACACCAGGCCCAAAACCCTGTTCGCGTCCATGTGGCCGCCCCAAACGCCTGTTCCCATCGTGCGACGGAAGTGGTTCTTGAAAAGCATTATGTCGAAACTTTCGAGCCACAAGTCCAACAGCTTCCTGTCGCTCAGACCCGCGTAATGGCGAAAGGTCACGCCCTCCGCCAGCACGGCGATTCCAAGGAGGAACTCCAGATCGGAGCGCCGCATTTCTTCCAGATTGAAGCCCTTCAAAAGGGCGGCGTAGGCGCTCGCCCCTAGGCGAACGGCGATCTCCCCTACCGAGGACAAATCCAGGAGAGATCGGAAATCCTCGCTTTGTATCAGGGTTCCTCGCCGTATCCTGGCCTTGACCGACTCCGCGATGCTTCCCCCGCCAGTCATCAGGCGCGCCTCTGGGCGGCGTACCTGGTCGCCGCCTCCCCAGCTATCCGGGCGATCAGCGCGGGCACGCTCTTCTCAAAGTGCTCCCGCATCGCGTCCCGCTCCTTCTGGGCTAGATCGGCGATGTGAAGGGCCTCCATCTCCGCGGAATGCTGGGCCGACTCCACCTGGGCCCGCGCCTCCTCCCGCGCGGCGGCAAGGCGGGCCTCCTGGTCGGCGGCGAACTTGTCGCGCGCCTTCTGGATCAGTGCCTTCGCCTCCTGTTCCGCGGCGCCGCGCATCTCCAAAGCCTCGTCCTCGGCTTTCAAAAGAACTTCGAGAACTTCCGACAATTTCATGCTTTTTTCCCGTCCCCTTTCTCCGATTCATCCCCATGCACAAAGGGTCAACGCAAACCACCAACACTTTGCCGCCAGAGGCGCGCTGGCCTCAACGGCTCGAAAGTTTTATGCGCGTCAAGTCCTCGCGCTCGTTTTCGTCCAGCGCCGCCGCGATGAGCTTGATCTGGTTCTCGCTTTTTGGGATGAACACCTTTTCCAGCGCGTTGACGCGCCTTAGGGTCTTGCGTATCTGGATAGCCAGCCGGTACACGCTGGTCTCCACCTCGGTCAGGCGGGCGATGAGGGACACCATCTGGCGAGCGTTGACGTAGGCGTTGTCCAGCACCGACGACGAGCCCGACACAGCCCCCCCCATAGAGTAGACCGGGGAGCGATTGGGCTCCACCCGGTCCACCTCTGGAATGTCAATGCCCATCACCGACCGCAGACGCACGACGAAGCGGTCCTCCTCCGGTACCAGAAGGGCTATCTTTTCCACGTTCTCAATGCCCATCGTGATGTTCGCCATTTGGAGACTGAAATAGGCCTCGCCGAAGATGGAGCGTATGCTCTCCTGAACCTCGCGAACCTCTTTCACGCGACCCATCAGCTCGCTCATAAGGATCTTACGTTTTTGTTCCAGAAGATCGTGACCGCGCCGCGCCAGCTTCAAAGCAGCTTGAATGCGGGTCATGGCGCTTCGCGTCGCTACCACTTTATTGGCCATCTTCTACGCCTCCCTTACAAACCCAAGGACCGTAAGTCCTTCCCATCTAAATTTAGATTAGCCCAGTCAGCGCGTCCTTAACAATATCTTTACATAAAAGCGCGAAACAGGAAAATTCCCAGAGGTTTTTGCTCTTGAATTCCCCGCGATTATAGACCTTTCGAGCGCCCTTGACCACCCCCTATCAAGTCTCAGCTTTCGCAGTCGGGAAAACGATGAAAAACATCGATGAAAACCCGACAACCGCGCGAAACTCAATCGTGTGGAACTTGAAAATGGAGTGGCAGTACTTGTGGGAGAAGGAAAGGGTTTAGAGTCCAAAGATTTTCTCGAACTTCTCAACGTCTTCCGGCGTATCGATCTCCACCGTGTCGAAGTTCGTCTCGATGCAGCGAATGACGCCGCCCGTCTCCAGCACGCGGAGCATCTCCAGGCTTTCCGCCTTTTCCAACGGCGTCCGGGATCGCGAGGCGAAGTCAAACAGGGCCTCCCTTCGCCAGGCGTAGGGCCCGATGTGCTTGAAACGGACAATCCCCACGTTGTTCGAAAAGGGGACGGGTAAACGACTGAAGTACAACGCCCGCCCCTTTTCATCGAACACCATCTTGACGGTGGACTCCTGGGCAGCCTCGTCGGGGTCCTCTATCCGTTTGGCCAGGACGGCCAGGTTGATCGTGGGATCTTTCTTTAGGGCCTCCACCATCGGGTCGATCATGCCGGGCGAGATCATGGGATCGTCGCACTGAACGTTCAGGACGAAACGGGAAGGAATTCGCTTCGCCACGAACGCCACCCGATCTCCTCCCGTGGCCAGCTCCGAAGGGGTCATCATCGCCTCGCCGCCCGCCTTCTCCACCAGAGAGGCAATGACTTCGCAGTCGGTGGCCACCACCACCTGGTCTATGGAGGCGCTTTTTTTCGCGCCCTCCCAGACCCATAGCACCAGCTCCTTATCCAGAAGTTTCAGCAAGGGCTTGCCGGGCAGCCTAGCGCTCCCATATCTCGCGGGTATAACCGCCAGCGCGTTGATCATTTTTCACGGACCGACAAAGCCAGGAAGCGCCAGGGAGAGCCAAGGGACGTATGTCACCAGTAGCAGGACAAAAATCAACGCCGCCACCATGGGGAAAATGGGACGACTCACCTCCTCCAACGACAGACCCGTGATCGCGCTCGCCACGTAAATGTCGATGGCGACAGGCGGTGTGGCCATGCCGATGGCCAGACCCACCGCCAGCATGAGGCCGAAGTGGATGAGGTTCCCCCCAACACCCGCTATGGCTGGCAGAAAAATTGGCGTGAGGATGATGAGCGCGGACGCGGTCTCCATGAACATGCCCGCCACGAGGATGATAGCGACGATCACCAAGTACACCAGGGCCGGGACGCCGTAGGTCAATTGCAGCACCGCCCGCGCCACCTTGTCGGGAATCTCGTAAAACGCCAGTTGCCACCCGAAAATTTTCGACGTGGCGATGATGAACATGATAAGCGCGCTGGTGACGCCAGAGTTGACCACGAGGCGATAGACCATCTTTAAGTTCAGCGACTTGTAAACAAACACCGCCACGAAAAGCGAGTAGGCAACGGCCACGGCGGCGGCCTCTGACGGCGTGAAGTAACCGGAGAAAATCCCTCCCAAAATCAGGACAGGCGTCATGAGCCCCCAGAGCGCGTTGAGGAATTTTCGGAACTTTTCCCCGGAACTGGCTGGCTCACCTGCCGGGTAGCCGCGCTGTTTCGCTATGTAGAGGGCGTAAACGATTAGGCTTCCGCCCATGAGGAACCCTGGCGCGAAGCCCGCCATGAAGAGCTTGCTAACGGGCACGCCGGATATGACCGCGTAGAGCACCATCGGCACGCTGGGCGGGATGACAACGCCGATGGTTCCAGCGGAGGCGATGAGGGCCGCCGAAAAATCCAGGTCGTAGCCCTTGCGTTTGAGCTGGGGCAAGAGCGCGGAGCCCACGGCCGCCGTGGTGGCGGCCCCGCTGCCCGATATGGCGGAAACAAACATGGACGCCACGATGGAGACGATAGAGAGCCCTCCTCGTATGCGGCTCATGACGGACTCGGCAAAGGCCACGATGCGCTCGGATATGCCTCCCTGAGCCAAAATGTCGCCGGCCAGCACGAAAAATGGCACCGCCACCAGCGAAAAGGAATTAACCCCGGAAAAAAGCGTCTGAGGCAGGGCCTCCAGCGGCATGTCCGACAAAAACAAGACCAGCGTCGCCGACACCCCGATGGAGAGGGCGATGGGAACGCCCAAAACCAACATGACCAAGAATGAGACGATCAGCGTCGTTCCCATTCACACACACTCGCTACGGCGCAGCAGGTCTTCCACGTGACTGGCCAGGTGCAGAATCGTCACCGCGCCCGTGAGGGGAAAAACCAGGTAAAACCACCCCATTGAGACGGGCATGGACGACGCCATTTGCATTCTTTCCTGGTAACAGAGCATTGCGCCGTACCACGCCGTCACGCTGAAGAAGACGATCCCCAAAAGCTCGATGGAGATCAGCGCCGCTTTTTTGAGGGGCTTCGGCAGGACGTTGAGCAGAAAGGTCACCGCGATGTTCGCCCCCCGCTTGAAGGCCACGGACGCGCCCAGGAAAGAGGCGAAGACCAGGAAAAAGCACGTGACCTCCTCCGACCAGGTCAGGGCCCTGAACCACATCCGGCACACTATCTGCAAAATCGTCACAAGGGTCATCAACGTCAGCGTGAGGAAAAGGCCCGCCTCGCAGACTGTGTTTACCTTCTCGCTGACGTTTCCCAGAAGAGAACGAGGCCGCGGCGAATCCATTCCCAGCGCCCCGCCCGCTCTACTTCGCGTCCAGTATCGACTGGATGAGGTCTTTTCCGTACCGCTGCTCGTACTTCTCGTAGACGCCCTTCACCGCGTCCCGGAACAGAGAAAGGTCGGGCTCGGAGACCCGCATTCCCTTGTCCTTCAGGGATTGCAGCCATTCAGCTTCCTTTTCGTTGTCGATGCCGCGGTTGTGCTTCGCGGCCTCAATGGCGCTCTCGGCGACGATCTTCCGCTGTTCCGGCGTGAGCTTGTTCCACGTTCTCATGCTCATCAGGATCACGTTGGGCGCGTAGGCGTGGCGGGTAATGGAGAGGTACCTGTTCGACTCGTTGATGTTGTAGGCCGCGATGACGTTCAACGGGTTCTCCTGCCCGTCGATGGTTCCTTGCTGGAGCGCCGTCAAGGCCTCCGTCCAGGCCATGGGGACGGCGTTGGCGCCCAGGGCAGTGAAGGAGTCGATGTAAATCTGGTTCTGCATGACGCGAATCTTCAAGCCCTTGATGTCCTCAGGTTTCTCCACGGGGCGCTTGTTGTTGGTCAGGTTGCGGAAGCCCCGCTCGCCGTAGGCCAGGCCCTTCCAGCCCAGCTTTTCCATTTCCGTGAAGAAGCTCGCGCCGATGGGGCCGTCCAGCACCTTATAGGCGTGCTCCGGACTGGAGAAGAGGAACGGCAGGTCCAACACGCCGAAGCCTGGCAGGAAGTTGATCACGGGACCCCCTGTGATGATCCCCATGTCCACTGTGCCCATCCTGAGGCTTTCCAGCAGGTTGCGCTCGTCGCCCAGTTTAGCGTTCGGGTAGATCGTCACCGTCACCGCGCCGTTGGCGCGAGCCTCTACCAGCTCCTCGAACTTCAAGGCCGCCTTGTGAAAAACGTCCTCCTCGTTGATGGCGTGACCGAGTTTCAGGTCCAGCGCGCACGCGCGCCCCGCCGCGAACACAAACACAAAAACCGCCGCGACACACAAAAACTTCTTCATACCAACACCTCCAAAAATAAAAACTTGGGGCTCCAGCCCCTTACCAAAAACCAAAAAACAAAAAGCCTCCCTCAGGGGGGCATAGACTCCATTATTGGGCTTTCGCTTTCAAACCATTGAAGCTCATCACCGCGCCCGTGCTGGCGGAACTCACCTGGCTCGCATAGCGCGCCAGCCAACCGTTGGTCACCCTGGGGGCGGGAGTCCTGTGCTCCTTTGCCCTTTTTTGAATCTCCTCGTCCGAGACCCAAACGTCGATCTTGTGGTTGGGGATATCGATCTCGACCACGTCGCCCTCACGCACCAGGCCAATCTCTCCACCCTCCGCCGCCTCCGGGGAGACGTGCCCGATGGAGGCTCCCCGCGACGCCCCCGAAAACCGCCCGTCGGTGATGAGCGCAACGCTCTTATCCAACCGCATCCCCGCCAGCGCCGAGGTGGGCGCCAACATCTCGCGCATGCCTGGCCCACCCTTGGGGCCCTCGTAGCGAATGACCACCACGTCGCCCGCGACGATCTTCCCCCCAAAAATGGACTCAATGGCTTGTTCTTCGCTGTCGAAAACCCGCGCTGGCCCAGAGTGCTTCATCATCTCGGGAGCTACGGCGCTCTGCTTCACCACGCAGCCGTTCTTCGCGATGTTGCCCCACAGAACGGCAATACCTCCCGCCGCGCTGTAGGGGTTGTCTATGGGTCGGATCACCGAGGCGTCCCGGTTGGTCGCGCCCTCCACGTTTTCTCCAACGGTTTTGCCCGTGGCGGTCATGGCGGAGGGATCCAAGTATCCGGCCTTCAGGAGCTGGCGCATTACGGCGGGGAGCCCCCCCGCCTCGTGAAGGTCCTGCATGTGGTGGGGGCCCGCCGGGGCCAGGTGGCAGAGGTTCGGCACGCGGCCGCTCACCTCGTTGATGGTTTCCAGGCTCAGGGGAACCTGGGCCTCGTTGGCGATGGCCAGAAGGTGCAGCACGCTGTTGGTGGAGCAGCCCAAGGCCATGTCCACCGCCAGCGCGTTACGGATAGATTTTTCGTTGATGATGTCGCGGGGTGTGAGGTCGCGCTCCAGCAGTTCCATCACCTTCATGCCCGCGCGCTTGGCGAGCTGGGCGCGACCCGCGTAAACGGCTGGAATCGTCCCATTGCCGGGAAGCGCGACGCCAATGGCCTCCGATAGGCAGTTCATGGAATTAGCCGTATACATCCCCGCGCAGGAGCCGCAGCTGGGACAGGACGCCTCCTCGATGCGCCGCAGCTCGGCTTCGTCGATGAGGTTTCCTTTGAACGCGCCCACCGCCTCGAAGTTCGTATTGAGGTTGATGGTTTTTCCGTCCTTCCTGCCTGCCAGCATGGGCCCGCCGGAGACCAGTACGGAGGGGATGTCGAGCCGCGTCGCGCCCATGATCATGCCGGGGATGATCTTGTCGCAGTTGGGGATCAGGACAAGCCCATCCAGACAGTGCGCGGCGGCCATGGTCTCAACGGAGTCGGCGATGAGCTCGCGGGAGGCCAGGGAGTACCTCATGCCCCCGTGCCCCATAACGATGCCGTCGCACACGCCGATCACGGGCATCAGAATCGGCGTACCACCCGCCATGTAGACGCCGGCCTTGGCCGCTTCGGCCAGTTTGTCCAGGTGGATGTGCCCAGGGACGATCTCGCTGAAAGAGTACACGATGCCGATCAGCGGACGGGCGATTTCCTCCGCCGTGAACCCGCAAGCGTTGAAGAGGGAGCGATGGGGGGCGCGATCCGCCCCCTGTGTGACGGTGTGACTTCTCAACTTCATTTCGTAAAACCTCCTGAGGGTGTGTCTAATATCTTTTTATAAAGAAGATACAAGAGCCAACCGTACCATACTAAGAGCTCCTAACATAACCCACCTGTTTGGGCCTTCAGGCTATAAAGCAATTTTTATAAATGCAGTATTTCAAAGTAAACTTTATCAAGATAGCATGGTTATGATAGATAC
>JAITGK010000026.1 GCA_031280635.1 Synergistaceae bacterium
GAGTATCTATCATAACCATGCTATCTTGATAAAGTTTACTTTGAAATACTGCATTTATAAAAATTGCTTTATAGCCTGAAGGCCCAAACAGGTGGGTTATGTTAGGAGCTCTTAATATGTCTTTAGAGTATCTATCATAACCATGCTATCTTGATAAAGTTTACTTTGAAATACTGCATTTATAAAAATTGCTTTATAGCCTGAAGGCCCAAACAGGTGGGCTATGTTAGGAGCTCTTAATATATTATCGAGTTATTGTATCCCGCCGAAAGCGAACGCGGCGGAACCGGTAGAGTGTTTTTTTAACAAGCTCAAACAATTTCGTCGTGTAGCCACACGATATGATAAACTATCCCGCAATTTTTTAAGTTTCATATTTTTAGCTTCTATCGTAACTATATTGAAATAGAACTGTGCTTCGTGTTTTCAAACACACCCTAGAGAATAAATTCAATCATACCAAGTCTCTACGTCTTCATGCGTTTGCCTTGCCTTCGTAGGCTTCTTCGTAGGTTTGCTGGCGAACCAGAACTAGGCTGGTCAAAAGGGCATTGATCGGGGTGGAGATCCCCAGTTTTTTGCCCTCCTCCACGATGGCGCCGTTGATAACCGCGATCTCGGTCTGTCGTTTAGCGAGAATATCCTGCAGCATTGAGGAGCGGTTTGCGCCCGTTTTTTTCGCGACGTTTCGGGTGTGCTCGAAGGGCTCGGCGATCTCCAAGGCAACGCCCTTGGCCTTGGCCACAGTGCAGGCCTCATCGATGGCGGCCTTCATCAGGACTTCCATCTCAGGGAAGTCCGTCAGTCGCCCATTCTTGAGCCCCGTTACAGCGGTCAGGGCGTTAATCCCGACGTTGACGATCAATTTCGTCCAGATCAACCCTAAGACGTTTTCCGAGATTTTAACCGTCATTCCCGCCTTCTTCAGCAAAGTGGCCACGACCTCTACCCGCGGGGAGCGGCTTCCGTCCAGCTCCCCAATGACCGTGTCCCCCACGCCCGCGTGGCGTATCTTCCCCGGCCCTAGGAGCGTCGCTCCATGGCCCGTGGTTCCCGCGATCACCCGCGAGGCTGGGACCACCTTGCACAGCTTTTCCACGTTACCCAGTCCGTTTTGCAGGGTTAACACGGACGTCTTCTCCCCCACCAGGGGGAGCGCTTCGCGCATAGCCTCCTCCGTCGCTGTTGCCTTCACAAAGACGATGACCAGGTCCGCTGTCCCCGCGTCAGAGGCCTTTGAAACGGCCCTCGCGCCCCGCACCGTTTTTGCCCCGCCAGGTTCCTCGATGACTAGGCCTCGCTGGTTGATGGCGTCCACATGGTCTTTCCAAACGTCGATGAACACAACCCCACATCCCGACGCGGCTAAAGTCCCTCCATACAGGGAACCCATCGCGCCGGAGCCCAACACCGCAACTTCCACCACGCTCACCCGCCCGCGTTCAGCGGAGCCCCTTCAGGTCTTCCTGGGTCAAGCCGCCGAAAATGTACTCATCGCTGGGGAATTTCACGTCTTTGACCTCTTTCTTGTACTCCTCCAAGGCTTTGACAATTTGCTCCCCAATCTGGGCATATTTTTTGACAAATTTTGGGGTAAAACGGTCGAAGAGCCCCAGTAGATCATGGTACACCAACACCTGCCCGTCGCAATAGCGCCCCGCGCCGATGCCGATGATAGGCACGGACGCCGCCTCCGTGATAGCCCGTCCCAGCTCCTCGGGAACGCACTCGACGACGATGGAGAACACCCCCGCCTGTTCCAGGGATTTGGCTTGATCAATGATTTTTTTAGCTGCGTCCAAATTTTTGCCCTGAAGCTTGAAGCCCCCTAACAGGCCCGCCGTCTGGGGGGTTAGGCCGATGTGACCCTGAACGCCGATACCACCCTCCACCATCTTCGCGACGATCTCGGGCATACAGCCCTCCAGCTTGACTGTGTCGCAACCCCCCTCCTTGATCAGGCGGTTGGCGCTGCGGATGGCCTGCTCCGGGCCTTCATTGTAGGAGCCGAACACCAAGTCGCCCACGATCATGGGTGACGGGGCGCCCTTCACGACGGCCTTGATGTGGTGAATCATCGCCTCGGTGGTGAGGGGCACGGTGGACTCGTTGCCTAGCATGGTCATGGACAGACTATCTCCCACCAGGATCATCTCGATCCCAGCCTTTTCCACCAACGTGGCCTGCCCGTAGTCGTAGGCCGTCACGTAACTGACCTTCTCCTTCTTCACTTTCATCTCCTGAAGCCTTTGAATCGTTATTTTTGCCATGAACGCGATTACTCCTTTCGAAGGAATGTATATTTTGACTGAAATTATACTTGAGAGTTCAAAATTCTGCACTTGAAATCTAACACAGGTCTTCAATGTGGATTGTGAATCTTGATATTGCGAATCCGTGATGAGTCCACTTGCTTTTAAGGAAACCTGGTCATCCTCCCCGACGATACCCGCTCCACCATTTTTACTTGTTTCAGCTTGTCTCTCGTCAATGTCACACACTCCTGTCTCATGCGGATATTTTCACAGACGAGTTATGAGAGATATTATCACAGACGACCGACAATAAACGGCAAAAACTTCGCGCAGAAAAGAGCGAACCGCTATAAAGGGCAGCGAAGAACGAGTCTTGCTTGGCGCGCGCTTCGATAAAAAATCTCGTTACATTTCCGTTACACAACGGTCACGCTTCTGTTACGCCTTTCCAGTATCCTTGAGCCACAAAATCATTAAGGAGGAAATAAGAGTGAACGGAAACAAGTGGAAAGTAATGGCGGCGGCGGTTTTGGGAATGACGTTCGCGGGGCGCGCTCTGGCGGCGGAGGTGATCGTCAACGGTTCGACCACAGTGCTGCCCTTCGCGCAGATTGCGGTGGAGCGATTCGTGACGGAGCGCCCTGAACTGAAGATGTCCATATCGGGCGGCGGCACGGGCAATGGCGTCAAAGCCCTGATCGACAAGACGAGCCACATTGCCATGGCCTCGCGGGAGATCAAAAAAGGTGAGGTGGATCAGGCAAAGGCAAAGGGCGTGGACCCCTTTGAGACCACGGTGGCCCTGGACTGCGTTGTGCCCTTGGTGCACCCCTCGAACCCCGTTGAAAACCTTACGTTCGATCAGCTCAAAAGAATCTATACGGGCCAGGTCTCCAACTGGAAAGACGTAGGCGGCTCGGACGCGCCCATAGCGGTGATAGGGCGCGATTCCAGCTCAGGCACCTATGGCGCGTGGCAGGAAATGGTGGTGGAGAAAGGCGACGGCGAGAAAAAGTCCCGCGTCACCCCCAGGGCGCAGGTCACGGCCTCCAGCGGGGCCATGCTCACCACGGTGGCTGGGAACAAGTTCGCCATAGGTTACGATGGCGTCGGCTATGTGGACAACACGGTGAAGGCCGTGAAGGTAGAGGGCGTCGCGGCCTCAGCGGCCAACGCGAAGGACGGCGTCTACCCCCTATCCCGAAAGCTCTACATGTACACCAACGGCCAACCAACGGGCGACGTAAAGGCCTTCATCGATTATCTCCTTTCCGCCGACGGGCAGAAGATCGTATCGAACACGGGATTCATCAGCATTCAGTAGCATTCAGCGGGAACATTAGGAATATAATAAGACAAAGCGCGGAACGGAGGAGGGGCTACTACCCTTCTCCTCCAATCCGGTGGAGGTGTTTACCGCGGTGAAAAAAACGGCGCGCTTCGGCGGCCTTGGCGACAGGATAGCGGAGCGGGCCGCTTTGTCCGTTTCCACGATCTGCGTTCTGATCATGGGATTTATTTTGTTTTTTTTGGTGATGGAGAGTTTGCCTGTCCTGAGGACGACAACGCTCTCCGACCTGCTTTTCGGCATGGACTGGTACCCCCAAGAGGAACCCCCCGCCCTGGGAATGTTCCCCCTCATCGTGTCGAGCCTGGCCATAAGCCTCCTTTCCAGCCTGGCGGGGCTGCCCGTCAGCCTGGCCGTCGCCGTGTTCACCGCCGAGGTGGCGCCCCGCGCCCTGCGGAACCTGGTGAAGCCCCTGCTGGAGCTTTTGGGCTTTCTGCCCTCCATCGTGTTCGGCTTCCTGGGCATGGCCGTGCTGGCTCCCTGGATGCAGGAGCGGTTTGGCCTCCTGACGGGGCTGAACCTAGCCAACGCCTCCGCGCTTTTGGGCGTCATGATGATCCCCACCGTGGGGTCCCTGGCGGACGAGGCGCTCCGGGCCGTGCCCCAGGAGCTTCGCGCCGCCTCTTACGCCCTGGGGGCCACTCGCTGGGAGACCATACGCCGGGTGGTGGCGCCCGCCGCCCTGCCGGGCATCCTGTCCGCCTCGCTGCTGGGCGTCATGCGCGCCACAGGCGAGACCATGGTGGTGCTGATGGCCGCCGGAGGGGCCGCGATCCTCCCCGAAAGCCTCTTTGACCCCGCTCGTCCCCTCACCTCCACCATCGCCGCCGAGATGGGCGAAACCCCAGTGGGCAGCGCTCACTACCATGCCCTCTTTTTCGCGGGGCTGCTGCTTCTCCTGATCACCCTGATCATCAATCTGTTGTCCTCGTATGTGGAAACACGGGGCGCGAAACGGAAAAAAGGGGGCAAAGCCTGATGCGCCGACTCATCGACAAGATCGCCACGGTTTTTCTCTGGGGAACGGCCCTGTCTTTGGGGGCGCTGATCTTTGGGACCCTGAGCTTTGTGGCGAGTCAGGGCTGGGAGGCTCTTTCGTGGGAGTTCATCTTCGAGCCGCCGCGGGACGGCATGACCCGGGGCGGGATATGGACGCCTCTTTTGGGAACGCTGGAGCTCATCGCCGCCTCCATGGCCGCCACGATCCCCGTGGGGGTGGGGACGGGGCTGTATTTTTCGGAGTACGCGGGGGACTCCCTCTTCACCACCATTGTCCGCCAGTCGATACGAGCCCTGGCGGGGGTACCCTCAGTGGTATTCGGGCTGTTCGGGCTGTCGCTTTTTGTGGTTTTTCTGCGGTTCGGCTCCTCGCTGCTGTCCGCCTCCCTGACCCTAGCCTGCCTCTCCCTGCCGCTGATGGTCACGGCCTCC
The DNA here is from genome assembly GCA_031280635.1 of Synergistaceae bacterium. GTDB lineage: Bacteria > Synergistota > Synergistia > Synergistales > Aminobacteriaceae > JAITGK01. The sequence continues at coordinate 5,035 of JAITGK010000026.1, forward strand.
GAGCAGGCCTTCCGCGCCGTCTCCCGCGACTACCGGGACGCCTCCTACGCCCTGGGCGCCACAAAATGGCAGACGATCCGCAAGGTCGTTTTTCCGTCCGCGGCCCCGACGATCATCACGGGGGTCATTCTTTCCGTAGGTCGAGTGGCGGGCGAGACCGCGCCCATCATCTTTACCGGGGCGGCGTTCTACACGCCCAGCGCGGCCCGAAGCCTTTTCGACGAGGTCATGGCCCTGCCCTACCACGTCTACGTCCTCGCCACTGCCGGCGCCAATATCCAAGAAACGCGCCCCTTACAGTACGGGGCGATCCTGGTGCTCATCGGCCTGGTGCTGGGGATCAGCTCCGTGGGCGTCTGGACGCGCGCCCGACTGGGCGAGAAACGTCAGTAGGCCGAGATTCGCACAACGAAGGGAATAATCTGAATGACTCAGGCGTCAGAAGAGCAACTCGTGCGCACGAAAGATCTAAACCTGCATTACGGGGAAAATCACGTCCTGAAGTCCGTGACCTTTGACATCGCGCGGGGCAGCGTCACGGCCTTCATTGGGCCGTCAGGCTGCGGCAAGAGCTCCTACCTCCGCTGTCTCAACCGGATGAACGACTTCATCCCCGGCGCGCGGGTGGACGGTTGTATCCTCATCGACGGGACGGACATCTACGCGCCCGGCGTGGACGTTATTGCCCTGCGGCGAAGGGTCGGCATGGTTTTTCAGAAGCCCAACCCCTTTCCCATGTCGATCTACGAGAACGTGGCCTACGGGCCGCGGCTTTTCGGCGTGAGAGACCGGGAGACCCTGGACGATATCGTTCGTTCGAGTCTGGAGGGGGCGGCCCTCTGGGGGGAGGTCAAGGACAAGCTGAACACATCCGGCGCGGGGCTTTCCGGCGGCCAGCAGCAACGTCTCTGCATCGCGCGCGCCATAGCGACCCGGCCCGAACTCCTGCTGATGGACGAGCCCACCAGCGCCCTAGATCCCCTCTCCACCTCCCGCGTTGAGGAGCTGATCCGTGAGCTGAAATCTCGCTTCACTGTGGCCATTGTGACGCACAACATGCAACAGGCGGCGCGGGTTAGCGACCAGACGGCGTTCTTCTTGCTGGGGGAGCTGGTGGAGCACGGAGCCACCGCTCACATCTTCACCGCGCCAGACCACAAGCGCACCGAGGACTACATCACGGGTCGCTTCGGTTGAGGACAAACCCTATTTTACAGCGGTTCGCGCGGTCAAGCGCGGAAAAGAGCCAACGGCTTCAGTATAGGAGGAGGATACATTTTGATGGCGTTCAATATCCGCAAGCAGCAGGATTCCGACTTGGTGGAGATCAAGCGGATGCTTTTCCACCTGGGGAAGATCAGCGAGAACGCGGTCATCCGAGCTGTCTGGGCCCTGGAAAATGGCGACAGCGTGATGGCGCGAGCTGTTATCGACGGGGACGACGCGCTGGATGAGCTGACTGGCCACATCGACGCGAACTGCATGAGTTTCGGGGCCCGTTACCAGCCTTTGGGAAGGGACCTCCGCACAATAACGTCCATCATGCACATGGCCGTGGACTTGGAGCGCGTGGGGGATTACGGCGTCAACATCGCCCGCGCCGCTCTTGAAATGGAGGGCCGGGTTCTGATAAAACCCCTAATCGACATTCCGCGCATGGCCGCGATATTGTCGGAAATGCTCGATAAGGCCTTGGACGCCTTCGACGCGGGAAACGCCGAGATGGCCCAGGCCGTCTTCGCCATGGATGAGCTGGTGGATGAGCTGGAAAAGCAGGTCGTCCGCGAGCTCTTCACGATGATCATGGAGCGGGTGGATCGGCTGGAACAAGCGTTCCTCTTGATGAACGTGGCGCGCACCCTGGAACGCGCCGGAGACCACGCCACCAACATCGCCGAGCGGGTGATCTACATGTGCGCGGGCAAGACGGTGAAGGCCTCCGAATTCAAGCGCCCCCGCGAGGTCCCGGCCGCCGACGGGCCAGAGAAGGCCAGGCCGTGAGGCGCAGAGTTTTGGTGGTGGACGACGAGCCCGCCATTGTGGACTTGGTGCGGCAGCTCCTTCTGCGGCGAGGCTACGAGGTGCTGACGGCCTCCGACGGTGACGCGGCCCTTCAGGCGATATACGACTTTCGGCCTGACCTGGTGGTGCTGGACTTGACGCTCCCCAAGCTCTCCGGCTGGGAAGTCTGCCGCCGCGTTAAGGGGGACCAGGCCGCGCGCTCCATCCCCATCCTAATGCTGACCGCGCGGCGCGAGGAGCGCGACGTGGTGGAGGGCTTGGAGATGGGCGCCGACGACTACGTGAAAAAGCCCTTTTCCACCGCGGAGTTGAGCGCCCGAATAGAGGCGATACTCCGACGCTCGGAAAAAGAGAGAACGGGAAAACAAATCCACTGCGGCGACCTCCAGGTGGACTTAGAGAACGAATCCGCCGCGTTGCGGGGCGCGGAGCTGTCCCTGAGTCCCACGGAGTTCCAGTTGCTGGAGGCTCTGGCGTGTTACATGGGCGAGGATCGCGTGGGGAAGACGGTCACGCGCGAAAACCTGCTTTCCCGCGTTTGGAGCGCGACCGGGGGTGATACCCGCGCGGTGGACGTTTACGTTTCGCGCCTGCGCCGAAAGCTGGACGACGGAAAAACCCCCGCCCTGACCATCCAATCGCGGCGGAATCGGGGGTACCGGCTTCAATGGAAGGAGGAAAAGGAGAAGCTTCAAGATGAAGATTAGGAACATGACCCTCAAAGGAAAAGTGGTGGCCCTTGTGGCCGTTTTCCTGACCGTTGTGCCGGGACTGTGCCTGTTTTTTTTCTACGGCGCTGTCAAGGCCGAGATGGAAAAGGAAAACCTGGACCGCATGACTTCTTACGCTAAGTCTTTCGAGCGGGCTTTTTTGTCGGAGGGAGAAGCGGGGCTCGCCGCTTATGAGGCGGGGCTCAGACCCTGGCTGGGCCGCGTGACCCTGGTGGGCGGGGACGGGGTGGTGCGGTTCGACTCCGCCGAGTCCGCCCAGCAGTTTGACAACCACCTAAACCGCCCGGAGGTTCGCGCCGCGTTCAAGGACGGCGTGGGAAGCGGTCTGCGCTACAGCGCGACCCTGCGTACCCACCTACACTACTACGCCCTGAAAACGGAATCCCCGGAGGGGCATGTTTCCTTTATCCGCGTGGCCTACCCCGTCTCCGCTCTCACCCGCGTCTTAACAGCGCTCCTGTGGCGCTCCGCCCTGGCCGCCGCATCCATAACCGTCCTCAGCGTCCTGTTCTGGCTGTGGCTGACAAACCGCCTCTTCCGCCCGCTGGAGGAGATCATCCGGCGTTCTGAACAAGTCGGGACGGGCTTTTCCGACGCCCGCTTTCCCATTTTCCACGAGGTGGAGCTTCAAAGGCTTTCCGCGGCCCTGAACGTCATGTCGGAACGCCTCAGGAACGCCGACGCGGATATCCGATCGCGGCGGGAGGAGCTTGCCCGGATTGTGGAGGCCCTGCCCATTGGTGTCCTCCTGCTGGACGCCGGCCTTAAGGTGCGCTACTTGAACGGTGTGACGCGGGCTCTTTTCAGCGACAGGGGAGAGGTGGTCAAGGGAAGTCCCGTCGAACGCTTGATCCCTAGTGGGGAGATTTACTCCATGCTGGACGGCCCCGACGCCTGCGGCACGGTTCTTCTCACTCCGCCACCCGGCGGTGAGGAGGCGCTGGCGGTGGAGGTGCGCGTTGTCCCCCTGGCGACAGGACGGTTGATGACCTTGCGGGACGTGACGGAAAGTCGCCGCATGGAGGAAACGCGGCGGAATTTCACCATCGACGCGGGGCACGAGTTCCAAACGCCCCTAACCGCCATTCGCGCCGCGGCGGAGCTGTTGTTGGACAACCTGGCGACCACGGCGACTCAGCGGGGGAGCGGCATGGAGGAGAAAAAATCGCTTCTTTCCACGATCCTGCGTCAACAGGAGCGCATGACCTCTCTCATCGATGACCTGCTGCTCCTGGCGAAACTGGAAAACCCATCTCAGAAAACCGCGGAACGCGCCCCCGAAGACCTACTGGAGCTTTTGAACGCCGTGACCGACGATTTCAGAGAAAACCCCTCTGCCCGGTCCGTGACTTTTGAGCTTCTGACTTCTCTTCCGTCCGCGCTCATCATGGGCAACTGGTCGGAGTTGCTGCGCGCCGTCTCCAACGTGGTGGACAACGCGGCGCGCAAGTCCGGCGAGAAGAAACACGGCGGCAAGGTGCGGCTGGAACTGTGGAAAGAAGGAGCGCAATGGGTGGTTACGGTCTCGGACAACGGGCCTGGGATAGAACTGGAGGTGGCGCGCCGCGTTTTCAAGAGCTTCCAGCGCGGCCCGGCCCGCGCCAGATGGGGCAGCGAGGGACATGGCCTGGGACTCTCCATCGCCGCCAGAGTTATCCACGCCCACGGAGGCTCCTTGGGCCTTCTTCCCTTCTCTCCGCTGGGCGGCGCGGCCTTCGAAATCCGCCTCCCCTCATTCGAGCAAAACACGGGCGACGACTGACATACCAATCGATAACCGGAATCCTTCCTCACGGGGTCTTTATTGACATGAGGAATTCGTGATTGGTCGGGGTTTGGCGGAGCTTGTCGAGAATCAGGTTCAACGCCCCGGCCTCGTCCACGCCCACAATCCGTTTGCGCAGAACCCACAAGCGCGCCAGTTCGTCCTCAGGGATCAGGAGTTCTTCGCGCCGCGTGCCGGAGCGAGTGATGTCGATAGCGGGGAAGATGCGCTGCTCGGCCAACTTGCGGGACAGGTGCAACTCCATGTTCCCTGTCCCCTTGAACTCCTCATAGATGACGTCGTCCATGCGGCTGCCCGTGTCCGTCAGGGCCGTGCCGATGATGGTGAGACTTCCGCCCTCCTCGAAGTTGCGGGCCGCGCCAAAGAAGCGCTTGGGGAAGTACAGGCCCGATGGATCGAGACCGCCGGAGAGGGTTCGACCCGACGGGGGAACGGTAAGGTTCGAGGCCCGTGCCAGGCGCGTGATGGAGTCCAACAGGATCACCACGTCGCGCTGGGCCTCCGCCAGGCGTTTGGCTTTTTCGAGGGCCAGGTTGGCGACGCGGATGTGTTCGTCGGCGGGGCGGTCGAAGGTGGACGCAATGATCTCCCCGTCCACGGAGCGCGCTATATCCGTGACCTCCTCTGGACGCTCATCGATCAAAAGCGCCATAAGAATGACGTCCGGACAGTTGGCGGCGATGGCCCCGGCGATGCGCTTCAGCAGGGTGGTTTTGCCGGCCTTGGGTGGGGAGACGATCAAGGCGCGCTGCCCCATGCCGATGGGCGCGAACATGTCCACCAGTCGGGTCGCCAGTTCTTTGGGTCCGGTTTCGAGGCTCATTTTCATGTTAGGAAAAATGGGGGTGAGCTGACCGAACTGAGCGCGTCGGCGGGAATGCTCAGGGTCGGAGAAGTTGACCGTCTCCACGCGAAGCAGGGCCTCGTAGTGCTCCTGTTCCCGCGGCGGACGGATGAGACCGAAGACCACGTCCCCGTTGCGCAGGCCAAAACGTCGTATCTGCGACGAGGACAGGTAGACGTCGCTGTCTGTGGGCAGCATCCCCTTGGGTCGCAGAAAGCCAAAGCCCTCGGGCAGAATTTCAAGGGTGCCTCCCCCGAACTTGTAGCTCATGCTCTCGGCCTGGGCCTTCAGGACGGCGATGATCAGGTCGTCCTTACGGAGCGTCGTGGCCTCTGGGGTGTCCAGCTCCTTCGCTATCTTGCGGAGGTCCACCAAGGTTTGGGACGCCAGGTAACCGTAAGAGTGCTTGGGCTTCGGGGGGGTGTAGACCTCAGCGGTGGACTCGTCACCCACGTCCACGGACGCTGGAGGCGGCGAAAAATCTTGCCCGGGCCGGGGGTACGAGGGCCGGGTTGGGTACTCCCTGGGATATTCCGTTCTGGGATAGTTGGAGTACTCCGTTCTGTTGGGATACTCCTGCCTGGAATACTCTGTCCTGGAGTACCCTGGCCTGGGTGAATACGACCTGCCAAAATACGGCTTGGCCGATTCCGGTCTTTCCGATTCCGGCCTGCCCATATCTGGCCTGCCGGGGAAGGGCGCCGTCGCGGCGTTTTCCTCATGGGTTCCCGACTTGGGCGGCGTTTCTTGCTTGAATGACTCTTGTCTGACGGGCTCCTCGGGCTCTACGGACTCTTGCTTTGCGGGTTCCGAAGCGACGGGTTCCTCGACCTTTGGTTTCATCACCTCTTCCTCGGAAAGGGGGAGGGGTGGGGATTCCAGTGCCCGTGTCCGGCGACGGGGCTTCGTTTCCTTGACTTCTTCCTTCGCTTTTTCCGTTTCCTCCAGGACTGCCTTTGCTTTCGCGCTCCTCACGACCTTTTTTTCCTTTTTTTCCTCCGCCACTTTCCCCTTCGACGGCGTTTTCCGCGCCGTTGCCGTTTGGGCGGACTTCTTCGACGCCGTTTCTTCTTTTGTTTTTGCCATTTCTTCTGATTCTCCTCAAATGATGGATTGAGTTCCACGCATGTATAGGTAAACAACCCATGAATAAAGCATTCGTTATGGGAATAGAGCCGTTCGCTCTTTTCTGCGCGAAATTTTTACCCTTTATATTATCCTAAAATGGAGAAATTTCTAGCACTACACTTCATTTCGATCTTTCAATTGCAGCTTAAACTCTCATTTTAAGCCAATATTCTCGAAGTGTCTTTGCCAGCTTCGGCTCTTTTC
>JAITGK010000044.1 GCA_031280635.1 Synergistaceae bacterium
CGCTGCTTCGCTTCAATTATTAGCTCTCGTTTTTCATTGGATATAGGTCTCATACAATCACATCCTCTATAATTATATATACCTTATCTTAACACTAATCTATAACGGAATTGCTATAGAATAAGCGATACATGCCTTTGAAGTGCTTTGATGGGTTCTTCTGTGTATGGAAACAATAAAACGGTCGGGTTTTCATCGCTGTGATGAGAATCCGGCCGTTGTATGCTTATTGGAGGGAGCGCGTTGTTGACCTGGCGTTGAAAAGCGGAGACGCCCATAGCCACTGAAGGTGGGCAAAAAAAAGCCCTGTCTCGATCTACCAGGGGGGGCCACCCCCTGGCGTCAACGAAAATATTTCGCCATAGGGTGTTTTTTCTGGGCGCTCGCCAGCGCGGCGAGGAGGTTTGCCCGGAATGCGGCGAGATCGCTCATGTCCTTCGGCAGGGGCACGGAGGCGACGATGTCATTTTTCAAGCGCAGGGCGTCCCCCTCCACCCGGAGGTCGTAGGGAGCCAGCTCCATCTGATAGCTCCGGTCGAGGACGTCCTTAGCCCGTTGGAGGGCCTCCAGCGCGAGTCCGCTTGCCGTCCCGCCCCAGACCTCCACGCCGTCCATCAGCAAAGAGACCCGCCCGCCTTCCTCTTTTACGGCGGTACGGAGCGACTGCAGGGGGTATTTCCTTTCCAGGGGAACGTTCAGTTTTTTCAGTTTGTCACTTAGGCTCTGGACGCGCTCGACGGACTCAGGATGATCCATGTAAATCCCGTACTCCCGGGCGGGTTGCTTCATCTCCGCGTGCATAAAGCCCTCCATGACCGTGACCATCGCCGTGGGGGAGTAGCCCGAAGCGATCAGCACGTCCAGCCCCACGCTGTCGGCCTCCTTCTCAAACTCAATGGAGTAAGAACTGGTGACGGCTACCTGGGCCACCTGAGCCAAGACCACCGGGGCCATAGCTCCACCACTGGCCAGGATGACGGCCAGCGCCGCCAGGTTGACTCGGTTGGCCTTCGCCGCCATTTTCATCCCGTGATTCCGATCCACGTGCGCCATCTCATGAGCCATGACCGCGGCGATCTCGGCGTCGGAGCGCAGGGCGTCCAACATCCCTGTGGTAAAGAAGATGAAGCCTCCAGGTAGGCAGAAGGCGTTGCGAGCCTCCATCCGCACGACGCGGACCTCGTAGGGAAGCTCGCGCTCCAGGTGAGGTTTCAGCATGTCCACGATCATGGTGAGGTGAGCAATACGGGCGGGGTCGGCAAGAAGCTCCAGGTTCTTCTCGATCTGCTCGACGGCTTTGCGGCCGATTTCCCGTTCTTTGCGCAAGCGCGGATCAGTTATCTGGCCGTCAGCGTCCCCGGAAACGACGCCCGATGACGCAGCCAGCGCACAGGGAACGCACAACACAAGGACTGACAAAAACAAAAGCAAAAACGCCGGCGCTGAAAACAAAACCGGCGAGGCATTGGCATTTTTCTCGTGTTTTCCGCTCGCGAGATTGTACGTCATGAAATAAACGGAAATCTCAAGAACAAGAGGGCAAAACCCCGGTTCTCAGCGGAGGCAAGGCCTTGGTCTTCAGCGATTGGATTCAAGGTAAACCTCCCCCTATTTTCGCGTAGTTTTCGTGTAGTTGATGAAAGCCGAGCGCCCCTGGGTCATCTGAAGCATTTTTTCGCGAAGCTGCCTCACATGGTTTTCCAGCTCTTCCTGCACCTTTTTTTCCGCTTCCATCAAGTCCTCGGCCACATGCCGCGTTTCGGCCAAGGCCTGGCTGAACTCGGCGCTCCGCTCCCCAGGAAAGAAGGACGCCAGCTTTTCCCAGAACCCGGCGGCGCCCCGGGGCTCCCTGACGCCTAACGTTGGCACGGCGTCCAACCAACTGTCGGAGAGCAACTGCAGGCGAGAGATCAATTCCTGCTTCTCTTGAAGAATGGCGAGCAGTTCCACCATATCACAGTTGAGGACAATGGCTTCAAGTTCGCGGGAGACCATCGCTCTTAACTCCGAGTAAATGCCCCTTTCAAGGGTCAGCAAGTTCTTGACCTGGTCCAAGAGGTCATCATCCGGCAATGTTAAGTCCTCCGGATGAGGCTTTCTGGGCGGTGAGGGTCTGGGGCTTCTGTTGCGCCGCGGGAGGGACGGGCGCTGGTTTCGCCGCGTAGGGGGATTGAGCCTCGGCGACAGGCGCGGACACTTTGATCGCGTTCAAGTCCAGGTCTTTGAGGCTCAAATCTTTGAGTCCTTTGAAGTCCTCGTCCTCGGGGTGGGTCGTCTGGTACTCCTTCAGGAGTTTCAGCAGGGCTTCTTCCCACGTTGCCTTGAGTTCTTCCAGCATGGACAGAACGATGTGGACGTTATCGGGCTCCTTCTTGACGTTGGCCTCGACCAGGAGCCGGTACATGTAGTCGTAAAGGCGCATCAGGCCATGGGCCATGTCTCCGCCCTTTTGAGTGTTCAGCGTGACCATAAGCTCCCGCACGACCTCCTGCGCCCGCAAAATTTCCTGGTGCGCCAAGCCGATGTCTGGGATCTTGTTGTCTGTTCTGTCAAGCGCGGCCTCCGCCATGCGGCAGGAACGAATACCAATGTCATAGGTGATGAGAAGAAGCTGCTCCTTCGTTGCCGTCGAAATTTGCGTGGCCTGGTATGTGTATGGAGCTCCCTGCGGTGTGTTTTCCATTGTAAATCAATCCCCTTTCAAACTATTCTCGGACGTTTCAAAGTAGAACTCAAGAGGTGAGCCTCCTGACCGTCAGTACTCAATTTTGGAGAGGAGGACGCGGGGAGCCAGTTCTTCCACGCGCGCTCGATCGGCGGGAAATTTTTCTGGGTGCGAAGCGCACTCCCAGCAACAAGCCATGGCGAACCGGGCAGTGTCTTCGGGCGAGGCCCGCTCTTGCATGGCGGCGATCATCCCGGACAGAAGCGCGTCCTCCACGGCGTAAACATAGAGCATCTCCGAGGCGGGGGCTTCGGCCAGCCAGGCCCCCTTGCGGGAGGAAAAAGCCACCTTGCCCCGGCTGAGGGAAGTCAGCGCCCACTCTGTTCCACGGCGGTGCAGGTCTCGCGCGCGCGCCGTGAAAGATTCCAGCGCTTCGGGCTTAGGCTCGTCCACTCGGGGCGTCTGGTAGTCCAACTTTACCACAGTGGGAACTTCGTCCAGCACAGCTTCTAAGTCCTCCTCCCTGGGGTGCAGAATCGTGGGGATGGAGTTATTTCGAGCGCTCCGCATCAGGGGCGCGTAGATGGAGCTGTCCACGCCAGGCGGCAGAGACCCTCCCATGGCCACTACCCCCACGCGACTCAGAGTGCGCTCATAACCCCTGAGGAAGGCGACCTTGTCTGGTTCGCGAATATCCACGCCGAGCTCATGCAGGCGCGTCTCCACGCTGCTTTCGGTGTCGGTGACGCAGACGTTGATTCGTGTCTCGCCCCTAGTGTGGATAAAATGCGAGGAAACTTTTTCTCTACGCAGAAAGTCCAGAATATAGGAGGCATTGAAGCCCGCCAGAAATCCCGTCGCGATGGACAAAAGTCCCAGGCGGCTTAAGATGATGGAGATATTGATCCCCGCGCCGCCGGGGCTGCGCTGGGAGATATTGGCCCTGTACCGCTGGCCGGGGCGAAGGTCATTGATGATGAAGTCCAGGTCCACGGCGGGGTTAAAGGTGACGGTCAAGATCATGATGGTCAACCCAGCGTCTTAGCGACGTCCGCAGCGGAGGCGACGGGCGTTGCCCTCACCACCGCGCCCTTGCGAAGTTCGATCACCGATGGCGGCGAAACGCCCAGCTTCCTGGTCATGCGGGCGTTTTTATATCCGTCGATGATGAGGAGGTCCCTGCCCTTTTCCCTGGCGATCTTTTCCGCCTCGTCTGTGAGGCGCGCCTGGTCCGCGTCGGCTCCAGAGTAAAAAAACGCCGTCACGGATTCGGGCTCCAAAAGCGCGGAACGCAGGTGAAGTTGTTCTTTGATATAGGCGGAAGCCCCCATAGCGGCCGCGGCCCCGTCGGCCGCGGCGGTCACGATCTGACGCAGGCGTTTGAAACGCGCGTCGCCCGCGGCGAAAATTCCTTCCACGGAGGTCTCCATGTTTTCGTCCGTGAGAACCCAGCCCTCCTCCGTGGCCTTCACGAGATCCTTGAAAGCGCCGTTGGCGGGCGCCTGCCCCACAAAGATGAACACGCCCGTCACCGGCAGGCTGGAGAGCTTCCCGGTTTTGACGTTCTTAATGAGAATTTTCTCGACAACTCCATCGCCGTCTATTTTTTCCACAACGCTGTCCCAGACGGGGACAATTTTGGGATTGGAGAGCGCGCGGCTGACGGCGGCGCGATCGGCGCGGAACTCGTCCCGGCGGTGAACGAGGTAGACCTTGGACGCGAAACCCGTCAGATAAACGGCCTCCTCCACGGCGGAGTTCCCCCCACCTACCACGGCGATCTCCTCGCCTTCGTAAAGGGGGCCGTCGCACACGGCGCAGTAGCTGACGCCCCGACCCACGCGCTCCTCCTCCCCCACGCAGCCTAGAGAACGGTAGACGGCGCCCATGGCCAGAATGACCGCCTCGGCCTCGACCTCCCCTTTGTCGGTGACAATAGCTTTGACCTCGCCGCGCAGCTCAACTTTTTTGACCTCGGCGACCCGTATTTCGGCCTCCAAACTGAGGGCGTGGTCACGGAAGGCGTTCCCCAGATCGGCGCCGGAGACGCGCGGCGCGCCAGGCCAGTTTTCGATCTCCTCGGTGAGGTTGACTTGACCACCCGTAAGCCCTCGTTCCAGGAGCAACACGTCAAGCCCCGCCCGCCGCCCGTAGATCGCCGCCGTCATACCCGCAGGCCCAGCCCCAACGATCACGAGTTCCCTTTGCTCCATAAAACCACCTTCCCTCATGCGGAAAATTTCGTACCGTTCTCTCATTATAATGCACACTTGCTTGATGCCTTGTCGCTTATTATTTGGGCGATCAACCTCCCACGCCACCGGTATATACGGTTCTGTATACGGCGGTTCAATAGCTTATAGCGTTTTTCATAATTATACGCGGAAATAAGAGGTCAAAAACCTGATACAAATGGCAAAAACTTTGCGCGGAAAAGAGCGAACCGCTATAAGTGTAGTTTCTCGTGCCTTTCGACTAAGTTCAGAGTCCCAATAATGTGAGGATCTGGCAACGCTCGACTCAGTTTTGGAGGAGACGTCATAACTCCGCGTTCCCGCGTTCCGTTTCACTTCCCGAAGCCGCGCCCTCCGCCGGAGGAGCGACGCGCGCTGACGCTGGCCTGACGCGCGCTGGCGATCAAGGAATCGTAACCCCCAGTGTCCATAGGGAACGCCTGAATTTCGCTCACTGACCTACGCCTGCCGGCATCGAACCAGTTCTGACTGTTGCGATACAGGCCCAGCAGCCTTGTGGGGTCGCGCGGACGGTAGGCGGTGTAGCCCCCATTCTTTCGCGCGCTTCGGTCGCTGACCTGCGCCAAGGTTCTCCCATCCTCGGAGATGTAGATCATCACGGTCTCGCGGGAGGTCCGCACCATACGCTCACTCGCGTTTCCCGCCGCCGTGGTTACATACTGAACGTACTTTGGGTCCATCCCAATGACAGCGCGGCAGGCTTCATCCGGCGAGAGCTTTGTGCTATAAACCTGGGCCTTCTTCCCGTCCGGAAGCGTCACCGCGGTCACGCGCTGAAACAATGGGTTTGACGCCAGTCGCGTCGCGATGGTGGGTCGAAACGCGAGGGGAAGAAAGAAAATAACAGAGACTAAAGAAAGCAATACCGCCACAGGAAACCATCGCCATTCGCGTTTGGGCTCGACTCGGCGCGGCGCGAGCAGACGGAGAGCCGAAGCCTCCAGCTCCTCCCCCACGGACGCCTCGTTCTCGTCCTCCCAAAGTTCTTGGGTTAGAATCTTGTTGTCCTCGGATCGGTACTCCGTGAAAGAAAAGGACTCATTGTAATCGTAATCGCCGCCCTCGAAGTCGCTCACGTTGGCAACGCCGCTTTCGGCGTATCGATAGACGACGCCGGCGTACCGCGCTTCGCGCCCCTCCCACCGCACGCTGGAATAGGGAATGGACTGGTGAAGGTTTATCGCGTTCTCTCCCTCGCCGCCGCACTCCACGGAAAGCCAAACCCCAGGACCCGCCGACGGCTGAAGCTCGTACTCTACCCAGGAGAAAGCGTCCTGCCGGCACCTGACCCTAGACGTAACCGTATAGGTCTTGTCGCGAATTTGAATCTCCTGACCCCGGAGCAACCTGGACATCCGCTCGTGTTCAGGCTGAAGCCCATTTAATGTGAAAGCCATTCACGTATCCCCCGAATGCTGAGTTTTATTCCGATTCCGAATTTCGATCGATGGACTGCTTTTCCGGCGGAAGCCAGGTTTTCAGAATTTTGTTCAACGTGTCCAGCTCTATGGGTTTGCTGATGAAATCGTTCATCCCGCTGCTCAGGAAAAGCTCCTTCATGCCAGAAATGGCGTTGGCCGTAAGCGCAACGATAGGTACTTGGTTCCTCCAGTCTTGGTGCGCTCGAATACGCTTCGTCGCCTCAATTCCATCCATCTCCGGCATCATGTGATCCATGAAAACCAGGTCATAGCGCTTTTCGTCCATCATGCGCAGGGCCTCCGCGCCGCTTGGGGCCGTGTCCGCTTGAATGTCGTATTGCTTCAGGAGCTCTTCAGCCACCAGCAGGTTGATCTCATTGTCGTCCACAATTAGAACAGCCGCGGAGCCAGCCTGGAAGGACCCCAGCACGCTACCGGTGGACTCTCTTTGCCAGCGCTCATCAGCGGTTTGGTTGAGGGCCCGCGCCAGGTAGGTTACCAAAACGGGCTCGAAAAGCGCCATGCCGCGAGCCAGGTTTTCATCCTGACCGACGTGCTTCAGGCTTTTCAACGCGATTTTCCGCGCCGTACACTCCGGCGGAAGCTGGACCACGGCGTCAGCGAACTCGTGCTGGTATATCAGGTGGGTGCACGCCGTCAGCGCCTTGGACAAGTCCATGGAACTCGACAGCCTAACGGTGGGCACGCCTAGTTTCCTAAGTTCGCTCTCTACGTTTTCCCCCACCGCCCCGTCCGCCAGAAGCGCCACTTTCTTGGACGGCGCGTCCACCACGAAGGCTATGGGCTCGTCGGAGTCCACCATTTGAGGCAGAATACAGGTGAACACCGAGCCCTTGCCGTACTCACTTTGAAGGTCGACGCTTCCCCCCATCAGCTCGGACAGCCTGCGAGTTATGGTTAGCCCCAGACCCGTGCCCTGTATGCCCCTGTGTTTCTTCGCGTCCATCTGAGAAAAAGCCGTGAAGAGGTTGGGGATGTCCTCTTCCTTTATCCCCGACCCGGTATCCTCCACCACAAAAGAGAGGAAGATTCTCCCGTTGACCGGAGGCGTCACCGGCGAGATCGTCAGTTTGATGTGGCCGCGCCGCGTGAACTTTACGGCGTTGCTGAGAAGGTTGAGGAGTATCTGTTTGACGCGGACGTCGTCTCCCGTCAGTCTCAGCGGTATGGTGGGGTCGGTGTCCACGAAGAACGGCACTTCCTTCTCGAACGCCCGGAGCCGTATCATCCCCACCACATCCGACAGCATGGAGGAAAAGTCGTAGGAGACCGGGGTGATGTCCATTTTGTTGGCGTCGATCTTCGAGAAATCCAAAATGTCGTTGATGATCGTGAGGAGCGCGCCCGCGGCCCTCGACAGGTTCCGCGCGTAGCCATACTGCGTGTCGTCTAGGACGGTGTGCAGCAAAAGGTCGCTCATGCCTTTGATGGCGTTCATGGGCGTGCGGATTTCGTGACTCATGTTCGCCAGGAAGAGCCCCTTGGCAATGGAGGCGCTCTCGGCCTTTTCCTTCGCTTGGGACAGTTCCGTGACGTCGTGGAGGACAAAGACGAGCCCGTGGAGGTTGCCGTTTTTGTCGATGGCCGGGGAAAGGCGGCAGTCGGCTGTGATCTCCGCTCCGTTCGACAGCAGGATTCTCTGCGTGTAGGCCAAGGACAGTGACGTCTCCATGACAACGCCGCATTGTTGTATCAAAATTCGCACGTGTTCGGGCGCTACTTTGTCCTTTAAAACGGCGTCTATTGGGTGGTTGACCACATCTCCCAAGTCCGGCGCCCCCAGAAAGCTCAAAAAAGTATCCGTGGCCAGAACGAGGGCCATGTTTTTGTCAAGCACGAAAATAAGGTCAGCGCACGCCCGCAGCAAAAGCTGGTTGTAGAAATACTGAAGTTCTTTTTCGGACTCGTTGAAGTCGCGCAAGCGCTCGGCCGTCTTGTACATGATGCCGACGCGCTTGTAGTCGCCTTCCAAGCGGCTGTAGTGGCGTTGGAGACGCTTGTTTTCGCTCTGTAGTTTCTCACATTCTTGGCGGAGCGCCGCAAGCTGTCGCTCCGGGCCGTCCTGCCCTTCGCCATAACGTCCCTCCAGATTCGCGTCTTCCACGATACGAGTCACCAGCTTAAAGAGCGCACATGATGATGGATTCGTTGTGAACTCTGTTCACGGCCTTGCCGTCGCGCGTCGCGGTGGGGCAGAACTCGCCATAAGCGTAGAAGCCGGAAAAGGTCAGCCCTTTCGGAAGGTTTTCGACAATGATACGGCCCTCGACGTCCTTGTCGTCCGCCATAACCATGTAGCGCCCGCAGCAGGACACGCACAGAAGCGTCGTATAGCCGCCGCCCGCCGCGGCAATTTTTTCTCGGATTTCCTCGATGGCCATTTTGCAGGAGTCCTGAATGTCCTGCCGTTTCATCGTCGCTATAGACACGGTGGATTTTTCGGATATTGCCCCAAACAAGGCGCCGGAGCCATCCGACGGGTTCAGGGTTTTGATGGTGCGCACAATGGGTATGCCGTCGTTGTAGTTGTTTTTACTTAGGTTGACCTTCAGCGGGGTCGATACGTACACCGCTAGGTCGCCCTGGGCTATCAGCTCGTCCACGGACATGCCCACCGATCGGAGATAGTCCACGAAGGGCATGTCGTCCACGGTATAGATGATGTTCTTGTCGGCCTTCGTCACGACGCGTTTTTGCTCCGAGTAGGTACTCAGGACGTTTTGAATGGAGAACACCGGGCGTACTCCGCCGCTGATCAGGGCTATCGCCACGCGGTCGTTGAAGGGCCGCCCAGAGGCGTACATCAGAATGTCGCCATCCGCTACGCTGGAAGAGGGAAGCCCGCCAAAGATCGGCACGTCCCCGGACAGCTCGCTCAAAATGTCCACGTAGTTGTCCATGGGAATGAAATCCATGAAAGACGGGATGAGGAAGATGAGTTTGCACGGCTCTCTCAAGGCCGACGAGGCCCTTTCGTAGGCGGCCCCCAATTCCTGGCGCAGGTTTTCCGCTGTCAAGACGCCGGTGACGGCGGAGGAGAACTCCACGTCGTCACCCGTCAGAACCAACAACACGATGGAGATGATCTGGGTCCCGTTTTCGGTGTCAAAAGTGGCGGCGCTGGTGCATCCCACCACGTCGAAGGGAAGTTTTTCCCGCAGCGTGGCGATAAACTCCTCATGGTTGACCTCCACGTCGCAGTATACTATCCCCAGGCCGTTCTTACCAAGAGGTCCCTTTTTCTCGATCTGGCTCAGAAGGTCACTCACCGCTTTTTTCGCGTCGTCCATTTCATAGGTCACCGCGACAATAGAGCGCATATGTAAAACCCCTTTCTCTAGGTAGTTATAGGCGTCTGATGAAAAACAATAGCACAGTGGCCGGAATAAAAAAAGTGTTTTAAAAGTAGCGAATTTAAAGACGTTCCCGCATTCGCCGCCATACAGTGATGAGAGCGACGCGAACGGCGCGCTCGCGTACCAAATCGCGTTCCCCTTCGAAGCGGCGGACGAAGGAGTAGCTTTTCATCTCGTCCCCGTTCCACCAGGCCACGGCAAACCAAACCGTTCCGGCGGGTTTTTCCGTCGATCCCCCGTCTGGGCCGGCTATCCCCGTTATGGCCACGGAGAAGGAGGTTTCGTAAAGGGCCAGTACCCCTCTCGCCATGCTCTCAGCGCAGGGGCCGCTGACCGCCCCGTGTTCGTCCAAAAGGGCCTGTTTGACGCCCAGCAGCTTTTTTTTTGCCTCGTCGCTATAGGTGACGGCGCTTCCCATAAAGACGGCGGAGCTTCCGGGAACGCCGGTCAGCGCCGCGCCCACCAATCCGCCGGTGCAGGACTCCGCGCAGGAGAGGGTCAAGCCCTTCTCCCGACCCGTGACAAGAACGGCCTCCGGCAGGGTGGCGCAACCCTCCGGCAGGACGTCGTCCTTGAAGCGCTCGCGCGTCACGCGGACGGCGGACTCGACCAAGGCCTGCTCCCCACGGATCACGAACTCCACCAACCCGAAAGATGGCAGGATAGAAATACGCAAGCGCTCGTCCGCGATCACGTCCGCCACGCGCTGGGCGGCCAGGCTCTCAGGGACGCCCACAATCCCCACGGAGCGCCAGGTCCGCGTGGTTTTCGACAGGAGGGGGAAGATCTCCTGAGCCGCCATTGCCGCGAACTCAAAGGGAACCCCAGGGAAGCTCCAAACCTTCGTGCCCAATCTCTCGAAGTAAATGCCCAATGCCGAGCCAGCGGGGTTGTAGAGGCCCAAAGAGTCCACGGGGATGAGCCCTTGAGTGGACCGGGAGCGCTCAATGGGTTTCTCCAGTGACGCGCCCCTGTAACGACTGAGTTCGCGCTCGTAAAGAGCGTCATCTACGGCCAAGCCACAGCCCAGGTATTCGGCAATAGCGTAGCGCGTTTTGTCGTCGTGGGTGGGGCCGAGCCCCCCAGAGAGAACCAGCAGGTCGGTCTTGCCCACCCAGCGCGTCAGCGCCTCCACGATACAGGGCAGGTCGTCCGGCACAATCTCCACGCGGAGAACTCGCCACCCGGCGTCGTGCAGCGCCCGCGCCAGTCGCGCGCAATTGCCCTCGCGTCGTATTCCACTTAGAAGCTCGTCGCCCACCGCGACCAGCACAGCCGTACTCACCATGTAAGCCATCCCCTTAGAGCCCGCCACTGAGCTCAAATTTTATAGCGGGTCGCGCCGTCACGCGCGAAAACAAGAAACCAAAAACCGGGCGTAAACGGCAAAAACTTCGCGCGGAAAAGAGCCAACGGCTCTAGCTAGAAAAGAGCCAACGGCTCTAAGTTGTCACAGCCAATTCCCCATCAAAATGAACGGGGCCCAGTAGAACGGGTGACTGAAGCCGGGGAAGGGCGACGCCTCACCGCCCCCGGAGGACGCCAGCCCTCCTCTTTTCTCCGCTTCTTCCCTCGTCGAGTCCGCGCTCCATTTTCCGCTTATGAACTCCGCCTGCGTTTGACGCAGCGCCTCCGCCTTGGTCACGCC
>JAITGK010000065.1 GCA_031280635.1 Synergistaceae bacterium
AAAGAAACAGGCCGGGAGCGCGAGGAGGGAACGCCCGCGCCTTTACGCGGCGACCCGCCGCGCCCGGTCCGTTAGTCTTGTAACCCAATAAAAAAGCCCCCGCCTGGGGGCCTACCTCACGCCATACTTTTCTTCCAAAGCACGCTGGCGGCGTATGAGTTCATTACAGTCTTCCATGCGGAACGGGCCAACCAGTCCCTTCGGGGAAAGCTCCCCTTTCTCGACAGCGTCCAGGCATTCAAGGACTTTCCCTTTAAACCACTGGGCTACCTCGTACATTTCTTCGTCGAATTTTTCAGAGGCGCGTAGCCTGGCGAGGTCTTCCAGTTCTTTAGCGGAGGCCAGGCCGTACTTTTCTCTTAAAATCAATAGGCGGCGGTTGAATACAATGACGTCTTGTTGGCGGATTAGCAACAATGGCGAATCGCGCAACCCTTTTCCTTTGATACTGACGTGTTCTCTGTATCCAATAGCATCATATTCATTTGATTTTTGTTTGAACCATACCCACAAAGCGTCGTATTCATCCTTGTAAGACATAAAAACGTAACCCCTCCAAGGTTCTAGCCAAATACCGCATTATTTCGTATTGTTCAGCCTGTATGTTTTCGCCACGTTTTCTCGCTTCATCTTCGATGGCAGGTTTGGCGTTCTTATACGCCCAATACACCTCGTCGTCCGTCAGCCTTGGGACTTTCTTATCGTCCCATTCCATCCGGTGGCGCGTTCGTTGACCTGCCACATTATAAACCACTTCCTCCATAGCAGAGCCGCTTTCAAAGAATCCCTTAAAATCAAATTCGCTGAATGAATCCCCGTTAGGCCCTGGATGGTTGTGAATTATTATCGCGCCCAGCAGAGATTCTTTCTCAACCACATCGGGGTTCACGAAGATTTCATTTCCCTCAATGTCATACCTAAACCCGTCCGGCGAGATAACAATTGACCTTTCGATCAGACTATTAACGGTCTCTTCGGAGAACTTCTTGAACAGCGCTTCAACGGCGTCTTTGTCGTTGATGTCGAAGGGCTCTTTTCCGACGATACGACCGTTTGACTCAGTATAGCCAATCTCGCCCTTGCCTGGCGTTGCGCCAGACCCCCTCCCTTCCCACTCCGCCTCGCGCTCAAAATACTCCTCCCCCGGCCCATGACTCACGCGCCCATCCGCGTCCGGCTTCCCCCAGACTTCAGGTGAATAAAGCGCGAAAGAGTGAAGGCAGCGTGGGTGGAAAAGCCCAGCCTCCTCAGCCTCCGACACCGCCGGGTACTCCTTCGTCGCCCCGGATATACTCAGCACCGCCCCGCCCCAGGGCGCGCACAGCGGGCAGGTTGGGCTAAAGTCCGACACCACCACAAGATCCTCGCCGTACTCCAAAAACTCGTTCATCTTCCCCACGTTCATCACGTGCATGGGGACGGTTCGCGACGCCATCTCCGCGTAGTTCGACAGCTTCCAGTTACGCCCAGCCTTGTCCGTGAAGGACTTGATGTTCATCCGCTCGAACAAGTCCAGCTCGCGCCGCATGGCCTGACGCCACGTCTCGTCGCCCGCCGCCACGCCTCCAGCCGCCTCTAGTCCCAGGGCCCGGAACACGTCGTCGTAGCGCCGTCCAACCGTCGCCCGGATGTTCGCCCCGGTGTACAGCGAGTTTTCAAGCGCCGAGAGCGCGTCCTTGTGAAGTTTGCTGTCCCCCTGTAGCATATGGATTTCCTCGCTCAGGAGCCTCATGGCCTCACGGGAGAACACGCCGCGCGCGAAGCCTATCCGCTCTGTGCCGCCGCCCATGTCGAGAAGCGCGTCCACCTGGCCCGCTCCGTATATCCGCGGGAACTCCTTCTTCTCCCACGCCTCGACGTCCTTGGTCAGGCGGCGTATTTCACCGGCTATATTCGCCCGCGCGCGATACAACTGGGTGAGCGTGTACGTCAGCGAGTCGTCGCTTGTCAGCGCGTCCGACAAGGGTCGTATTTTTTTGTCCACCCGCTCCGCGAAGCGCCGGTACATCTCGACCATGTCGCGCGCTTCCCGCTCAAGCAGGCGCGCCAACGGTTTGCGTATCTTACGGGCTATTACCGCCATCGGGGTTCACCGCCCCTCTGGGAATACCGGGGGTCTCGCCGTCCAACAGAAACGAAAGCTCGGCCTCGATGGCCCTCACCTCGTCCTCCACCGCCGCGCTGGTTAGGTCGGGGTTTATCAGGCGGATTGCCGTCCTCAGCGACGCTATGCCCGCCGCCTTCTGCTGGACCGCGATTTGCGTCGCCTCCAGCTGGTCGAAGGGCAGACCGTCCTCCGTCACTATCGAAATATCCCTCAGCTCTACCGAATAGCCAGACAACGCCAGCGCCGCGCGGATAATTCGCTTCAGCGGCGGCAGCATGAACAGTCGCTTCTTGTTCGCCTCCGCCAGCGCTCGGGTGTTTCTGAACCTCAACGCCCGCCCCGACTCCGAAACGCCGTACTTCGACAGCCCGAACACCTCCGGCGGCAGACACGTCGTTATCAAAAGCAGCTCGAACGCCTTCTCCAGCTCCTGATACGCCGAGGCCAGCGAGGCGTCCCACGTCACGTAGCGCGGCAGGTTGCCCGGGTCTTCCCCAGGCTCGGCGCCAAACAGGTCTATCGTCGAGGAGAGCGCGTTTTTATCCCTACCCGTAACAACGTCCGCCTCTTGACGCGGAAACGCCCCCTCTCTCGCCAAACTGTCCCGGGAGGTCTCACGAACCTCGTCTATCACCTGCCGCGGCACCACCTTGGAGGGGTAGGAGTGTTTGTCCAGCACGTCGGCCAGGGTCGAGAAGCGCGTCATAATCTCCTCAACGATATCCTGTATCGCCGGGTAGTCCGACTCGCCCCAAAACCGCCCCGCGAGCTGATAGTTTGGGATGTACTCCACCGGTATGCCGTCGTAACCGGTCGGAGTCCATTCGGTTGGGGCCTCCGGGTACCACTTCGCCATCTGAATGGGGTCAATTTGCCACTCGGACATGTCTAGAACGTCTTTTTTCCAGTCTCCAGGCCGGTACGCCTCTCGGACGAGAAACATCTTTCCCGTGTCTTTGTCGAGGCGTTCCCAAGCCAGCGTGACGCCTGTAACGCGAGTGGCGTCGTCCGGGTCGAACGACGGGAAGTACACGCCGTCCCGCGCGAGGTCGATATGAACGCCCCCACCGGCGTCGCGCCACGCCTTGAGCGCCACGCCGCCCTGAACGCTTGCCATCACCAGCGCCTGATAGAGCTTCGTCCGCAGCTCCGTCGCCTCAAAGAGCTCATCCATGACCGCTTGCGCGTTCGCCGTCACGGTGACGGTCGGTTTCTCTCCGACTATCATCTTCGCGAACTCGTCCGAGACCACGCGAAAGAAGTTGAGCTTCAGCCGTGGGGACTCCGGGCGCTTTTTTTTGATGTCCGTCCAGCGCCTCAACACATTTTCAAAGCGTCCCTCGTAAAGCTTCTCGCGCTCCTCGCCTTCGCGAAGCCGCGCGGCGTCGGCCTCGGTTGGGGGGAAGGCCTTCCACGCCTCGCCAAGCTCGTACTCGTTAAGGTTTTCCACCAATAAAACTCCAACCTCCCTTCTTCCTGGATAGCCTGGAGAGCGCCTGAGTCATGGCGTCCACCTGGTCGTCGTTGCGCCCGTTGGGGAACGCGCTCACCTCCGCGATGAAGTCGTCCCTCCACGGCGCGCGGGCCGGGATAAACACGTTCCCCGCCTCCACAAGCGCGGAGACGGCGTAGGCGCGGGCCTCCTTGCCGCCTTGCGGCTCAACCGGCGTGAGGCCGGGAAGCTCCCGCTTGAGCATGGATAAGACCGCGGGGCCGTTCGCCTTGTCCTCAACGAGCTTGAGTACCGCCCGCGGCCACTTGACGGACAGGTTTCTCACGGCGCGGATGGTCTGGGGAAAGTCCAGACGGTCGCGCGCCTGGTCGAGTAGGTAGTATCGTTCCTTGACGCGCCCCCAGACCTGACCCACAACAAAGTCGCTGGTATCCGCGCTTTTGAACGCGCAGTCCCAGGACTGAATCACCTCGTCGAACTGGGTTGGCGGGTAGTCGTAGCTCATCCACCAGGAAGCCATAAAAATACCCCCGCCGCTTGGGGCGGGGGCCTGCTGGTAGAGTCCGGCCCATTCATAAGAGCCCAGGTTTATCTTGATTCGCTCCAGGTCGAAGGGCGGGAATTTCCCAGGCCACAAGGCCTCCCCTGGGGAGCGTTTGTCCCCCGGGTATGTAGTTCCGTCCACCCCCTCGAAGACGGCGGGGAAGGAGACGACGCGCCAGGGGTCGGAATCCTGGAGCTCCAGGAGCCGGCCCACAAGGTCGTCCTCATGCCAGCGCGTCATGATAACGATGATCTTGGCGTCCTTCTCGCGGCGGGTATAGAACGTGGAACGATACCAGTCCCACAACCGCTCTCGAAACGTGGGGGAGTTGGCCTCGGCGCGGTTTTTGACGGGGTCGTCGATGATACCAACATCGAACCCGCGCCCAGTGATCCCGCCGCCCACCCCCGCGGACAGGTATGTCCCGCTTCGACCCACGACCTCGAAAATGTCGCTGTTGCGGAGGTAGTTCCCGCTGACAGCGCGAACGTTGGAGCTCGAAAGCGTCGTTCCTGGAAAGAGCTCTCGATACCTGGGGTCGTCAATGATACGCTGTACGTCGCGGTTCATCGACCGCGCCAGGTCGGAGGAGTACGAGCACGCGATGATCCGCGCGTCCGGGTCGCGCCCCAGGATGAACGCGGGAAGACGGCGGGAGAGCAGCTCGGATTTTCCGTGCCGTGGGGGCATACAGAGGATTAAACGACTCGTGAGGCCGCGCGACAGGCCTTCGACCTCGCGGCAGATAACCTCATGATGCCAATTGACCTCATAATCGGGCTTGGTGTAGACGACGAAATCGAGGAGACGGCGGCGGGCGCGTTCTTTTCTGAATTCTTCCTCAGGCGGAGGGGTTGTCTCTCGCCTTCGCGGAGAGCGCGGCATAGGTCTCCAACTCCTCGTCTGTCAGCGCGCCGAGGTTGACCTTCGGCGGCTCGAGCGCCACGGGGCCCCCGTCGCCGCCCGTGAGCTCCGTTCTGCTTTTCTCGATGTACCCTCTATTTTTGCCCTTGCATTTGAGGTAGAAAATTATCGCGGTGAGGTTTCCTTCTCTTATCTGCCTAATGAGCTCCAGCTCGGCCAGGTCTAGGTTGCTTTCATTGCAGTGGTCGAGGAGCTCGGCTAATTCCGGGTCTTTCTTTACGCGGTCGCTGATGGCCTGCCGTGAGATAGAAAAGGGCTTGCCCAGGGCCTCGGATTTGGCTTTTGACAGGATAACCGCCGCGGCGGAAATGATGCCTCCAGAGGCCTTTATGGCCTGCTCTATCTCCTGTTTTGAGATTTTTGCCGAGGTACGGCGTTTTTTTTTAGTCGCAAGCGCCGTCAAATCCTTTCGCTCCTTTTTTGCCAAGTCAACTCACCCCCTTCATACGAGCCGCGACGGACAAGAAAAGCGTCAACGTCTCGTCGTCCGAGTCGATGTCCTTCAGTATGAGACTCACGCGCTCATGCCGCGCCGTTTTACCTTTGACGCTCCTCAGCAGGGCGCGTATTTTGTCAATTTCCTTTTTGGACGCCGAGATAATGAGGGAGTCCCGCTCGAACAAGAACTCAGGGTCGAAAGAGTTGGAGTTGTCGAATCTCCCAACCTCATCGAGGTACTCTTGAAGGTTGGGGAGGCTCACCAGCTCGGCCAGCGTCCCAACGTCCTCGCCGGCGTCGACCAGCGCCCGCAGTTGGTCAAATACCGCGTCCTCGTCGTAGGCCTTGACGTTGCGGTCGAAGGTCAGGACGAACGCGGTGATTTTCTCGTAGGTTGTCAAGTCCGCGTGAACCAGGCACGGGATTTTGACGTTTTCCTCGGCGCGGGAGCGCAGGGCCTCCAGGCGAGTGTTTCCGTCCAAAACGAGGTAAGCCCCCGGGACTTCCGGATGAGGGGCGACCTTTATCATATCGCGCAGACCGAACTCCGTGAGGGAGCGGTTGAGTCCCTTGAGCCTGTTTTTCGACATGGGTTTTTTGGGGTTGTCCGGGTTGAGGAAGAGGAGGTTAGCGGGTATCATCTCGACCGCCGCCGGATGAATCACCACCGGGGCGAGTTGTTTTTTGGCCATATTTCAGCTCCTAAAAAAATACCCCCCTGGCGGGGGGGGAAGATCATCGCTCTATTTGTCTTCTTCATTCTTCCTCGTGTTTCTCTTCCGGCGGCTCTATGCCTGTGCCGGTGATAACCAGATGGTCGTCGTCGCCTTCACGCCAGAACCGCCAACACTCGTCGTCATGTTGAGAGCAATCGGAATAGGCCTCAAGAACAAAGTCATTGGCGAATTTAATCCGCAAATCCCCGAAGCTGTTGACCTCGACAGCTTCGACGACAAAGCCGGCAAGCTCCCGAAACCTTAAGCCAATGGTCTCGTCCAGCTTGTTGTGGCCAATCTTATCGAATTTATCAGTGTCCCAATTGGGCGCGCGACCTTCAGCCTTAGCCCTCTTCTCAATCCCGGTCGAAGGATAGAACCGATCGCCCCGCGCGAGAACGATTTCGTCACCGCAGATAATTCGGTAAGCGCTCGCGATATGCAGTCTCAATTCGCCGACCAAGACCTTTTTCGCCGTGACTTTACCACTTTCATCTTTGTGTAAGTGTCTCGGAGAGTGTGCTTCACTTTCAATGAGCTTCCCAAATTGTAAGCATAACAAACCTTCAAATCTAAAAATACTTTGAAGTTGCTGATTTAACAAAGGTTGCATACGGTTTCTAACGCTCAGAACGTCTTCCGCTTTCATCCTCGCCCTCTCTTTCTACGCTCCGCCTTAGAGAGATTCTCTCTCTTTTCGCCATTTTTGCTTTGTTACTTCATCATGGAACTGTCTGTGCTCTTCTGGACTCATATTATATCTTTTAGCAACTTTTTCCGCTTCCTTGTTTTCGCTTTGATTGTTTTTACCTTTACCGCTTTTATCCCTACCAGCGCGCGCGGGCATCATACCACCCCTTACGGGGCGATACACGCCCCCAGGTCACTCCAGATGAATAAACTCGTGTTTTCGCTTCTTGTAGCGGTTGTAGTCGTAAGCCTCTGGTATCGGCGACTTGAAACGAACATCGGGGTTGTAGACCGCCTGAACGTTCTTGTCGTTATCGACGATCCAGATACCCCTCGCGGCGTCCTCTAAAACCTGCAACAGCGGGTTATCCCAACAGAACTGCGCGTTCTCATCGGGGTTGTTCCAGAAGTAGCGCAGGATGTCGTAAAAACGCGCTCGTTTGCCTAGAACGTGAGTCCAGGCATGGCGATCCGCCTTGAGTTTTAGGTTGTAAGGCAGCCAAAAATCGCTGGTGTCAAACAGTGGGTTTTCAAGGCCCGAAAGCCTCAAAAACGCCTCAATGTTTGACCAGCGAATCAACACCTTCCGGCCTGGCCTATACTCCAGGTCGCCGGTGAAGGCCGGGCCGTCATGGGAAACGTCCTGAACCAGCCGCGTGAAGTCGCCTGGGTAGGTGAACAGCCTAGCCCCCGGCCCGTAGTCGTCAACCGAGTGGCAGTCCGCGAACGGCGACACATACCCCATCCACGCGTCGATGTACATGTCGGGGTAGAAAATAAGCCCATGCTCTCGCGCGGTGAGATACCACTCCTTCAACTCAGGGAAAACCGCCAAGAAGTCTTCCGCGAGGTTGGCGTGAGCCTTGTACGGGGCGAGGGCCTCCGGCAGGACTCGAACCTGTTTTTTCGACAGGTGCAGGTACTCGAACCAAACGCCCTTGACCCCGACGTTAGCGAGGGCCTCGCAATAGGCGGCTTTGTCCGGCGTCCAGGCCGCCACGTAGGGGTTGAGCCCCACGCTCACCGGCGTCCCTTTGGCGGCAAACTTCTCAGCGAGCTTCAGGCGCTCTGAGGGAGGGGGGCTGCCGGGCTCAATTCGCCCAGCAAGGTCGTCGTCCAAGGTCGTGATGGTGATGTAGACGGTGTCCTTGCCTTTCTGAATGAGCGGCGCGTAGCGTTCGAATTCCTCAGGGTCGGCCAGAATCCCGCCCTTAGTTTGGATGGCGAGCGGGTGTTTCATGGCGGCGGCCCATTTCAAAAAGTCCAAGGACGCGCGATATTTTCTCTCTATGGGCTGAAAGGGGTCGGTGGTGTTCGACAAGCATATGGGGTACTTGTTCCGCAGGAAATATCCAATGGGACTGTACTCGTTCCCCATGTCCCGCGACATTTTCTCTATGAGTTTTTCAATAGGGTTGATGTAATTTGGCCTTCTTCCAGCGGCGTCGCGATTCAGGTTAGCGAAACAATAAAGACAGCCGCCGCCGCAACGTCCATATACACTCACCTCAAGGGGCACAGGCATGGACGGCCAGATACTCCAAATTTTGAGTGGCTTCTTATTGAAATCAAAACAACCGCTCGTCTCGACCATGACTATATCCTCCTGATTTTTTCGCCAAAAAAACGACTTGTGAGGGTATTAAACCCAGCGGCGGTATTTCCTGAAACGCTCTTCCCACTCAATATACTCTCCCATGAAATAGCCGTCTTTCCATTCATACGACTAGGCCGCGCTAGTGAAATAAAACGGCCCCGGGCAGTTACCCGCCCGGGCGCGCGTCAAAACCAGCATAATAATAAATCATCAAAATCATAAAATCTAGTCCGATTTTAGTCCGATTTTAGTCCGGGACTCAAGACCCATATACCTAATAACCGTTTTTACCAATTCTTTTCGTCGTTCCGAAAAGGTATCTCGTGGCATCTTGAGAAGCGCTATAGTCCTATCCCATGTATTACCGTGAATATAGCGAACCCGCAAAATCTTAAGCATCTCCTGGCGCTTCGGTGAGCTGTGGGGGTTTTCCAAGTCACGCAGCAAGCGCGTTATTGGCTTCGTCCATCTCTCAAGGTCAAGTATAAGCCGCTCAAGCGCCTCCGCCTTTATAATACGTCCTGGGATATTATCGATATACCCCATAGTTGGCGGAGTCCCGTCATAGTTTGGCGCTTTAATCGATGATTGGCGTTTCGCCGCTTCTAAATCATCTCGTAGCACATCTAGCCGCGCTAGGTTCTCAACATAAGCGAACATGCAAGACTCCGCGAATTTAAACGGATTGGCTACGCTATTCACGCTTCTCACCTTTTTCCCGCGCTCTCCCACGC
>JAITGK010000092.1 GCA_031280635.1 Synergistaceae bacterium
TTTTAAACTAAACACTTGCAGCACAATGATTTTCAAAAATAATGACACACGTGTTGAAAAACCATATGACACGCGGATTTGTCGCAATATGATCATTACTTGGGCAACACTTTCAAATAAGAAACTAAAAGCTGGATATAAACGGTAAAAACTTTGCGCGTAAAAGAGTCAACGGCTCTAATCAAGGAGGCCATGTCATATTGGAAACAAACAGGGAACGGAAGGTCTTGCCGCCCAAACCCAACGTGGCGTTCGATAAAGGAACGCTCGAAAAAATTTACCTCGCGGGCGGATGTTTTTGGGGAGTGGAGGCCTTCATGGCTCGTGTGCTGGGCGTGGTGGACACCACGGTGGGTTACGCCAACGGGACGACGGTCAACCCTACCTACGAGGAGGTCTGCCGCAAGAACACCGGCCACGCTGAGACGGTGAAGGTTCTGTACGACCCCAATCAGACGTCCTTGGAGAAGTTGCTGACCATCTTTTTCACCATCATCGACCCTTTGAGCGTCAACCGTCAGGGAGAGGACTGCGGCGCGCAGTACCGCACGGGCGTTTATTACCTGACGCCAGAGGAGAGGGAAGCCGCTAAAAAGGTGTTCGCGGTCGAGCAGGTCAAGTACTCCCGTCCCTTGGCTGTGGAGCTGAAGTTGCTGGAAAACTTTTACGCCGCCGAGGAATACCATCAAGATTATCTTGAAAAAAACCCTGGAGGCTACTGCCACGTCGATTTTTCCAAACTGAGCGGCTGACCGTTATGCCGAAAGAAACCGAGGTTCTGCGCGCCTTCTAGGAAAGCGAGACGCCTCTATGGGGCTTTGCCCCATACCCCACTTAGGGGCCGTGGGCCCCTAAGAACTCCATTTTACGCAAAAATTTTGTTTTTTGTTCGTAAAAGAGTCAACAGCTCTAATATAGGGATTCCGCGAGATCCTTCGCTCCAGCAGGTCCGCCTGGACCCAGGGCGCTTTCCCCCAGGAGCGTCCAGCCCCGTTTGGCTTTGAGGGTTGGGGCGATGTGTTTCAAATCCCCCTTTACTCTTGTCTCTTGCCGCGTGACGGAGACGGTACGCAGTCCGACCGCGCCGCCTCGGTTACGTATCGCGGTTAAGTCGGCCAGGTAACGAACAGGCTCCGGCAACGGACCGAAGCGGTCTTCCATCTCATGTCGGAGAGCGGTGATCTCCTCCAGGCTGTCGGCCTTGAGCAGACGGCGATAGAGGGTTACGCGAACGTTGTTCTGGGGGATGTAAAAGGCCGGGACGCTTCCTCCTTGGTCGAAAGAAAGCTCCATTTGGGGCGAGACCCGCCCCCGCAGCCGGGCAATCTCCTGCTCCAGCATACGGTAAAAGAAGTGGAAGCCGCCAGTTTTGACGCTTCCGTGCTGCCGTGTTCCGCCAAACTCCCCGGAGCCCCGTATTTCCAGATCGCGCCGGGCTAGCGAATAACCCGACCCCAGCCCCGTCAGGCTTGATATAGCCTCCAGTCGATCAGCGGTTTCCTTGCGGAGGGCCTCTTTTTCAGGATAGAAGAAGTAAGCGAAGGCGTTTTCCCCACGCCGCCCCACGCGCCCGCGAAGCTGATACATCTGGGCCAGGCCCAGCTCTTGCGCGTCGTCCACGATGATCGTGTTGGCGTTTCCCACGTCTAGCCCGCTCTCAATGATGGTGGTACAGAGCAGTACGTCGATTTTCCCGCCGTAGAAGTCCAGCATGGTGTTTTCCAGCTCCCGCTCCGGCATCTGGCCATGGGCTATGCGGATGCGCGCCTCTGGGAAGAAGGCCGACAACGTGGTCATCTGCCGCTCCATGCGGGAGACGCGGTTCGTGACAAAGTACACCTGACCGCCCCGCGCTAACTCGTGGGCAATGGCCTTGCGCGCCAGAGCCGCCTGCCAGGGTCCCGCGAAGGTGATGACGGGAAGGCGATCGCTGGGCGGAGTGGAGAGCACGGAGATCCCCCGCAGCCCTCGGAGCGAGAGGGCCAGCGTGCGTGGGATGGGCGTGGCTGAGAGACTCAAAATGTCCACCATGCCGTAAACCCGTTTCAGCGTCTCCTTGTGCATGACCCCGAAGCGGTGCTCCTCGTCGATCACCAAAAGCCCTAGCTTACGGAACTTGATGCCTTTTTGCAGGAGCTTGTGGGTACCGATCACGATGTCAACCACGCCGCTCATGGCGTTTTCCAGCACCCGCGCCGCCTTCACCTTCGTCACGAAGCGGGACAGAAGGCCAATGTTCACGGAGAACCCGGCCATGCGCGAGGCGAAGGTGGCGTAGTGCTGTTGCGCGAGAATGGTGGTCGGCGCCAAGACGCAGACCTGACGACCCGCTAGTACCATTCGAAACGCGGCCCTCATGGCTACCTCCGTCTTCCCGAAGCCCACATCCCCCACCAGAAGGCGATCCATCGGGAAGGGCTGGTTTAGATCCTCCATAATGTCTTCCACGGCCTTGAGCTGATCCGCCGTTTCAAGGTGGGGGAAGGCCGCGACGAAGTCCTGATAGAGGCCGACGGCGTTCCCCGGCGACTCGCGGCGCTCCAGCCCCCGACGCGCGAAAAGCTCCATCAGTATCCGGGCTTCCTCCTTCGCCCGTTCCTGGTCTTTCTCCACCGACTTTTTCCAGCGGGAGCTCTTCAGCGCGTCCAGGGGCGTTTCGTCCCCCTCGTGCTCGCTCAGGGGCGTCAGTTTGTGGAACTGAAGCACGGGGACCAACAAACGCTTGTTCCCCGCGAACTCCAGCGTTATGGCATCGAAAGTCTCCCCGCTCAGGACGGTCTCCTCCACGCCCCGGAACACCGCGACGCCGTAGTCGTCATGAACCACGAGCTGGCCGCTGGTCAGACGGTCGCGCCACTCCGTGGGAACACGCCACGACGCGCCAGGCGGGAGCGCCGTCACGCCAGAAAGCTCCCTGTCCGAGAGGAACGCCCTTTTCGCGGCGCGGTCCACAAAGCCAGCGGAAAGCTGACCCTCCCGAAGTTGAATAAAGGGCATGGAGGCGAAAGGGCCGTTCTCCTTATCCAAGAAGCGAGGGTTGGACGTGATCGCCTCAATACGGCAGCCGCGCCGGCGCAGGTCCTCGCAGAGGTTTAACAGGGGGGAGGGGTCTCCTTTGAAGGGGGGGCAGTCATCAATGTCCAGTTCCACGTCGGCCATTTCCACAGCGCGAGTCACTCGCAGACGAGGGCAGCGGGCCAGTACCGTCGCGAAAAACTCGCTCCACTCCAAAATCGGTGGGACGCCAGCCTCCTCACGAAGCTCCTCCCACAGCCAGTGGTACGACCCAGCCTGGTTCTCTATCTTCTGAGGTTCCACCAGCACCACGCGAGTGTCTGAGGGCAAGAGAGAGACAAACGTAGCGCTCTTCGCGGCGCTGACGCTGTGCAACTCGACGCCGTCCAGATCGGCGACGCTCTTTTGCGTTCCGGGATGAAAGGAGCATACGCGTTCCAGGGTCTCGTCGAAGAATTCGAACCGCAGGGGCAGAGCGTGGACAGGGTCGAACACGTCTATAATGAACCCCCGCGTCACGTACTGACCAGGAGACCAGACCAGCTCCGACCGCTGATAGCCGCCGCGTTCCAGCCAAGCGGTAACGCGGTCTCTCGCGTAGTCCTCGCCGCGCTTGAGGGGGAACTCCCCGTCGCCCAGAAGGCACGGAGCCATCACGGCGCCGGGCGTAGCCGTCAACACGCCGCCCTCACGAAGCCAGCGCTGGATCGTATCCCCCCGCTGCAAGAGCAGGGGGCGACTTCCGATGGTCTGCACAGTCAAGGGCAACTCATTCAGAAAATGAGAGGGAACGCCCGGGAAAAGCGTTTTCCGGTCGGAAGTAAAGTCCGCGGCCTGCCGCGCGTCGGGCAGAAGCGCCAAAAGCGGTTTTTCCGCAAGGCCGCAGGCCCAAGAACAAGCGGCGCCCCCCGCCCGGTCGTGGATCCGTCCGCCCGTCTCCCACAGCGCCTCCCCGGCGTCGTCAAGACTCGCTATCCGCGCCCGCGCCGTTTTCAACGCTCGAAACCTCTAAGAGCTTGTCTAATATCTTTTCATCGGTTATGTTCGCTGCCGTTACCAAAACCACATACAACAGTACGCCCCGGTGCTGACTTGTCCGCTCGAAGGGCATGACGCGCGCCGCGCCGCGCCGTCCTGTTTTTTTTCCGAACGCGGGAACCGCCGTGTAGGTCAGGCGCGATTGCCCGGCCCGCGGCGGGCGCCGATTCACGATGTGATACGCGGCCCGAGTTCCATTTTCGTCCAATTCAACTCCTCGCTTGGAGACTTGCGGTTCCACGACACCGTGGAGATTTTGGTTCCGCTGGCTTCGTGATGAGATCACAATCTATGCCACCTCTAATACATATAATAAATACGTACTTATAAATTATGCCTACTATAATCGTTGACTCTTTTACGCGCGAAGTTCTTACCGTTTATATCCGGCTTTTGGTCTTTCTCTTATTTTCGCGCGTGATTGTACAATCCGCTATAGACGGGAAGGAGGTGAGTATCCTGTTACGTCAACCCCAAATACTTCTCAAAAAATCCCATCAGTTTTTCGATAATGCCTTGCTTCTTCGCGGCGCGATTGCCGCCGCCGAAGCGAGACATGGGCGGCAGGATTTTGTCAAAGTCAGTACCTGCTGTTTTAAGCGTGCCGTCCCTGAAAGCAATGTCGATGAAGCGCCGCGTTTCTTCTTCTTTTAACTTATCGCTTTTAATGAGCGCGGACAAATCTTCCTCTTTCTTCTCCCGCACAAACCCGCGCCAGTCGTCGTCCACTTTCGTACTGGTATTCACTTTTTCAATGAAGCCCTCAATCAATCCTTTCTTGCTTCGCAGTTCGATACTCGAATTGATGGCTTTACCAATCGCCGTGAGTATGCTCTTGTCAGTACAGTTCGACGCATGGTACTTCTCTACGAGCATGAGAATATAGTCGATGTTAACCTCAATTTGCTTGATAAGCTCCAACTCGAAAACGATATCATCGTTGATGTTTTCCTTGTCGCCGCCCGCTCTTGGGCGCAGTTCTTGATAGAGGTCGATGTAAACGCTCTGGTAGTCCTGAAAATCGCGGTCGCTTAATATCTCATTCCCGGCAAAGCCGTCAAACGCCGTGAGGATATTGCGGAGCCGGAGAATTGCGCCATAGAGCCGAATAAAATCTTTCCGCGCTTCTTCGCCAAGGATGGCGGCGCCGAGTGGGAATGACCTCGTAAGCTCCGCGATGAGTTCGGCGTAGCCGGGTCTATGCTCGTCCTGTTCATCGTAACCGTTGTAATACTCGTCATATGTTTTGAGCAGGACGATTCCGCCCGCGTCCTTGTCGCCGAACAGGGCTATCGCGCCATCGGTCGCCTGTTTCAGGTCGCGGAAACAGACGATATTGCCGAATGTCTTAACGCTGTTGAGTATACGGTTGGTACGGGAAAACGCCTGGATCAATCCGTGCTGTTTTAGGTTCTTGTCCACCCAAAGCGTGTTGAGCGTCGCCGCGTCAAAGCCCGTGAGGAACATATTGACAACGATCAAAAGGTCTATCTCGCGACTCTTTACCCTCTGCGACAGGTCTTTGTAGTAGTTCTGGAATTTATCCGCCGATGCGTCAAAATTTGTATTAAATGCTTTATTGTAGTCAGAAATCGCTTCTTCAAGAAAATCGCGGTCAGGTTTTGACAGTCTCTCGTTCTCGAAATCCTCGTCCGGCAGCGCGTCCTCCGGGTCGTCCTCGTTGGGGCTGTAACTGAATATCG
>JAITGK010000105.1 GCA_031280635.1 Synergistaceae bacterium
GTTTTCTTCACCAACGCCTCGCGGATAGACAGAATTTCGTCCACGGTCAGGTCGACGCCCTTCTTTTTCAACTCCGCCTTCACTTCCTCGGGGGTCTCCAGCGCCATCAGCGACTTCACAAAGGCCTCGTCAGAAAATACCTCTTTCATACGTTTCTCGTCCGCCATTTTACTTCACTCTTCTTAAGGTGTGTTTTAAAATTCCTCTTTAGTCACTTTTAGCCACTAAAATACGTTAAAAAGTGTCCAAAAATGGCTAATTTTCGTTGGAATTAGTTGGTTTTTAAACATGCTCTAGCGAAAAATTACCGAACGGTTGAGGATACCCTTCTACAGCCGTTCGGTTTTAGACACAAAACACTTTGTTTTTTGCTCACATACGTACAGCGATATCGGCGATTTTTACCCCAGCCAAGTTGGCGCCCAATACTCCGGCAACAGGCAAATCTGGCGCTCCGCGCCCGGGACTTTACCCGGTTCCGCGAAGCGAAGCGCGTACCTTTCGGGCAAAATCTCTCCCGTTAGTTCCCTGTACGCGCGACCGCCGTCTTTGAGACATAGATCGCGAAACTCTCGATCCAAGGCGGCCTGCCGGGTAAGGCGAATCATATTCCGGCGGAAACGACCGATTTCGGTTTCCTCACGCATGGACACGCGCACCGCGCGAATTCCGCGAATATCTCCGTTTGAAACCGGATTTACCACCGGCCGCGCGTAAGATCATTTACAAACGATCCCGCCCCTATAAGGAGACCACCAATGCCTATAGCAATCCCCACTACGGAGCCTCCCGCCACTTTTTCCAGATCTTCCTCGGTCAGCTCTTTGCCTTCCGCTTTCTTCACCAGCGTCTCACGGATAGACAAAATTTCGTCCACGGTCAGGTCGACGCCCTTCTTTTTCAACTCCGCCTTCACTTCCTCGGGGGTCTCCAGCGTCAGCAGCGACTTCACAAAGGCCTCGTCAGAAAATACCTCTTTCATGCGTTTCTCGTCCGCCATTTTGTTCCACTCCTTTTAGAATGATTTAGAAAGATATGTTACGAAAAGAAAAAAATCAAACTTCCACAGCCGTTTAGTCCCGGCGCCCGCTCGTACTTTTCCGCCTTTTCAGCGAAAACCTAAAAAAACATCTTTAGCCAGCCCCCCCTTCTCGAACATAGTACGTAATGTAGCTTAATATACGGAGAAACGCAAGTGCCAAACGTCACTGACAAACGGCACTAAATATCGCGAAGTTTTAGTCGCTCACATACTCCGCTCCGCGTTTTTCAAGGACTTTGAGCTGGGAAAGGCGCAGCGCCACAACGTCTTCCGCGCCAGGAGGCAGCAATTCCACGGTTCCCGTGACTTCAACCCAAGCGCCTTGTCCAGGCTTGGATTCGCCGTTATAAAAAACCCGGAATCCCGCCACTCCGTCGTAGCCGCAGCAACCGGGGCCAACGCGGTAGACGTAGCTTAGGCTTTCACCGTTTTTCTCACCAGTCAGCTCTCCGTAAACGCCCTCCAGCCTAATGGCGCGGCCTAGGTAGTCGTCCGGGTTTAGGTACACGTCGTTGCACTGTTGAATGAACAGTTTTTCCCGGATCACGATAACCTCCGGATCCGCGCCCCAGGCGATTCCGCCCAACAACACCGCCAAGAACGCGACAGGGAAAAATTTTTTCGTCATGTTTTCCTCCTATAAAAACTTTGGGTTTGCATCATTTAACATAAAAACCTCAAAGACACTTATACATTAAAAGGTAATATGTTGAATTTGTTGACATAAGTCTCTGAACTCGCGTAAATCAAGGAATAAAAGAAGCCTATCAACAAATTCACGACACTACCGAGAATCCTTCAGCGTTTCCACAGAAGCCCCACTAGCCAGAACAGGCAGAAGGCCGCCAGGTTGACCAGCACCACGCTAGCTCCCGTGGGCGTGGACAGCGCGAAAGATAAGGTAACGCCGACAAAAAAGCACGCGACGGAGAGCGTCGCCGCGCAGAGCGTCACTCCGCGAAAGCTGGAAAACACCCTCATGGCCGTCAGCGCGGGGAAAATGATAAGACTTGAAATCAGCATGGCTCCCATCATACGCATTCCCACGACGATGACCATCGCGGTCAGGAGGGCGACCAGAGTGTTGTAGCGCCCCGCGCGCGCGCCTGTGGCTCGCGCGAAGTCTTGGTCGAAGGTCACGGCAAAGATCTGGCTGTAAAAGAGAAGGTAGAGCGCCAGCACGGCAACGGCGACCACGACGCTCAACGCCACGTCGCTTTTGGTCATGGTCAGAATTGAGCCGAACATGTAGTTGCACACGTCGGCGTTCATGCCGGTGGTCATGGAGAGCGCTACCACACCCACAGCCAGAGAGCTGCTGGATATGAGGGCTATCGCCGCGTCCCCTCGGATTTTGGAACTCTCGCTGACGCGCAACAGCAGGAACGCGGCCAGGAGCACGACAGGCAGACTCACCTCCAGAGGGGCTAGTTTCAGGGACATGGCGAGGGCCAGGGCCCCAAACCCCACGTGGGAGAGTCCGTCCCCGATCATGGAACAACGCTTGAGCACCAGCGTCACGCCCAAGAGCGCCGCGCACAGGGCCACCAGGGTACCCACCACCAGCGCTCGGATGACGAAAGCGTGGGAGAAAAGCTCCGCGAAAAGCTCGATCAAAACCCGCGCCCCCCCTCCGGCGCGGTCATATGGCGGTACAGGGCAGTCTTGGCATAGTCCTCCGACGGACCGAGGAACAGGGTCTTCTTCCGCATGTGGAGGACTTTGCCGCCCGGGCGCGCGGCGCTTTTTAGGTCGTGAGAAATCACTATAAGGGTCATGCCCTCCTGGTTGAGCTTTTCGAGCAGCGCGTCCACCTGGGAGGCGGCGAGGGGGTCCAGGCCCGCCGAGGGTTCATCCAACATCAATAACTTGCCGACGGCGCAGAGAGCGCGGGCTAGAAGGGCGCGCCGTTGCTGTCCCCCGGACAGGGCGCGGTAGGGCTTGCCCGCCAAGGAGGCGATGCCCAGGCGCTCCATGTTCTCCTCAGCGCTGGCGCGATCGCGGCGCGTGTAGAAAGGGGAAAATCTCCGCCGGTTGAGCCGCCCGGACAGCACCACCTCCATCACGCTCGCTGGAAAATCCCCTCGCGCTGGGGTCTGCTGAGGCAGGTAGCCGACCTCATCCCGACTCACGCGAAACACGGTTCCCCCCCCGGATAGGGGGAGGAGACCTAAAAGTCCTTTCATGAGCGTGCTCTTGCCCGAGCCATTCTCACCGACGACGCGGAGGCAGTCGCCTGGGGCGAGTCCGAAACTAATGTCTTCCACCACGGGCTTGCCGTCGTAGGAAACGCTCACGTTCCGGCAATCCAGCATCTAATAAAGCCCCTTCCTCAAATTCTCCAGGTTCTTCTTCATCAGATCCAGCCAGGTGACGCCTGCCTGGAATTCCTCCCTGGTCACGTTGTGGCAGGAGTGCAGGGTAAGAACCTCCGCCCCAGTCTCCCCAGCGATGGTACGGGCGATGTTCCCATTGCTGAACTCCAGGGTGTAGACCACGGGGATTTTCTCACGCTTGGCGAACCTCACTAGGTAGGCCACCGTCGCGGCGCTGGCGTCTCCCTCCACGGCGCAACCGGGAAAGGCGGCGCGGTATTCCAGCCCGAACTCGTCGGAGAAATATCGGAAAGGATATCGATCGCCAAACAAGATTGTCTTTCGCTTGGCGGAGGCCACGAGGGTTCGGAATTTCTCGCTCAGTACCCCGATCTTTTCCGCGTAATTCTCCGCGCTTTTCCGGTAGAAAGAGGCGTTGGTCGGGTCCGCCCCGCTCAAGGTCTCCGCCACGACCCGCGCCAGCAACGCGGCGTTTCGGGGTGAGGTCCAAATGTGCTCGTCGTAGACCCCTTCCTCCTCCTCTTCCTCTGGCTGCATTCCCTCCACAAGCTCCTCCTCCACGGCCTTCACATGCTCGATCAGACGCAGCGCCGTTTTGCCTGGCATGGATTTCAGCAGTACGTTCACCCAGGACTCGCTCTCGCCGCCCACGCAGATGAAGACGTCGGCGTTCTGAATTTCGATGATGTCCTTGGGGGAAGGATCGAAGGTATGAATCTCCGCTCCTGGCCGCGCCAGCATAGAGATTTCCGCCTTGTCCCCAGCCACGGCTCGGGCAAAGTCGTAGACCGGGAAAATGGTTGTCATGACCTTCAGTTTTTCGCCTTTTTCCGCGCCTGCCGCCGCGCCGTAAACGCAAAAAAACCACACAACCGCCAAAACGGATACGATTTTTCGCATTGTAACTCCTCCCTTTGTTTTTGATGTTTTTGGTGTTTTTTGTGAGGTAACGTTTCAAACAACAAAGAGGCGCTCACTCGTTCAACCTCACCTTGGCCTCCACCAGGGTGCTCATTCCCTTGGGGGCACTGAGCTTAGGCAGGTAAGCCAGGAGGACGCGAGTAGAAAACGCTGGCGTGGCTAGAAGGGGAGGGAAATACCCTAAACCATTGATACTACTTTTATTTTGCGCGCAAACAGGGCATCCTTCCCCGCAGCACGTGTGTTCTTCGTAGGTCACAAAAAACGGGCCCAACGCTGCCGCGCCCACAATGCCCAGAGCCGCCGTCAACGCCATCAACCAGGAGACGCGCCCGTTAAGCTTTGTTTTCATAGTCGCTTTCCTCTCCACAAACATTTGACGTCATACTCGTTTTTCATAATTGCTAGATAACGTCATCACGAGAATTTTATTATGATACCATCTCTCCACAAAAGACTCCAGCGGAGAGATTTATCCCAAATCTCCAATCCAACATAACGCGGTGTTATCCGTCGAAAGTTTAGCGGTTTGGAGCGCGTAAATTAACAAATTATGCCCCATATGTCATTTTAAACTGATTTTAAGCGACACTCAACGATTACCGGCTAAAGCCCGCTTAAAGTTCCATGGCTAAAGCCATCTGAAGTTTACGACTGAAAGTCGGACTCTATTTTTATACTGTCATCATCGTCATGTTGGTTCTCTATGTAGGTCTATAGCGTTTTTCATAATTATGAGTAATAGCCAGAGTAATCAAACTAGCCTTGAGCATCTTGCGCGGTAACCGTTCTCAACGCTGTTCCAATTGCTTCAAAAAGCGCTTCTTCACTCCGTTCTTTCACTTTACGTAGATAACCTTTTACCTTTGACCAGAGTTTCTCCACTAGATTCTGTTGATACAAATAATTTTTATGATAAACTAGCAATATGAATATAACGAAAGAGCAATTTGAGCGTATATCTCCTTACTTTCCACGTCAGCGCGGGAACGTGAAGATCGACAATTTCACGTTCATATCGGATATTCTCTATATGGCCGAAAACGGCTGCGAATGGCGGGCCTCGCCGGCCGAATTCGGAAACTGGAACTCGCTGTGCGGGCGTTTCGAGCGCTGGGCTGAAAACGGCGTGACGCGGAGGGTTTTTGCCGCCCCGCGGGCGGAGGAGATAATTGCCGTCCGCGTTGAAATACTTGCGCTTGACAGCCCTTCACGCAAAGCGCGTCCTGATGCCCATGGCGCTTTAAAAAAAGAGGGAAGCAGTCCATTGGGAAGTCGAAAGGAGGCTGGAACACCAAGCTTCATGTGGTGTCCGCGGATGATAAGGTCATCGTTGAAACGCGCCTCTCTGAAGGGGAATGCCACGACGGCCCCGAAGGGCGAGTCTTGATAGAGGAGGTTGGCGAAAAATTCCCGGGCGTCCCCATGCTGATGGACAGGGCTTACGAGGGCGATGAAACCCG
>JAITGK010000148.1 GCA_031280635.1 Synergistaceae bacterium
TTAGAGTATCTATCATAACCATGCTATCTTGATAAAGTTTACTTTGAAATACTGCATTTATAAAAATTGCTTTATAGCCTGAAGGCCCAAACAGGTGGGTTATGTTAGGAGCTCTTAGACCCCTGATTGCAAATTGGTATTATATGTAAAAGTTGAGTCATGATATAATAGCTTCTAGAGTAGGTTTTTTCGCGTCGCGAAGAGTATGGCAATATCCAGTAAATCAGGAAGGGGATCTTTTTCATGGCAAAAGCGGTAGTGGCGGACAGCACTTGCGTCTCCTGCGAGGCATGTGTGGGAACTTGTCCCGTTGAGGCCATCGTCATCGACGGCGGGAAAGCAAAGGTCAATGCTGATGCCTGCATTGAGTGTGGAAGTTGCGTTTCGTCGTGTCCTGTGGGCGCGATTTCCCAGTAGCAAGCAACTTGCGGCAAAGGGAATAAGAAGGAGGCGGAAGCCTCCTTAATTTTTTGTGGTGGCACGCCCAACACGTGCGCAAGCTAGGGTAAGTCCTGTTCTTTGCTGCTACTGTTTTACGAACAGTTTTCGGTATTTTCCACAGCGGATTACACAATTACGAACTCCAAAATAGCGTATAAAAAAACTTATAACTACTGCAAAAATTTTGTTCATAAAAAGAGCCCGTGACTCTAACAGTGTATTCGCGCCCTAGCTTGCCCTGTGAGGAACTCCATACAATGGAGGAGGGCTCGGTCTCCGCCTAAGGCGCCGCTTTTT
The DNA here is from genome assembly GCA_031280635.1 of Synergistaceae bacterium. Taxonomy (GTDB): domain Bacteria; phylum Synergistota; class Synergistia; order Synergistales; family Aminobacteriaceae; genus JAITGK01. The sequence goes on from JAITGK010000148.1 coordinate 739, forward strand.
GTGACGAGGGGTAGGCCATGAAAGGGGCCGCCGATGAATTGTGAGAGGGTGATGCCCTCCTGAATTTCCTCCACTACGGAAACGCTTTCCGCTCTGGCTTTCCGCGCGATCCGCGCGGCGCAGTCCCCGCCAGTGACGCAGAGCCCGCCAATGCGCACGCGTCCCATGATCTCACGCACGGCGTCCGCAACGAAACTCAGAAAACCGTCCAGGTTGCCGCTGGGGTACCCACCTTGAACGAAACGCCCGCCAACCGTCGCTGCCAGGAGAATCGACTGCCCACAGCGCAGCAGGTTTTCCGCCTCTTCCACAGCCCGGATGCGCTCGGACTCCAGACCGACCCCGTCCCGCAGGCTCCCCGCGTCAATCTGGACGGGATAAGCCGCCGCGTGGTCCAGAAGCTGACGGGCCTGGCGAATGCTGCGCGGGTGCGCTGTTCCCACAACGACGACGAAGGGTCGCGGTACCGTGGCCAGCGCTTCGGCGAGTCCCACATTCCCTACCCACAGAACGTTTTTAGCCTGTGTCGTCTGCAAAATGCCCTGTACGATGGCCTTGAAGTCCTCATCGGTCTCGGCGTCAAAACACAAACACCCTTTCCGCGCGGCAAATTCCGCGACCTTACTATCTCGGACGTCGTTCAAACAGACCTCCGCCGGATGAAAACCCTCCTTGCGCAGCGCCTCGATTGTGACCGCGAGGGAGGCGGGTCCACGTCGCTCTAACCCGGCCTCTGGCGCGTCTTGCGACTCCATGTAGGTCATCCCTTCTTCCAGCGCCCGGCGTCCACGGGAAAGTCCCGGTGCGGCCACGACGAGGTCGGGCTCCAGCTCGCGGGCAAGGACGCGGACCTCGATCCCCACGTTCCCGCGCAAGGCCGCGTCCACACGTTTGAAGAACACGGCGCTGTCCTTCCACGGAATCAGGGAACGGGTCACGATAGATAGCCGCCGTTCCGCCTCGCTGGGGAGAGACGAGAAGGTCTCCGTATTCAGCGCCACAACTTCACAGTTGCGCGGTGGGCCCAGAGAGCCGGAATCCAGCGCGATGGCGGCGCGGTACCCGCCATTCGTGAACTTTGACGCCGTCTCCGCCGCGCCCGTGTAGTCATCCGCTACAATCACATATTCAAACATCTCCACGCCCCCTTAGCGATTTGCATAGTTGTACGCAAAAATACGAGACCCAAAGCCGGATATAAACGGTAAAAACTTTGCGCGTAAAAGAGCCAATGACTCTAAAACCCCATCAATCTTTAAACAAAGGAGCTAAAATTTTTCTGACCTTCTCACCAAGCTCCAAGGGTTGAATGGGTGTGCCGTCGGCCTCTTTTTGCCGCGTGTTGAGCGACCTGCGGATAGCGCGGAGTCGGGCCTGAGCGTCGGGCAGCGCGTCTGAGGCGGCGTCAGGCAGCAACAGGTACGCCAAGAGGTCCCTCACGGGCTCCCTCTGGTCGGGCTGGAGCCAGAACTGCAAGCACTCCCCGATGTTCTCCGGGTCCGTCCCCGACGACAGAACGACGTCAGACAGCGCCGCAAGCCGCGCGCGATCGTCGTCTTCCAGGGAGAAACACTCGCTCAACCGGTTCATTAAGGACACCGAAAACTTCTTCGTGGGTGGGGCCTCCTGGGACTCGGATGCTACCGGCTTAACGGCATCCGTGGTTATGGCGGACTCCAAGATCAAGGCGTACTCCAGCAGCAGAGCGGCGGCGTTGTACTCGATGGACGGACGTGTTCCCGCTGGAAATGAGGCCAGTACCACGGGATCGTCCCACTGGTACTCTTTTCCCGCGATGCCCAGGTCGGGCAGCACCAGAAAACCCTCTACCCGCGCGGCGTCGCGGATTTTCTTTCGATCTACCGCGCCGGGCTTTTTGCGACTCCTGCTTTTCTTCCCGTCTTCTTCCTGGCTTGGATGCTCAATGCGCAGCAAGTCCGCCAGCGTTGCGAGGCTTGTGGTCACAGGTCCAGGGATGGTCAGGGGCTCGGCGGGAGGGTTGTCTGGGTCCGTAGGAGGCAGGTTCATGAGGCGGCGGAGAAAAGCGTCCCAGTCGGGACGGGCCTCCAACTCTCCAGCAGCGTCGAGGGAGGGCGACGGCGCGATGTCCTCCAGAAACTCCCCCCATGCTTCGGCCAATGGCAACAGGGCGGTGGGGTCTTTAAAAAAGTCAGGGAGCTCCAAAACACCCCCAGCCGTGTTTTTACCGCGCGCCAGCTTCGGGTTGGTGGGGGTATAGGCCACACTGAGGGTATGTTTGGACTTAGGTACCACAAGCCCACCTGGACAGCGAGTCTTGTAACGTATCCCAAACGCCGTTACGTGTTCCTCTGTTTGGGCCACAGGGGGATGACCCACCCCAATCCCCCGGTTCGCCGCAAAAGAGGAACCGCGCATCAGCGTGAAGGCCACGACCGAGGGCAGGGGCAGTTTCGTGTCCGCGTAGGAGCGCAACAGCAGATTCAATATTTCTATGGGCACGACGGGAAGCCCTCGGCAGAAGGCCATAATGTGGTCCTCCGGCAGCCACGCCTTGATCGTCATCCAGGAGATGAAGCGGATCAGGTTTTGCCGCAGGGTCTCCCAGCGTATCAGGGGTAGCAGGCGCAGGGCCTCACCCACACAGATGCTGACGTCGAGACGGTCAACCAGCACGCGACGCTCCAGCCCGTACAGCCAGAGGACAGGGTAGGTGATGTTGGACGGCGGCTGAATCCGCCCTCCAGCCAGCCATAAGAGATAGGTTCCTCGCTGGAGAGGCGTCATTTCAGCGTAAGAGTTCGCGCTCTCTGTGGGGAAAGCGCTCTCTCCCTGGGGAAAATCCACTGGGAGCGTGACGTCGACGCAACAAAGCTCCGGCGTGGCGCTGGGTCCCTCAGACCAGTAGGTGACGGGTCCACGTAGGGTCAGGCCTCCCACCTGAATGGCGCCCGCCTTGCCGCTCCACCGCAGAAGTCCCACAGTGGGCTTCGGCTTCTCCTCTTCCGAGGTTCCGAAGGCGTAAGGGGAATCCCCGTGGGTGGGAGGCGCCATGGATGAATAAGTGGCGCCGCTCAAAGTGTCTGGGGCGCTGATCGGCGCCACCGTCGAAACGGGCACGCCCACGTTTAGAGCGGGCGTCTCTGGGACGACGGGCAGAGCTGCTTCCTGAAAAACACCTGCCAGCGGACTCAACGGTGAGGCCGCCAATGGAAGACTTTCCCTCGAAGGACTTTCAGCGCCGTGAGAAAGCTCCAGAAGATCCGCCGTGAGGGCGGAGCGAAATTCAATGTCGTTAGGCGGTACAGTGTCCTTAGAGAACTCAGCCCTTCCAGGCGAGGCGCTTCTCTGAGCGTCCTCCGGCCAGATCAGAAGGCTTGCGCCCGGCGGGGCGTCTTCCTCCGGCGCGCGGCGGCTGCGCTGTGTGATAATGGCCCCGACGACGGCGGCGAACACAATCCCGATCACCAGATAGAACAAACAGCAATCCCTCCAAAAGAGTTTTTGAAGCACCGCCATTATATTACGTCTCGTGGAATTTCGCGCGTTTTGCGTATTTTTTCTTGATTTTATTCGAGAAAATTATATACTTGTATTGAAATGTGGTTGATTCGGCGTTTGTTCGCAAAAGTAGCCGATCCTCGTCTAGGCTAAAACGCCCACTATCAAGTGCGTGGCGTTATTTTTAGGGAGGGATAGTTTTGAAGAATTATGCGGAAGAACTTCGGGTGGAGAGATCGATAGGAACAAATATCAGGGCGCGACGCCTTGAGCTGGGACTGAACCAAGAGGAATTGGCGAAGATACTGGGGCTGACCCAAGCAAACGTAAGCCGCATTGAGTCGAGTACCAAGGGGCCGAGCGCGGAGATGCTGATAGCCTTGGCGGAGGCGCTTTCGTGCGATGTTCGCATGCTTTTGGGCATCAAGGAGACTGGGGAGCCGACTTGGGACTTGGACGTGGAGGCGAAGCACACCATCCTAAACGCGATCAAAAGAGACCCGCAGTTTGGGTTGTACCTGCGCAACTTTTTCAGAGAATCAGAAAACCTCACGGACGAAGACTGGAAGTTCACGGCGGCCCATCTAAAGCTAGCCCTGGAGTACGTCAGCGGGGCCTTGAAGAGTCGTTACGCTAGAAAATGAGCCCCCTTGAGGGCGGAAAGCCTAGAAGGCGAATGCTGAACAGTCGGATTTTTATCGCCGCTGATAAAAATCTGGCTTTTGTTTCTATTGCTATGGCGTGTTTTAAAACTCTTATTTGACTAAGATAACCTATTTTTGCTCAAATAACATACTTTATCAAGTTTTAGATGTTACTAAGTACTAAGGTATAAAAACTTACAGAAAGGGAGAATGAACTCAACTACTACCGGCTAAAGCCGGTAGTAGTTGAGGCTCTGTATATTCTAATTGAAAACTAAAATGCTACGTGCTATTGAATTTTGAGCGAATCGCCGAATTTCTTAATCATCGGTTGGCGGCCTTCGGTTCTGATGAAGCGACCACCTACGCTAAGGCCACTTTACAATCATGTTGAGTTTCTTTTATGGCAAAACTGATGGCGGAAGCGGCAACACCTAATACAATGCCAACGATCCATATCGCGGTGTAACTTCCTGTCATATCGAAACATATGCCGCCAAACCACGCGCCGAAAAAACCGCCTAACTGATGGACTACATAAACTAATCCATATAATGTAGCGATACTCTCAGTTCCGAAAGTTTTATCTATGATTCCGGATACAGGAGGAACCGTCGCCGCGCCCGAAAATCCAAATAATGCCGTGAAAAGGGTTACAGTCCATAAAGTTTTTGGAATAAACAGGAAACATAATATAGTTATCGGTCTCAGCCCATAATAAAATCCCAGCACGTTCTTCATCTTGAATTTGCCGCATAAACTCCCACTCAAAATGGAACCGAGCATGGTTACGATGCCATAAATTGAAAAAGCGTAGGCAGTAGATTCAGACGAAAAACCAAAGGATTGGATTTGTGTGGGAAGGTGGTTTAAAATAAGCGCCATATGAAAGCCGCACGTAAAAAAGCCGATTGAAAGATAAAGGTATGTCTTACTGTAAAAAGCCTTTTGGAACATCGCCCTTATGTTTATCCGCGCGGTTCGAGGAAGCGATGGGGAAACAGTTTCAGCGGATTCAGAGCGCGATCCTTTTTCCTTTTTGCCCATTAAAAGAGAAACGGGCAGCGTAAGCACGACCGAAATGGCTAAAATAGACATTCCATACATCAGGCCGCCCGTTCTTATCAGGAAATCAGTGATGGGGGAAAAGATCGTATTGCCAATGCCGCTGCTTGCGTTTATCACTCCGGAAACGAAAGGGATCACTTTGCGCGAAACCTTTGTCGTGATTGTTTCTATGATGATCCCATAAGAAATGGCGCCGGTGCCGGCAGACAGTATGAAGCCCAAACACAACATGAGCGTTGTCGCCGATTTGCATAACGGCGTGAGAATCATGCCTGTAACCGTGAGAATAACACCTGAAACAAGCGCGTATACGTTCCCTTTTTGGGCGGCGATGATACCGAACGCGGGTTGCACCAAACCAAAGACCAGTTGCCCTGCAGCCAATATAAAGCTGACGGAAGTAAAAGAGATGTGAGAATTCTCCATTATGGGATTGAGCATGATGCCAAAATTATTCCTGATGCCGGAATAAGTGGCATAAATATAGCTTCCCGCGAGTGTTAAAAGTATCACTCTAAAAATCGCGTTTATTCTATCCTTTTTACCGTTTTCCATCGTGAAACTCCTTTCGGATTAAAAGAAACAGGATGTCATGTGTTTTCGACGATACGGCTTCGGTTGCTCGACGTGTTCAATCCAATGATTCGATCTTTTTGTTGCGCGGCGCGCAAAAATGAGCCATTAATCTTTTTCAAATAATCGATTTGAAAGCTCTCCGGCTAAAGCCGGAGGTTTTTACCTGTTATATGGAAAATAAATTAAAAACGACAACGCACAAAAGTCTACCCATTTGCACTGCCGAAGATATTGCTATCCTTGTTGTACATCAATATATTCAAAAATGATCATCATGAACAACAAAGTTTTTGGCTACATCCGCGTATCAACTCAGGAGCAAAACACGAAACGGCGGTTTATCGCCCTTAGAACTCCTAACATAATTTACCTGTTTGGGCCTTTAGGCTATAAAGCAATTTTTAAAATGCGGTATTTCAAAGTAAACTTTATCAAGATAGCATGGTTATGATAGATGCTCTTAAGCCTTTCGCGATACCTAAGTTACACCTGCGAGAATGATCTCACAGAGCTGTTTTTCCTTTCTAAAAATACAACAACTCCCTTCTTGATTTTTTCTGGAAGCTTTGTGTCAATGCCCTCAGTCTACAAGGTAGTTTTCTCTTTGAGCTTCCGTCCTTTGAGCTTGAACGGTTACTTTATTCCTTCAAACAGTCTGAAATCAGCCAGCAGGCTGCTGTACCACACAGCGACTTCGTCGGCGACAACCCACTCCTCAACGGGCGAAATCAGCTTTGCCCATGTCTCAGCCTTCATGTTTTTGAAACGTGGATTGGGATTCGGCTTCTTATTCGCGTGGAATTCAGCAATTACTACTTTCGTCTTATTGGGAAGTGTCGTGACCAACTTCGAATCAAGCGATTTGTCCTTGTATACGGCAGCACCATTTTTGACGTTGCTGCTAATTTCAGTTTTTTCCTCGTCGCCCTTTGTGAACTTCATCCAGTTCCAGTCATCGGCAAAAGAAGCTGGGACAAAAAACACTGCCAACAGCAGCGATAGAGAAAGCACACGAAACAATCTTTCCACCACGTTTCGCGAAAACACGCCTTCTTTTGCGGCTTTTTCTAAACGCCATCGTAAGTCAAAGCGGGAAAGAAACTTTAAAGAAAGGAAATCTGTTAGAAGAGCATAGTTAACCTGCCGCCTGCCGCCTGCCGCCTGCCGCCATTGTAGCACACACAAATCAAAACGTCAAACGCTGAAATCACATTTCTTCACCTCCTTCTATAATTAAATTATTTTGACTTTCGCGCTGATTTTTTATTTTGGCTGATCATACCATAAATTTTCCTTATGTCAAATAGCGTGTGAAAACCCAAATCCATAGGTTGGAAGTTTGTAATTTATATAAAAATATTGAATATAAATAATTAGTCAAAAAGGTTACAATGAGGTAAAGTATCCTTGGCAATAAATCAGCCTAATTCATGAATCGAGGTATGCAGATGTCCATGACGCGCCGTTACACTTCGCGAGATGACCAATTGGAAATCATCAAAGACTTTTTGCCCAGACGCCCCGGCCACGTGGGCATCAATGCCCGTGACGACCGTCTGTTCGTGGAGGCCGTTTTGTACCGCTATCGCTCCGGTATTCCGTGGCGGGACCTTCCGGAGCGCTTTGGGGATTTTCGGGTGGTACATACCCGTTTTTCCCGCTGGAGCAAAGCCGGAGTCTGGCAGCGCGTTTTTGAAGCGCTCGCGCAAGACGCCGACAACGAATACGCCATGATTGACTCCACCATCGTCCGC
>JAITGK010000175.1 GCA_031280635.1 Synergistaceae bacterium
AAGGTCGTTAAAAATGGTGGATTTGACCATGAGTCTTTTTGCGCGTTTCCATGTTAATAACACTATCGATGAATTGGTGCGGATGTTTGGATAATCATTATTTATGCAACACTCTCGAACTTTTTAAGGAGACGCTGGCCGTTGACCTCTTGCTTTAGCGAAGGGAGTGTGCCAAAATGGCACGCAACGGATTAAAAATACGGCTTTGCCAGGAGACGCGGCTTTGAGGAAAAAAAATGAGAAGGAACAAAAATACCTGATGGGAGGCGTCGTCCTGACGGGGACGGGCAAGCGCCTGGAAAACGCGGCGGTAGCGCTGGAGGGGCATAAAATCGTCTCGATAGATAGGAATGGGGCTTCTCCTCCGAAGGGCGCGGAGGTCCTCGATTTAAGAGACAAGGTGATTTCGCCGGGACTCATCGACGCCCACGTGCACATGGGGGTGTACCCTGAGGGCTTCCCAGAAGACTTCGGCGACGGCAACGAGATGGTGGAGCCCTTGACCCCTCATCTGCGCGCGCTGGACGCGCTCTACCCAGACGACGAGGCTTTCACGGACGCCCTGGCGGGAGGCGTCACCTGCGTGCAGTCCCTGCCGGGCAGCGCCAACGTCATCGGCGGACAGGGGCTTATTGTTAAAACAAAGCCCAACCTCATAGAACGCATGGCGCTCAAAGCCCCGTCAGCCATGAAAGCGGCCCTTGGGGAAAACCCCGTCCGTGTCTACACCGCTCTGAAAAAGGCCCCCAATACCCGTATGGGCGTCGCGGCCCTGATGCGTGAGGCCTTCGTCAAGGCCCAAAATTACAGGGAAAAGTTGAATTTCACCCAGACCAAGGGAGATCCCCTCGAACGCGATTTACTCATGGAGTCTCTGCTCCCTGTTCTTGACCGCAAACTAACGCTCCGTGTTCACTGTCACCGGGTGGATGACATTCAGACCGCCGTGAGGATCGCCGAGGAATTCAACTTGGACTTCACCCTGGAGCACTGCACTGAGGGGCACAAGATAGCCTCCTGGTTGGCGGAAAAGAAGGTTCGCGTCGCCGTCGGCCCCTCCATGTCCACCAAGCCCAAGATAGAGCTGCGCGCCAAAACCTGGGATACCCCAAGAATTTTATGGGAAAACGGGGTGCGTTTCTGCATCATCTCGGATCATCCCGTGACGCCGGTGGAGCATTTGAACGTCTACGCCTCCTTGGCGACCCGCGCTGGCCTGCCTCCAGAGGAGGCTCTGAGGGGCGTTACCCTCTACGCGGCGGAGCACCTGGGAATAGCGGATCGGGTGGGCTCCATTGAGCCGGGCAAGGACGCGGATATCGTGGTCTGGGACGGAGATCCGCTGGACTCCCGCTCCCGCGCCGTCAAGACGTTCATTGCGGGAGAACTTGTGTACGATTCGGGACTGAGGTACTAGAAAAAGCCAAAGTAAGCAGATTGATTCGATAGGGGGGAGATCGGAATGGACTTGTTAAAGCGGTTGGTGAAAGGGGGCTTCGAGAAGCAGGCTAAGATACTGGAGAAGTACGCGCTCGACAGTATCTGGATAACGACAGAGCCAAGAGACGAGGCAAAATTCAAGTTAGGGGAAAGCAAGATCGGAGGCAACCCCCACCTTCCGGCGGATTTTCAGTGGCCAGAGTTCTACAGCAAATCCTTGGGGTTTCTAGCGCAGCTCAACCTGGAACACGTGTCGCCCTACGACGCGCAAGGTCTTCTGCCAGCAAGCGGAATGCTTTACTTTTTCCACGAGGGCGGAATTGAAGCGTGGGGGTTTGACCCCAAGGACAAGGGCGCTTTCCAAGTGGTGTACTATCTAGGAGATATCTCGGAACTTAAGGTGACGCCGAACCCCGCGGGCGACGAGGACAACCTGGTTTTCGCCCCCTGCGGATTGACGTTCAAGAAGACAAAATCCTATCCTTTAGGGGAGTACCTTGAAACTCTGAACGAGCGAATGTCTTTTGAAGGTAAAAAGAGCGACGAATTTGACGACATCGTTTATGAATACGAAGACTCGAAGGGACCCAATCACAAACTGTTCGGGTATCCCGACCTGATTCAGGGAGAGATATTTCTAGAGTCGCAGTTGGTGAGCAACAGGCTGTACTGCGGGGACGAGAGCGGTTACCACGACCCGCGGGCAAAGGAACTGAAAAAAGGCGTGAAGGACTGGATGTTGCTGTTCCAGCTCGACACGGACGACAACGCGAACATGATGTGGGGCGACATGGGGACGGTATACTACACTATCAGGAAAGAGGACTTGAAAGATCGAAAATTCGACGCTGCCTGGTCCGTTTTTCAGTGCTGCTGAGACGTCCAACAGCGGAGCTTGAGCAGCTTTTCCCGCTGTTGCTTCCTTTATGAACAAAACTTTTGCGCTTGTCATAAGCTTTTTACACGCTATTTTGACGTTCATGATTACGCGAGCCGCTATAAATGGGGTTCTTAGGGGCCGTGGGCCCCTAAGCGGGGCTTGGGGCGGAGCCCCGGGGAGTAAAAATCATGAGACTTTTCTCTATTCACTATAAAATAACTATAATATAGGAGTGTGGAGAAGAATGTTAAGAGTGACGACAAAGCTATCGCTGGTGTTTTTCGCGCTTTTGCTTATCGGCGCGCTCCCTGTTTTAGGGGAGGAGAGCCCATTGGCGAACATGTACGTTGAATATCTGAAATCGGAGGGGTATTCTCCAGAGGTAGACAAGGATGGCGATGTGGTCTTCAAGTACGAGGGTCGTACCTACTACATTGGGATTGACGATGACGATCCGGAATTTTTTATAGTAGTCTACCCGAATTTCTGGGAGATTGAATCGGACGCCGAAAAAGAGCTGGCTTTGGAGATCGCGCGCAAGGTCACGGATACCAAAAAATTGGCTAAAGTTCACTTGAGCGGTCAGGGTACAAACGTATCCGTCCGCGCAGGGACGCTCCTGAAAGAACCAGAGGATTTCAAACACGTTTTGCCCCGCATGTTGAACGCGATTGCTATCGCGAGGCAAGAATTTGTCAAGGGAATGAGAGGCGGCGACTAGAATCTCAACACTGTTCGAAGGGCTGCGCTTTGGACTTCTCTTGCAGTTCGCGGTGGGGCCTATCTGCCTGATGGTGTTCAACACGGCGGGAAACTCCGGCTTTCTTATGGGGTCACTGGCGGCTTTGGCCGTGACCTTGGTGGACGCGGGGTACATTTTCCTGGCCGCCGCGGGGACTTCTGTTTTTTTGCGGAACAAGTGGGTGAAAAAAATCGTGAGCTTTGTGGGCGCGGGCGTACTGGCGCTCTTCGGGTTGGACGCCGCGGCGGGGGCGCTGGGGTTTTCCATTCTCCCAAAACTGGCTCTGTTCGCAGACTCCGGAACGGAAAACGTCTTTCTCAAAGCTGTCTTGATGACGGCTTCCAACCCTCTCACGATCGTGTTCTGGGGCGGGGTTTTCTCAGCGCGGGCCGCCTTGATGGAGGGAGGGCGACTCTGGTTTTTCGGCGCGGGCTGCGCGGCGGCCACGCTCTTTTTCCTGAACGCCGTGGCGATGGGGGGTAGCCTCGCGAGCTCTTTCCTGCCCTATGAGGTGATGAAACTCCTCAACCTGACCGTGGGCGTCGCGATCCTCTTTTTCGCGGTCAAAATGGCGCGGGAAGCCCAAATGTGAACGCCAAGATTGCCAGGATTTCACGACAGTCTGCCGCACGTCGCGTCGCGGCACTCTTGACTCGCGCCGCGGGCTTCAAGCCACTCCTGGCCGGGATGATGGCCCAGAGCCAGCCAGGAGGCCGCCTGTAGGTGAACGCACTTGACATACACCTTGGTTTCCGCGTAACGAATGCCCCCCACGCCTCCAGCGCGGAGGCTTTCAAGGATTTGGGGGCGCTCCGCCTCGGATAAAAGCGTCAGCCTCAAACGCTGATGCTCCACGTTGAAAGGCGCCCACTCGTGGAGAGCGTGGGCCTCTATCCAGCGTTCCAGTTCCCCCACCCCTCCTTCGGCCTCAAGCGCGCCAACGCGACGTATCAGCCAGGGACAGGTCAGCCAGAACGTAGTGGGAAAGGGCGTGGAACCTCGAAGGGGCGAGCAGATGGTTACGCGGGGAAATCCGAACCGACAGCGGTTCGCTACGCCCAAGATGAGGGACGGGTCGAACTTGCGGCCCCGCGTTTGGCGCAACACGACCTGTATGTCAGGGGACAGACGCTCATAAAAAAAGGGGAGGCCATCGCCCCCCATTTTTGGTATTGCGCTCATCAGCTTTTGGGTTTGCCGCTCGCTTTTTTCTTGCCTGGCCTCGATGAGCTCGCTTTGCTGTTGAGGTCCGCGATTTTGGACTCGCTGATCTTCAGAAAAGAAGCCATTTTTTTCTCGAAGCTGGCTTTGTCTTCTTTTGTGATGGGGGCCTGAATGAAGGGGCGTTCCTCCGCCTTTTTCAGGGAAAGGTCGATGCGGCCTTTCTCGTCGATCTTGATCACCCGCGCCTTAACGTTCTGCCGCAAACTCAGAACATCTTCGACCTTTTTGACGAAATTGAACGAGAGTTCAGAGATGTGCAGCATCCCTTTCTGCCCCGTCGAAAGCCTCACGAACGCGCCATAGGGCATGATCTGCTCCACAGTGCACTCGACCAGGTCGCCCACCCGGGCCGAAAGAGCCTCGGGCTTCTTCTCCTCAACCATTGATATTACAAACCTCCCGGCAATATTTTGTAACTCCAAAAAAACCTTGGGGCTTTGCCCCTTCACCACTCACTCTCAAGGAACGAGTTCCTTCCTTCCCCCCGCCGTTATACCCAACGCCACTCCAGGTCCGCGTGAACGCCCAGACGTTTGCAGAGGTAAAGCCCCCTAGCTTTGAAACGCCTGCTCTGGGGATTATACCAGATCAACAGAGTTCCTTGCCTCTTGTTCAACGTCAGTCTCGTCACCGCCTCCTCAACGATGGGGCCGTACCAGGCCAGCAACATCTCTCCCTCCGTCCTGGGGCGCGTCATCTGCCATTGAAGCCGGTTCGTCCGTTCCTGGGGAAGAACCGACGCGCGCTTCAGGTCCGCGCGGATTGCCGTGGATATCTTGGAAAAGGAGCGCACTTTGAGCTCTCCTGGCGCGTACTTGGCGATCTTCGCGCCCCTGACCCGCGTTAACTGCTCCGCGAAACGGAACTCACGGCTGGGGCAGACGATGCTCCAGCGCGCGAAAAGGACCGACCCCGCCGCCCTCATCTTTGTCCGAATCGGATGCGTCGCCACCTCGCGCTTGTGCGCGACCACCTGGGGAGGCTCCAAGGAAAGCGAGAAAGGCGTTACCCTTACTCTCCCCAAAAAATGGCGGTAAAAATAGTCCTTGAAGCCCTGGGCGCTCAAGCCCCTATTTCCTCGCCCAGGGAGGCAAGAGCCTTCTGGACGCGCCCAAAGGGCTCCAGTAGTTCCATCGTTTTGGCCGCCTCAACCAACAACGTCACGGCCTGCTTGACCTCGTCCTCTCTGGTGTTTTCGGGGAACGCGACTCGCAACGGCGCGCTCACGGAGTCCGCCTGAACCATGTAGACCCCGTTTTCCCCAGCGTTTTCCATGTTTCCGGTCGCGTTCATTGGAGAGCGGTTGGTGGGGGCGAGAAACAAAGACTTGTTCTTCGCGATGTTCCTAATGGGGAGCAGAAGGTCGGGCTGCCGGCAAACCCAAATCATGGGTTTGACCTCCACGGCTCCAATCAAACTGTCCAAGATCAGCTCCTCCCGCAGGTAGGTCTCCAAAGCGCTGCCGTAGAGAATACGTTCGAGGCGCGTAGGACGGATGGGGTCCGTATAGCGGAAATCCATCGGTATACCCCGCAAGTCCACCACCAACGACGCCCCGCGGAAAAGCCCTTCCGCGCCGTCCACCGCAATGTAACCCAAACTGCCGTTGGTCACGGCCAAAACATCACCCCCAGTACGATAGCGGTCACGCGTAAAAATCGAAGCTCTTCGCGACCTTGGCGCTCTTACGCGCGTCTGGCGCCTCGTCTCCCTTCTCCGGGGCCCGCCGCTCAGAGAAAGCCTGTCGTTGGTCTTCCCTGCGCTGTTCCCGCTCCTCGCCTTCTTCCTTGCGTTTTACCTTTCGCACCTCCGCCGCCGCCAGTCCAGCCTGCACCATTTGCATCCGCTTGACGCTCTCCTCGACCACTTCCTTGCCCTGCCCGGTCTGTTGAGCCGCCGCGATTGCGTCCTTGGAAATCTGCGCGCTGTGCTCCACGTTGTAATGAGCCAACTGAAGATTGACGGGTTGAAGCATGATCTCACCCTCCCGTAATACTACAGACGCGGGCTCAGCCGTCAAAGGCCCTCAGACGGACTTCCCCGCCGTCCAAGACGAAAGCCGTGAACTTAAGCGGCTCCCGCACCACATAAGACACGCCGCGGATCATGATGGTAACTCCAGGGTAGCACACGTCCTTTACCCGTACCACGCCCTTGGCCTTGGAGAGCTCCAGACGCTCCTCCAGCTCCTGAAGTTCCTTCAACATGGTCTTCAAGGCCGACTGGGCCTGAAACTTGGACTTGGTGACGGTAGCCATCATGGCTCGCTTGGAGTCGTCCAGCGCGCCAGCCTGATCCTGCTTTTTCAAATAGGTAAGGCTGGTTTCCAGCTTTTCAATGTTTTCCTGATGCTGACCGATCAGGGCTTGAAGCTCTTTGCGACGCTCGGCCTGCTCCGGCGGGATGCCCACGATGATGTCCGTCTTTGTCCCCATCTCGCTGCCCAGAATTTGGCACACAACCTCCACCCCAGCCTGAACCTTTCCCCCCGCGATCTGAGCCTTCTGGCCGCCCAGCACCGTCACCTTGTACTGCGCCGCCACGTCGCTGTGGAACACCGAGTTTTTGATCTCAATGTTCGCCTGGCTGCGGATGTAGGCCTGATCCGCGAACCCCACGAAGACGTTGCCTTTGGCGATGATGCGCCCTTTGCCCATACCGCGTACCCCGCCCGTGATGTTGATGTCGTTGGAGCTTTCCACGTGGGCGCCCTCTACCATCTGCTTGATCTCAATGTTGCCTGAGGCGATGACCCGAAAACCCTCCCGCACCGCCCCAGCGATCTTCACGCTTCCGTTGAAGTTGATGTTGCCGACGCTGAAGTCCACGTCGCTTTTGACCTCCAGTTCGGGCAGCACCGATAGTTTTTTATCCTTGCGCAGAAGCCGCCCGTCGATGGCGGCGGTGAGCGTCAGCCCGTCTTCGGATATTTCGAAGCCTGAGCCGATAGGAAACGCCACGTCCTTGCCTGGGATAGCCTTGATCTCGCTGCCCGTCACCGCTTTTCCGTTTTCCCCCGCCGTCGCTGGGTGCTTTACGGCGATCTTGTCTCCCTGCTGGACGTTGACGAAGACACTTCTCGTCCTGTGGTCGATCTTTTGGGCGGCAAGGTCAACTTCGGTCTCTTTGTTGTCGGGGTCGATCAGGTACTCGATCCAAGCGTTTTGCCCGTTCATTGGGGGTGTGCCCTGCGCCGCCAACACGGGTTCATCGGTGAGCTTCAACTCCACCAGGCTTTTGATTGCCTCGTGATCCACGCCGAACACGACGTTTTTTTTCGCTAGGGCCTCTTCCACGTCGGACTCCGTGGGCCAGGGCTTGGTGAAAAAAGGCGCTTCCAGCGCGACGGAAGCGGTCATGCTGTCCTTGGAGAGCTGCACGATGATCTGCGCGCTTTTTTCGTCGGCCTCGCCGCGTCCCGCGATTTTCTGCCGCGTGCGGTTCTTTTGCTTGGCGAAGTCGTTCAGCGCCTTCGCGTCATACTTTCGAACCCCCTTGGCGCGCAACAAGGTCGTCAGCGCGGCCAAAGAAAAATCATCCACCAGCGCCGTCACCCATATTCCTTCCGAGTCGGCCTCCAACTTTACTATTTCCTCAGCCATAACCGTTCATCCTCCTTTCGCTGCCTCGCGCCTTAAATCGTACCCGATTCAAGCCTGCCTGACAAGCAGGGCCTTGAGCCCAGCGATTGCCTTGCCGTGTATCTGGGAAACGCGCGACTCCGTAACGCCCAATATCCGTCCTATTTCTTTCAGCGTCAGCCCCTCGTAATAGTAAAAGGAGATCACCTGCGTTTCCCGTTCTGGAAGTCGCGCGAGGGCGTCCATAACGCGCCTGGCGTCGTCCTGGCTTTCCAAGGCGGAGACTACGCCCTCGTTGTCGTCCGCCAAGATACCCTCGAAGCTCACGTCCCCATCCTCCAGGGCGATCACCTCATCCAGCGAGACGATGAAACTGCGGCTTGCCAACTCCAGCGTCTCTTTATATATTTTTTCGTCCACGCCCATCTCCCGCATGACCCACTCGTCGCGCAGCCCACCCTTCTCCCGCAAGACCTTCTCAATGGCCCTGTTCAGCTTTTGCAGTTTTTCCCGGCCCGTCCTGGATATCCAGTCGTATTTTCTCAGCTCGTCAAGGACAGCGCCGCGGATGCGTGGGACGGCGAATGTCTGAAAGGAAAAGCCCTTGGAGGGGTCGAACCTGTTGATAGCGTCGAGAAGACCGAACACGCCAAAGCTCAGGAGATCCTCGTAGTCAAGTCCCGGAGGAGCGGAAACAGCCATTCTGCCGACCACGTACTTAATGAGAGGGAGGTATCTCTTCACGATCCTTTCTTTTCGCTCCTCCGTGGGGTTCTCCTCGTATTCGCGCCAAAGGTCGGCCTCCGCAATCTCAAGCTCCAAGGATGTCCCCCCTCTCGGATTAACTTATATTTCCGTTTGTCCTTTGCCCAAGGTCTTGATCGCCAGCATCCACGTCTCCGTTGAAAACTCCACCGTTCTGCCCTTGTTGCCCCCCGTGTCGGAGGCAATCAGGGGTATTCCTTCCTTGGAGAGCATTGCCGTGGTCTCCTTGATGTTGCGCGCTCCCACTGACAGAAAGTCGTTGCTGCTGTTGGGCAGGGCAAACATCTGGGCGCCTCCCGCCATTTTGGCCTTCATACGGGTCTTCGACGCGCCTTTTTTTGTCATCTCGTCTATCAGCGTGGGAACGGCGGTATCCGCGAACTTACCCACCTTCTCAATGGTTTTCGCCCCTCGGCTGTCGGGCAGCATGATATGCGCCATACCCGCGACCTTGGCGGTGGTGTCGAAGATCACCAGTCCAATGCAGGAACCCAGTCCAAGGGTTATCATTTTCGCCGGCGCGCTGACCACTACCAGGTCGGCCATCCCCACGTGCGCGGTTTTTTCCATCTCTACAGCACCTGGAGTTTTCTCAACAGGAGCTCAAGCGCGTCGGGGTCGGGCAGCATAACGATGTTCCCCGATATCTTATCTACTCCCTCAACCCGCAGCTCCGTGTTAATGAACAGTGCCATTTCTCCCATTTGTCCAAAGATCGAGACCACCACGTCTAGGATAGAGGCCAGCATGTCACGGGCGATGCCCGGCACGGATATCTGCTGCTGAGTCCCCAGCAACAGGTTGATCCCCCTTAGAAAAGAACTCAGGACGATATTTCCCACCTCGGAAAGGGCGCTGTCCTTTACGTCTTGTGAAAGATCGGCCGGGATAAACCCGAACTGCTGCTTCAGCAAAAAGCCCACCATCAAGTCCGCGGCCTGCTCGTCCTGAATGAAAATCAAGCTGCATCCGAACTCCCCCAGCGACCGCACAAAGACAGCCGCTACCACGGAATCCGCGTTTCCATAGTACTCCGCCAGGGAGTAGATGGATACCAGATCAGCTCGGGGGACAGCTATGTCAACCGCGCAAGAAAGCAACTTGGACAACGCCGTGGCCGCGTTGCCCGTCCCAATGTTGCCGACTTCGCGAATGGCGTCCAACTGCAAGTTGTTGAACGAACTCAGATCCAGCATGATCGCTCCCTATCAGCCTTTTGTTGTGTACAAGGAAGCCACGTCCAGGATGAGGGCCACGTTGCCGTCGCCTAGTATCGTTGCCCCAGCGATCCCCTTGATTTTGGAGAGGAAACGCCCTAGGGACTTGATCACGATCTCCTGCTGGCCGATCAGCTCGTCCACGATAAACCCGATCTTGTTCTTACCGATCTTCACGACCACCACAGGGTACTCGTCCCGATGGGTTTCTTTAACCTGGGTACCCAGGACGTCAGCCAGGTCGCTGAGGGAAAGCACCTCCCCACGCAGAAGCGTGGCCGGGGAACCGTGAACCGTCTTGATGTTCTCCCGCTTCACCAGGATGGTCTCCTCCACGTTTTCCAAAGAGATGGCGTAGGTTTCGTCCCCCACCTTGATCAAAAGCGACAGCACGATGGCCAGCGTCAAGGGTAGGCGCACGTACACGCTGGTGCCATGACCCACGCTGGAGACCAGGTCGAGCTGACCGCCCAAGGCCTCCACCTTAGTCCTGACCGCGTCCATCCCCACGCCGCGTCCGGATATGTCCGTTATGGCCGGCGCCAGGCTGAAACCCGGCAAAAGGACAATCTGTATAGCCTCTTCGTCCGACATGGTGGCCGCGTGCTCCTCGTCCAGGATGCCGCGTTCTATGGCCTTTCTCTTGACCTTTTCGGGGTCAATGCCTTTGCCGTCGTCCGTCACCTCGATGATGACGCCGCTGCCCTCCTGATAGGCCGATATTTTGAGCGTGCCCTTTTCGTTCTTGCCGGTCGCCCGCCTGTCTTCGCGGGTCTCAATGCCGTGATCCAGGGAGTTGCGGATCAGGTGAACCATGGGGTCTCCTATTTCATCGATCACAGTGCGGTCGAGCTCCGTGTCCTGCCCCTCCAACACCAGCTCTATCTCTTTGCCGAGGCTTTTGGAAATGTCGCGGATAAGCCTTGGGAAGCGGTCAAAGGTGAAGGACACCGGCACCATGCGCAGCTTCGTGACCAGTTCCTGAATGTCGCCGGAAATCCGTCCCAACTGGGATAGGGGCTCGTCGAACTCCCGCAGGCGCGCCTCCTGCACCAGCCTTTCGATACGGGCGCGGCCTATGACCAGCTCGCCAACCAAGTTCATCAACTTGTCCAAACGACCGATGTCCACGCGCACCGTCTGGTTTGCCTTCTTTGCGTCCGGCTTGGGAGGCGGCGCGGGTTGAGCGGGACGCGGCGTTTCCGCTGGCGCTTTTTCCTTCGGGGGCTCGACGGGAGGCGGCGCTTTCTCCCGCGCTGGCTGGGGCGCTGGCGTTTCCCGCTTGATCTCCGAAAGCTCTTCCATGGACACCGAAGCGATGTCGCTGATCTTCAGGATAGCGTCCTTGATTCCCCCCTCGGCTTGCTCGGTGACGAGGTAGAGCAAGAAGTCCGTGGTGAAGTCCTCGTTTTCCAGCGCGTCCACGGAGGGTTCGGTCTTGATGACGTCTCCCATTTCCTCCAGCCTGTTCACCACCATGTAAGCGCGGGCCGCCTTCAGCAAGCAGCTTTCACTTAGGTTCACCTGAATCCTGAAAACCGTCCGACCCTCGTTCTTCGCCTCCGTGACCCACTCTTTTTCCTGTTTGGAAAGGGAGGCGCTTTCCGCTGAAGCGCTTTCCTTGGAGACGGGAGCCACCTTAGCCTCCTTGACCTCCGAGTCCATGTCGCGCAAAGAGGTCACCAGGGCCGTGACGTCCACGTGGGCGTCGCTGTCCCCGCCCCGGATGGAGTCCACCATGGCCTGCATGGCGTCAAGCGAGGAGAACATGAGGTTCATGTCGAAGTCGTCCAGGTGATGCGTTCCCTTGCGGGCCGCGTCCAGACGGTCTTCCAGCGCGTGAGTAAGCCCCGCCATTTTCTCGAAGCCCATTGTCGCCGACATACCCTTCAAGGTATGGGCGGAGCGGAAAATTTCGTTGATGACGTCGATGTTCGTCGTGTCCTTTTCCAGCGTGAGCAAAAGATCGTCCAACCGCTGCAGGTTATCGCCCGCCTCGTCCAAAAACGCGCCCAGGTATTGGTTCATATCCATATCAATCATGGCCCACCATCCCCAACTTCGTAAATTCTGACTCCAACCCTGGCTGGTTTTCTACCCTTTCAGGCATCTGACAAGCACCTCCGGGATCCCGGTCAGCGGGACGACCTCGTCCACAATTCCGGCCTCTACAGCAGCCTTGGGCATTCCATACACGACGCAGGTCTCCTGCGCCTCCGCTATAATATAAGCCCCTTTGGCGTGAAGGGCAACAGCGCCTTCCGCGCCGTCGCGTCCCATCCCCGTCAAAACCACCCCCACCACTCTGCCTCCAAATTCTTCAGCCACGCTTTGAAACATTATATTCGCGGAAGGCTTGACAGACAACATGGGTGGGGCGTCGGACAGGCCACAGCAGGACGCGCCGTTCGGCCGCCGTTTGATGATAAGGTGGCTTCCTCCGGGGGCAAGCACCGCGCAGCCCGGTTTCAGCTCTGTGCCCTCTTCCCCTTCCACGACGGAAAGGAGCGATACGGCGTCAAGGCGTCTCGCGAAGGAATTTGTGAAGTCCTTCGGCATATGCTGGGTGATGACAATAGGTACTGGAAAGTCTTGGGGCAGCCTGCTGAAGAGGTGCAGCAAAGCCATGGGGCCGCCTGTCGAGGCCGCGATGGCCACGATATCCCGCTTACCTCCTTTAGAGGCTCCGGAAAAAACCGCGTTTTTACTGGTTTCATCCTGAAAAGAAAACGCGGTGGTCTGGGCGTCGCCCCTCGCTCTTCCGTAAGGCGCGGAGCGTACCCGCACAGACGCCCCTTTGGCCATAATCACCTTGGAGATGAGTTCCGGACCCATCTCCTTAAAAGCGTGGGAAAAGGACGTCAAGGGCTTGCAGATGAAATCAACGCTCCCCAAGGCCAGCGCCTTGAGCGTTACGTGGGCGCCCTCTCTGGTCTGAGTGCTGACCATGATCACCGGTATAGGATGCGTCGGCAGCAGCTCTTCCAGAACCTCCAACCCGTTCTTCTTGGGCATCTCCACGTCGAGCGTTATCACATCAGGGGAAAGCGTTCGAGCCTTGGCCAACGCGTCCACGCCGTCCCTTGCCGTCCCCACCACCTCGATGCGGGAATCCGAGGAAAGTATGTCCCCCAAGAGTTTTCGCATCAAGGCAGAGTCGTCCACAATGAGCACCTTGACCTTCGAACCGCTCTCACCCATGAAACTACCCTCGCGTAATGAGTTCCTGCTGCCGGATATAGCCGCCCATCAATTTTTCCGTAGAGGCGGGCAAGCCCTCGTAGGCCAGTCCCACTTCGATGTTGGTCTCGTTTTTTTTAAGAATTTTGACCAACTTGCCCACGATAAAAAAGCGCATTCCCCCAATGCTCATCAACAAGAGGTAACGACCGCCCTCGAAACAGAAATGGGTCAGCGCCTGCTTGATCGTAATCCCAACCCCACCCAGGCTGATGTCCGAAACGCGAACCGGGAACCACTCCCGCAGGGGGAGGCGGGAGTCCTGGGGCTCCACCTCGGCCTCCAGAAAGAAGGCGTCCGCTTTGATAGAGCTGGAAACCCGGACGAACATCCTGCGCTGCACCTTTTCGAGAGGGGTGAGGAGCCTGACCCACAAAAGAGGCACAGGCACGTTGATGACGCTTCGCAGTACCGAGACTGTGGACTGGTAGAAACAAGCGCTGGTCTCAATCTTCATCAAAAGCTCCATGTTGCGGAGGGCGGGCAGAAGAGCGCCGCGCAACATGGGATGGGAGACGCCTACCTGGTTTTCGCCGATATCCTCCAGCCGCGCGGAGTAACTGCCTTTGTAAAGCCCGGAGGTGATGACCAGCTCCACCCTGGAGTTGATCAAGCCCTCCAACTGCTTGCGGACGGGTTCGAAATCAAAGTTTGTCGTCATTGGTTATCTCTCCAGAAAGTAACCTCGGGTCAATCGGGAAAAAAACGCCCTCAGTCCCTTGGGTGGATTCATGTCCGTATGCCTTCGCGCGGACAGGCCGAACAAGGTCTCCACAAGTTTCCTCACGCCCGCCGCCGCTGGGGAATCTGGGTAGAGCTGGTAGAAGGGCTTTCGGAAACGCACGGCCTGTTCCACGAAATGGTCCTTCAGGACACACCCCGCGTACTCGATCGAAATACCAAGAAACTGGCTCGCCGCCATACGCAGCCGATTCGCGACCTCCAGCCCTTCTCCCTCGCTGCCCGCCATGTTGACGACGAAAAAAATGCTCTTTTTCGCCGCGTCGTCGCCCTCTGGCGCCTTAAGAGCCTTCAAAACCCCGTAAGCGTCCCGTATGGCGGTCGGTTCGGGCGTTGTGATCAAAAGCACGGTGTCGGCGGCCTCGGCGAAGGTCAGCACACCCTTGTGTATCCCCGCCCCTGTGTCCACCAACAGAACGTCGGCTCTGTCTTCGAGAAAGCCTAGGGTGTCTATCAGCTCCATCAGGCGGGTCTGCTCCAGGTCCGCCAGTTCCTTAAGTCCCGACCCCCCCGGCAGTATCCAGACGTCGCGTTTTAGTTCGATGAGGACGTCGTCCAGCGTCCTGCTGCCGTCGATCAGGTGGGTCAGGTTGTACTTGGCCGTGACGCCGCAGAGCATGTCGAGGTTGGCCAAACCCAAGTCCGCGTCCAGGAGGACGGCCCTTTTCCCTCCCTCGGCCAGGGCACAGGCCAAGTTAAGGGATAGGTTGCTCTTTCCCACACCGCCCTTGCCGCTGATGATGGTAACGGTTCTCAGGTTGATGGGTCCCCGGTTCTCCCGCTTGTGACGTTCGACAATGCGCCTCAGCTCTTTGGCCTGGTCGGAGATCAGCAAGGTTTCTTCACTCACGGCGCACGTCCCCTACTCCGCCCATCATCAAAAGCCTCGCAAAACGCGCCGCGGAAGCCACTTCTATGTCGTTTGGGACGTTTTGTCCCACAGTGAAATAGGAAATGGGACGATCCATGCTCCGGGTATACTGAAGCACGTTGAAAAGGGCTCCATAGCTTACCGTCTCGTCCAGCTTCGAGAAGACCATATGTGAGATGGGCAGGACGGATAAGCGCTCAACCACGTCCACCATGTCCCTGTACTTCATGTTCGCGGCCAGAACGAGGTGGACAGCGTCAGGCTTGTAAGCGTCGTGAACGGCCTGCAGGCCTTCCACGTTTTTGGACTCCTTTTGCCCTCGCCCCGCCGTGTCCAAAAGGATCAACTCGGCGTCCTCGTGCTCCGACAGGACGCTGGCGAATTTTTCCACCTCGTGAATAACCTCTATGGGTACGCCCATAATTTTGGCGTAGGTGCGAAGCTGATCCACCGCGGCGACACGATACGTGTCACTGGTGAGAAGGAGGACGTTCCTGCGGTTCCAAAGCGCCTCGATTGCGGCCAGCTTTGCGATGGTGGTGGTCTTCCCCACTCCTGTGGGCCCCACCAGCATAACCTTCCTTCCTCCAAGCGCGTCGGTCGTGATGTCGGTGGCGCACCGTATTTTCGATTCGATCCACTGCGTGAAGGAAACGCTCTTTCCGTTCTCTCGGTACTCCTTCACCAACTCCCGCGCGTAGTCGGGCTCCACCTCCTCCTCCACCAGCTTACGGTAAAGTTCGTCCGCGCCGCCCCCCGAACCTTCCAGCGCGGTGATGCCGGGCAGCCCCATTTCGAACTTTTTTTCGAATCTCCCCTCTCTCTTCTCGAACGTCTCTGTCTCCGCGCGAAATCCGCCGCTCACCTCTCCCAAGCGCCGCATGATGGTTTCAAGTTGCTTCGATAGGACATCCATCTCTGCCTTGAGCTTTTGGGGGTCCGAATCGTCCACCGGCTGAGGGCGGACGGCTTCCGTAATCGTGGAGGCCAGACCCGCGGAGGAAAGAACAATTTTGTCGTAATCCTGGGAATTTTTGTTCCCTACCCCCGCCGGGGAGTAAATGACTTTTGCGGGGTTCTCTGGGTACGGTGTTCTTTCTTCCAAAGGTTTCACATCGGGCTTCGTGTCCGAAACCTGCTTTTCCTTGAGCTCCAGAAGTTTCTGAAACGCGCGCAGGTTTTCTCTTGCTACGGCGTCGTCTTTCTCTTTGGGTTTTTCTTCTTTGGGGCGATCCTCCTGCAAGATCCCTGCTTGCACCAATAGGGTCTGACGCTGGAAAAAGCCCATAAAGCCCCCTACGCGCACGGGACGGGTCGATAAAATAACCGCGTCCTTGCCCAGGCGTTCACTGGCCAGCCTCAGAGCTTCCGCGTCGTCTTTGGCCTCGAAGGTGATCTGGTTGAAAACCCTCATCTGCTATTCCACCATTCCCACCGTTTTGATTTGAATGCCATGAGCGATTTCATTATAAGATACCACAAAAACATTGGATATGGAGCTTTCAATCAGTCGCCGCACGATGAGACGGACGTTGGGGTGCACCAAAAGCACGGGCGCTAGGTTCTTGATAACCATGTCGTCTACGGCGCGGCTGATGGCGGCGATCATTTTCTGCACCTCGCGGGGATCTAGGTTCAACTGCCAGCCTCGGGCGAGGTCGCCGTCCATAGCGGCCATGATCTTTTGCTCCCAGTTCGGCGACAGGGTCACCACAGTGATGAAACCGCCGACTCCCTGGATTTTCAAAGAGATCAGGCGCGCTAAAGCTTCCCTAGCCCGCTCAGTCAGAAAGTCCACGCTGCGCGACAACTTTCCGTAGTCCGCCAGGGCCTCGAAGATCGTCACCAAGTCGCGGATCGGTACCTGCTCCCGAATGAGATTTTGCAAAACCTTCTGTATCTCACCGAGGGACAAGGAGCCCAAAAGTTCCTCCACCACAGCGGGGGCGTTTTCCTTCACCATATCGGTGAGCTTTTGGACTTCCTGGCGCGTCAGGAGTTCCGCGCCGTTTTTCTTGATCACCTCCGACAGGTGCGTTGCCAAAACGGACGGAGCGTCCACCACGGTGTAACCCATAGACTCGGCCTTGTCGCGAAGGTCGGGAGATATCCAAAGCGCGGGCAGGCCAAAAGCCGGTTCCGTCGTGGGGACGCCCACCAAGTTTTCCTCCACCCCGCCGGTGTTCATAGCCAGGTAGTGGTCGGGAAGAAGCTCGCCTCTCCCCGCCTCCGCGCCTTTGACGCGGAGCACGTACTCCGTGGGTTTGATTTGGATGTTGTCGCGAATGCGAATGGGTGGGACGATCAACCCCAGCTCGACCGCCATTTGCTTGCGGATCGTGCCGATGCGCTCCAACATGTCGCCGCCCTGAGCGGGGTCTACCAGCGGAATGATCGCGTACCCTATCTCCGTCTCCATCGGCTCCACGGTGAGAAGGCGCATGACCTCTTCCGGCGACGCCGGAGCGGCCGAAGGCGCGCTGGGCGCGGCTGCGGCCGCCCTGCCTGTCTCTTGCCGCTTTTTCTCCGCCGCCTCTATCCCTTGAACCGTTCCCTCCCGCTCCACCATGTAGCCCATGCCGCCCATAAGTCCTCCCAGGATCACGAAGGGGATGGTGGGGAGCCCTGGGATCATCGCCAGAGCAAACAGAAGCCCCGACCCAATGTAGAGCGGGCGGGGGTACTTGGTGAATGCCGTTACGATGTCCTGCCCCAGGTCGGAGGTAGCGGCGGCGCGGGAGACGATCACGCCTGTGGCGGTGGAAAAGAGCAGGGCCGGTATTTGAGAGACCAGGCCATCCCCTACGGTGAGAAGGCTGTAGCGGGCGGCGGCGTCGGCCACCGGCCATCCTTTTTGGAAAACGCCGATGGCCAGGCCGCCCAGAATGTTGATGAGAGTGATGAGAAGCCCCGCGGTGGCGTCTCCCTTGACGAACTTGGACGCGCCGTCCATGGCGCCGTAAAAGTCCGCCTCGCGCTGTATGTCTTTGCGACGCTCCTTGGCCTCGTCCTCATCAATGAGGCCGGAGTTCAAATCGGCGTCAATGGCCATTTGCTTGCCCGGCATGGCGTCCAGGGTGAAGCGGGCCGCGACCTCGGCCACGCGCTCCGCGCCCCTGGTGATGACCACCAACTGAATGACCACTAGGATCAGGAAGATGACGCCGCCCACCACGTAGTTTCCTCCGACCACGAATGAGCCGAAGGCCGCGATGATGTTGCCCGCGTCGGCTTGTAAAAGGATTTGGCGTGTGGTGGAGACATTGAGGGCGATGCGGAAGAGCGTGACGATGAGCAAGAGGGTCGGGAAAACCGACAGTTCCAGAGCGCGTTTCACATAAAAGGTTACCAGCAGGACGACAACCCCCAGCGTGATGTTGCAGGCCAGTAAAATATCGATGAACCACGTTGGAAGGGGAATGACCATCATCCCGACCACGAGCACCATCAGAAGCGCCACGCCGATGTCGGAATAATGGAGTATCTTCTTCAACGTAGACGTTTCTCCTCCCGCCGCTATGGACGCCAACCCCTCACCCCCTTCGAGAAAAATCAAAAAACAACTGCTCCCTATTGTACACGAAAACAAAACAAAAAGTTCCCTCCGTGAAAATCCCGTTTTTCGTCATTCTAATTTTCCTTTATGTTAAACTAAAAACGCGGCGGAAGACGCCGCGCGAAAGGCATAACAGAAAGCGGATCGGGCGGATTGGACAAGGACAAAAACGGCGCGAGCATTGAATTTTACAAATGGCAGTTGGACGCTTATTCCCAGATACGGGGGGAGAGCGCGGTGTTGTCCGCTCCCACCGGCGCGGGTAAGACGTTGGTCGCTTACCTCTGGGCGGGGCTTCTGGATACCGATGGCGAAACGACGCTCCCCGCGGCGCGGCGCGTTATATTCACCGCGCCCATCAAGGCCCTCAGCAACGAACGCTACATGGACCTTCGGCGTATGGGCTTCGACGTTGGCATAGAGACCGGCGACTTCAAGCGCAACGAAGAGGCGCGGCTTGTCTGCTGCACCCAGGAGATCTACACGATGAAGTATACGGGCCGCCCAGGTCAGATGCTGATTGTGGACGAGTTCCATTACATCTTCAACGACCCTGACCGGGCGCGCGCCTACATCGACGGGATAAAAAACACCCACCTGGATACGCCCATCCTCGTCATGTCCGCCACTCTGGGCGGCGTCAAGGCCGTGGGGCGCTACCTGTCAAAGGCGGCGTCCCGTCATTTTGTTATTCACGAAAGCCGCGAGCGGATGACGCGTTTGCTCTTCAAACCCGACGAGCCGGTTACATCCCAATCCGCCCACGACGCTTTGATTTTTTTGTTTTCCCAGAAGGGGGCCTCTGACCTGGCGTTCCAGATAGCCAGGACGCGGAAGAGGTTGGGGAGCGACCAACTGACCCGCCTGAGCGAACTGGCCAATATTCTGGAGGTCAAAAAAATTCAGCCTCCCCTACTTCATGGGGTGGGGGTATATCATGGAGGAATGTTTCCCAAGGAGAAGCTGCTGGTGGAGTCCGCGTTCCGAGAGCGGGTGCTGGACGTTGTGTGCGGTACCAACGCGCTGGCCCTTGGGGTGAACCTCCCCGCCCAGTACGCGGTGTTTGCGCAACTTGTGCAATATCACCACGACGAGCCCATCACCAAGAACGAGTTTTTGCAGATGGCGGGGCGTGCCGGACGCAAGGGGCTCTTCGACCCTGGCTTCGTGACGTGGCTGAAGGACTCCGCCTTCGAGAAGCGGGGATTCCAGACGGGTCAGGTGTTTCGCGCGCTCCTAGACAGCCCCTCTGAACGCGCCGCCGTCACGCTACGCCCCTCCTATGGGAGACTTCTGCGCAAACAGGCCCTGCCGGAGGCGGAGGCGGAGTACATCGCCCGGTACTCCATGCCTCTCGCTGATGAGGTTATCGTTATGGGCCTTATCCACGCGGGGCTGCGCAAGATTGACCGAGTGGTTCAGAAGCTGGTGCGTGGCGGTGAGCGCAACCGGTACCGCTCTATTTTAGCGGCGATATGGTACGATGAAATGGAGATCGACGAGAACTTGGAGATGGCCATGCTTTTTTTCGAGGAGCCGACGCCCAGCGCTCTAATGGCCGCGCAGATGGTTCTGCCTTACGAGCGCAACTACCTGCAGGCACTCTTGAAGGTCAAGCGCTTCGCCAATCGGCTGCCCAAGGGTTATTGCTTCCGGGCTCTGGACGCTCTGAACGACGCTGTGGATGAGATCGACCCCACGATCTACGGCTTCGAAGAGAAACTAGGCGAGATCGACCAGGGGCGTCTGGGTACTCGGCAGAGTTTTTTTTCGGAGGTTCGTCCATGATGTTGTTGCTTAAAAATGGGGAGGTCTATGCGCCCGACTACATAGGTATCGCGGACGTCCTTGTCTTAAACGGGAAGATCGCCGCCATTGAGAGGGGCATTGACATCACCTGCGCGGGAGTGGAAGTGGAGGTGCGGAATCTGCGTGGCATGAGGCTGACCCCAGGCTTCGTGGACAACCATGCTCATATCGCGGGCGGCGGCGGCGAGTTGGGCTTTGAGAGCCGGACTCCGGAGACGGCGTTTTCCTCCTTCACACGATATGGGGTGACGACAGTCGTGGGGGTTCTCGGTATGGACGCCTCCCGTGGTTTGGAGGCCCTGCTCGCCAAGGCGCGGAGCCTAGCGCGGGAGGGGATCACCGCCTACATCCTTACGTGCGGGTTTCCGCTGGTGTCCCTTACGGGTTCGGCTCGGCGTGACATCGTCCTTATCGAGGAGGTGCTCGGCGTCGGGGAGGTTACGGTATCCGATTCGCCCTTGTTCTCCGCGGAGGAGCTGGCCCGCGTGGCGGCGGAGACCCGCGCCGCGTCGATGTTGAGCGGCAAGGCCGGGGTGTTGAATCTGTGCATGGGCAACGGTAAGGAGGGGTTTGGTTCCATATTCAAGGTGTTGAAAGACACGGACATTCCTATACGGCATTTCCTGCCCACTCACGTGACACACAGTCCCGATCTTTTCGCGCAGTCCAAGATATTTGCGGCCTTGGGCGGAATCATTGACATCACGGCCGGAACGGGTGAGGCGTATCCCGACGCCATCCCCTCAGCCAACGCCGTGAACCTCTGTTTGGAAGGCGGCGTACCCATTGACAACGTTACCCTCAGCTCCAACACGGGGGGGCTTCTATTCGTTTTCGACAGCGCGGGAAACGTGGAGCGCGTGACCGTCTGTTCGCCCTCTACCTTGCAACGAGAACTGAAGGCTTTGGTCACCAGCGGGCTTGACCTTTCCATGGCCCTAAAGCCCTTCACCTCGAACCCGGCCCGCACCCTAGGGCTTCCCGTCAAGGGACGTCTCGCTCCAGGGTGCGACGCGGATATCCTGATCCTCGACAGCGACATGAACATTGATTCTGTCTTCGCCCAGGGTCGTTTACTGGTAGAGTCCGGCAGACCTTTGGTCAAAGGCAAATTTGAGCAATGATTAAGGAAATGCCGCTCAGAGCCACTGGCTCTTTTCCACGCAAAGTTTTTGCCGTTTATATTCCAGTTATGATTATGAAAAACGCCATAAGTAGGGCATGGGGCAAAGCCCCATATGAGTTTTCAGCGCTTCCATAATAATAAAATAAAACATCTATGCCTCCCTCCCGAGACGTGGAGGGAGGCTGAATCAAAAAACCAAAAAAACCTCGCTTTTACGGCCGCGGTAGAAGCAGCTCCACCCCTGGCCCCAGTGGCAGGCCAAGCAGGTACCACACCACCAGGTACGCGGTGAATCCGACAATGAAGAACATCGAGTAGGGCGTCATCACGGAGACCAGAGTTCCGATCCCTACCTCCGTGTTCTCGTCCTTCTTGTACTGCTCAAACAAACCAAGAATGACCGGCACGTAGTAAGAAAGCGGCGTGAGGTTGTTGGTGCAGGAGTCGCCCACGCGGTAGGCGGCCTGGGTAAGGGCGGGGGAAAAACCCACCTGCGCGAACATTGGCACGAATATTGGGGCCAGGATCAGCCATTTTGCCGATCCGCTGCTCATGAACAAGTTCAGGAACGTTACCACCAGAATGAATACAACGAGGAGAGGCACGCCATGCAGGTTCCATGCCTTGAGCAGCTCCGCGCCGTTCACCGAAAGGATGGTGTCGAAGCGGCTCATGCGAAAAAGTTCGACGAACAGCGACGCGGGGAGGACGACGACGATAAAGCTGATACTGCCGGTCAGTCCCTTGGTCATCAGCTTGGGAATGTCCTCGCTCTTTTTGATGATCCCGGCGCCGTAGCCATAGGCGGTCCCCATAAAAAAGAACAGGAAGAACAGAATGGGCATGATGCTGCTCATCAGTGGGGAAGAGGGTAAGATCGTTCCGTTCCGCGCGTTGCGGAAGAACGAGCCCTCAGGGTAGGTTAGGTAAACGATCAATGCGATGTAGAGAACCACGGCCAGCAGACCGCAAAGCAGTCCCCGGTTTTCGGCGGGGGTGACGGCGTGCTGCCTGAGGGCTTCCTCGTCGCGGGCGCCGTCGTTGTCCCCGAAGATTTTTATCGTGTACTTCTCAGTGACGTAAACCGTCAGAAAGGTGAGGATGAAGGTCGAACCGAAAATGAAGTACCAGTTGATCAGGGGATGTGTGGGCGCGTCGGCGGGGATGTAGGGCACGCCCTTTGCCACGGACTGCGTGATGCCCGCCAGAAGCGCGTCCGTCCCGGCGATGAAAAAGTTCGCGGTGAAGCCGCCGTTGGCCGCCGCGTAACCCGCCGCGATGCCTACCCAGGGGTTGCGGCCTAGGGCCTTGAATACCGCCGCCGCAATAACGGGGGTGAAGATGATGCCCGCGTCCGACGCTAGGTTAGCGTTGATGCCCACAATGGCTACCACCGTGGTCACCAACCACCCCGGCGCGCCCAAGATGGTCTTGCGCATCAGGGCGGAGATCATACCGGTTTGCTCCACCAACCCAACGCCCAGCATCATGGTGAGCACGAGACCCAGAGGCTGGAACCTGACGTAGGTGTTGACGAAGTTGGCAAAGAAGGTACGCATGGCGTCATAACTTAAAAGGTTGACGACTGCCACCTTAGTCTCGGCTGGGGCCTCGCCCGCTTTCGCCGCCATGTAAGTCACCGACGTCCCGGCCAGCCAGTTGGAAAGGAAGAGAACGGTCAGCGATAGCAGAACGAAAAGCCAGAAAGGATGAGGAAGTTTGTTCCCAACAAACTCGATCCCCTTGATGAAGTACATAAACGCGCCTTTTTGTTCGTTCGGTTTCTCCATATCTCAATTACCCCCTTTTCTGTTTTTGCGCTTATTTTTTAGAGCTGTTGGCCCTTTTCCGCGTTTTTGCCGTTTAGAGCCGTTGGCTTTTTTATACGCAAAGTTTTTACCGTTTATATCCGGCTTTTGGTCTCTTATTTCCGCGCATGATTGCGCCACCCATATCCAGTTTTTGGCTTCGTACTTTCCACACGCGATTACGCGAACCGCTGAACCTGCTCACGCGCCTTTTCGCTGGAGGAAACCTGTCGCGCAGGAGGCGAGGAAACGCACGCCCCAGGGGAAGCAGGCCTCATCGGGCTCAAAACGGGTGTTGTGCAACACGGCCATATCTGTTTTGCCGGCGGGGCGGCAACCCAGCCACGCCATCAGCGCTGGGCGCTCGCGCGCGAAAAACGAAAAATCCTCCCCTCCCAGGTCGGGGCTCTCAATGACCACCAGGCGGTTCTCGCCCAGAGAAGCCGGCACAACTTCAGACACCAGTTCGAAAAGCTCTGGGGCGTTCAGGGTCGGCGGGTAGCCGCGCGTGTACTTCAGAGAAGCGTCCCCGCCCAGAGCCCGGGCGTAACCTTGAGCCGCGCCCTCGATCAGGCTGGGCAGCCTATCCCGCGTGGCGGGGTTTAGAGTACGCGCCGTTCCCTCCATCTCCACGTTATCGGCAATGACGTTGTAGCGATATCCCCCCTTGATCGTTCCGATACTAACCACCACCGAGTCCAGTGGAGCCACGGTTCGGGACACAATAGTCTGAAGGCCGCCCACAATCTGGGAGGCGATCACGATGGCGTCAATCCCCTGGTGCGGAGCGGAACCGTGGGCGGTCTTGCCCGATACCTTCAGGAAAATCCGGTCGGAAGCGCCCATCAAAGCCCCAGGTCGGGTGGCGACCTGACCTGTTTCGTAGCCGGGCCACACGTGCAAGGCAAAGAGGGCGTCCACACGAGGGTTTTCCAGCGCTCCGTCCTCGATCATACCTGGCGCGCCGCCTGTGGGGTTCAGCTCTTCCGCCGGCTGAAAGATGAATTTGACGCAACCCCCCAGTTCCTCTTTCATCTCGGAAAGAACGCAGGCCGCGCCTAGGAGCATGGCGGTGTGAGTGTCGTGCCCGCAGGCGTGCATGACGCCAGGCGTCTCGGAGGCAAAAGGCAACCCCGTTTCCTCCCGCATAGGCAGGGCGTCCATGTCGGCGCGGAGCCCCACGGTTTTTCCCTGCTTACCTCCCTTCAACAGACCCACAACCCCATGACCGCCCACGCCTTTTTGAGTCTCGATCCCCAAACCAACCAAAACCTCCGCGACCAGGGCGGCGGTTTTTTCCTCCTTGGCGCTAAGTTCAGGACAGCGGTGAATGGCGCGCCGCCACTCCACAACCTTGCCGCTGTGCTTTGCCGCGAGTTCCTCAATATCGCGATACATGGAAAATTCCTCCTCTCTGAAATTTTGCGGAAATTTATTCTTCTTAATTGGTTATTTTATCATACAACCTAAATTCCCCCGAAATTTATAACGACATTGGTCTACAGGAGGCAATAAACCCTCAATATAAAGCTTCTACGATGAAATGATGGTTTACAAGCCCTCCTTTTGTTGATATAATATTTATATCAACAAAAGGAGGGCTTGGTTTGTTATGCCGTTTCTATCAAAACAGAAAGTCGGCAAGTATACTTACATTTATGAGTGTGAAGGGTACCGCGTCAAAGTTGACGGTGAGAGTAAGTCTCGAAGCCACCGTCACACAGTCGGGAAAGTTGACCTCAAAACCGGCAAAGACGTGTATTATCCCGAGTACGTCGAACGTATGAAAGCAGCAGGAACGCCAATTGCACAGAGCGCAGATGAGCCGCGCTTTACAGTGAACGACCTCAAACACTCGGAGATTTTGGAGTGCGGATTGACAAGTTTGCTGTCAAAGTTAGCTGAACGCTCTGGACTGTTGGAGTCGTTACGCGTTTCTAATCCGAAGTATTGCACCGAAATATTTACGCTGGCAAGCCATCTGGTGGCAAGCGGGGAGCCGTTTATGTACACGCAGGATTGGCTTGAAAGCGTTGAAATTACGGAGGCTGTAGGGAACTTATCGTCTCAAAGAATCAGCAAAATTTTGGCGGATATATCGTCGAACGACATCGAACGTTTCTTCCAGAAGTGGACTCAAAAACGAACAGAAACAGAATACCTTGCACTCGATATTACGTCGACATCATCATACTCTGAACTTATTGATGATGTCGAATGGGG
>JAITGK010000179.1 GCA_031280635.1 Synergistaceae bacterium
TCATATTGCGACAAATCCGCGTGTCATATGGTTTTTCAACACGTGTGTCATTATTTTTGAAAATCATTGTGCTGCAAGTGTTTAGTTTAAAAATATCATTATTTAAATAACACTCTCTAAAATTTTTCTCGTGAAGACGTCGTGGGTGGGGAAAAGGGGCGTGGCAAAACGGCGTTTTTTCGGGGGACTGTAAGGAATTAGGAACGGCGCGAACCGCAGCAGATGCCGCCGGTGCTTCGCGACGCGCCCTACCACGCGGTAGAGCTGAAAGCAATCGTAGAGGGAAACGTGGGGCATACCCTCCTCCCCGACGGCGTTTTCGGCGCGCTGAGTCTCCTCCGGCGAGGGGAGCGCGTTGGGTCCATCACACACGATAGTGGTCGCCTCTCCAAGTCGCGGCCACTTGAAGGTCCCCGAACCGCCCGACCGTTTGGGGAGTGCGCAGTACTCGGTGAGCCCCTTCATGGAGCACCACCACAAAAACGTCCCCTGCGCGGCCTCTGGCAAAAAAGATACATCGAAGGATAGATTATGCGCCACGACGCCCGCCACCTCCCAGGCTGCCCAAAAACCCAGCAGCTCCGGCCAGTCTTCAACAAAGTAAAGTGGGGTCGCGGCGCGCTCCCGCAACGCGAGCAGCCGTCCGGGGGTGAGTCCATGGACGCGGACGGCGCTGCGGTCGAGCGACTCGACGGGGAGATAAAAGCGGTTGAAAAGGTCCAGAACAGCTCCTTCGCCGTTAAAAACGATAGAGGACGCCGACAGCACCGACGAGCCCGTCAGCCCGTTCGTCTCCAGGTCGAAAACGGCAACGTTCACAAACCAGCGCTACTTGGACAGGTAGTTCCACGCGAAAGTGGCGTGCATGGCCGCGCCCAGGTAAAGCGCGGATTCGTCCACGTCGAACTTGGCCGAATGGTGGGGGTGATCGCTCTTCTTGGCGGCGTTCCCCACGCCCAAGTTGGCGAACACGGCGGGGACCACGCGGCCAAAGTAGCTGAAGTCCTCTGAGCCCATGATGAGTTCCGACTCCTTAACCTTGTCCGCGCCCAACAGATCCTCGGCCACCGACTTGACCTGCTCCGTGATCTCCGGGTCGTTGACTGTAGCGGGAATCACCCGCGTGTACTTGAGATCCGCCTTACAGCGCATGGCCTCGCAGACGCCCTTCACCACCCGCCGCATCGCTTCCTCAATGTGGTCTTGCACCTGAACGCGGAAGGTGCGAACGGAGCCCAGCATCTCCACCCGCTCCGGGATGATGTTGAACACGTAAGAAGAGGACCTCAGACCGCCGACGCTCAAGACCGCGGCGTCCCTGGGGGAGATTTCGCGGGAAACGATGTTCTGCAGCGCGCTCCCCACTTGGAAGGCCGCCGCGTTGGAGTCGAAAGAGGTCTCCGGTGTGGAGCCGTGCCCGCCTTTACCCGTTATAATCAGCTCCCAGGCGTCCGCCGCCGCCATGAAGGGGCCGGATCGGTACTGAAACTCCCCCGCCGGCACCGTGGACATTGAGTGGATACCGAACACAGCGCTCACTCCCTCCAGCGCTCCGCCGTCGATAAGGGCTTGAGCGCCGGGCTTCATCCCATGCTCCTCGGCGGGCTGAAAAAGAAGGCGCGCCTTTCCCTTCAAACTGGATTTGATCCGCGTCAAAATCTTCGCCGCGCCCAACAGCATGGCGGCATGACTGTCGTGTCCGCAGGCGTGCATCACCCCGGCCTTCTGGGATTTATACGGGACGTCCTTCTCGTCGTTCAGGGGCAGGGCGTCGATATCAGCCCGCAGGGCCACGCACTTGGCGCCCTCGCCGATGTCGGCCGTCACGCCGCACCGCGTCTCGCCAAAGCCGACTTTGACGTTATCGCACCCCAGCTTTTTCAGCTCCTCCGCGATGACCTTCGTGGTCTCCACCTCGTTCCACGAGATCTCCGGGTTCATGTGGAAGTATCGCCGCCGCTCGACGATCTCCTTCTCATATTCCCTTGCCAGCGCCTTGATTTTCTCGAGCATTTTCGGTCGCCTCCCTTAAAAATTAGGATTATTGCTTCATTATGACCTGGGCCAACTGACCGGCCAGAACGACGGAACCAATAGTAACTGTGGTGAATCCACCAATCAGCATTTTGGGCAGCATACTGTTGAACACGTACTTCTTGTCTTCTTCGGTGCTGGTGATGGCCGTGCTGACCTCGTCGGTGAGAATATAGGTGGCGGGGAACCCGAAAAGGCAGGTCACGCTGATCGCCATGGATATAGCCCAGGAGTAGCCCAGAACTAGACCCAGTATCAGCGACGTTATCGCCAGGCACACCAACGAGACGCCAAAGGAGAGAAGAATGGGCCAGGTCAGCTTCGCGACGCTGGCGGGATCAGCGTTGGTGAGGCCTGCCCAGACGGGGATCAGGCAGAAAAACATAGCGTATCCCCCTACGTTGGCCTTGGTGAAGATGTCGTGCTCCAAAAAGCCCACCTCGTAGAAGATGATCCCGTAGATGAGGGCCAGAACCAGCTTGTGGATGGTGATGGCATACCCCATTTTACCGGTGAGCCAGGGGAAAAACGGCTCGGACCAGACCGCGATGTAGCCCACCAAAAAGGCCTTGAACATCAGCACGAAAGTCGTTTGCAGGTTTTTGGGAAGAGCGGGGAAAAGACGAATGGTGGGAACTTCAGGGTCGATTTGAACCTCGGTCTTGCCGCTGAAGAACCCCCCCCCGGAGTTCTTGACCTTCAGAAGACGGCGCCCCTCCACCTTGAGGCAGTAGGACGCCACAGGAAGCCCCACGAAGTTCTGAATGACCAGAAGCAGGGCGGCGAAGGTGGCCAGTTCGGCCAAGCCCTTGGATTCAGCGGCCTCACGGACAATGTAGGTCGCGACGATGCCGCCGGAGATGGGACCCGCTGCCGTCAGGGCCATGACGTGCCCGATGATGGGCCCCGCGACGTAGTAAAGCCCGAAGGACAAGCCCACCAGTCCCAGGAAGGCGATGAGCACGGTTTTCCATTCGCTGACCAGCTTGCGTACCTTCATCAGGGTTCCCATGTGCACCAAAATGAACGGCATGACAAACCCATAGTAAGGGTCCAGCGCCGTTATCTTGAAAATGTCCTTCGGGAGCCCGCACCAAAACGCCACCAGGAAAATCGCGCCCGTGACGAATATCATGGAGAATATCGCCTTTGTCTTGTTTGACACGAAGTCCCCGATAGCGTAGGCCAGCGCCACGACCACCAGAAGTCCTGTGGCGATGTCCACCTGCTTTGTCACGCTGAAAAAGCTCCAAACCTCCTTAAACTCCACTTCCACCATCCCTCTCTAAACAAATAAAGTGATGTGAGTCATTCTACCACGACCTACGCTATCTTTACAGAAAAAAATCAAAAATAAAACGCTAAAAAACGTCCGTGAAAAAGCGGTTGGTGACGAAAAGATGAAAAATGGTAAAATGATGTTGACAATTCACGGCGTGGAAGTGTATCTTTTCCGTGAGCGTTGCGTTTTTATGTTCATAATTCTAAGGGGGGAAGTCTGATGAAGAAGTTTGTGTGCGCGATTTGCGGGTATGTGCACGAGGGGAACGAGCCGCCGGCGAGCTGTCCGCAGTGTAAGGCTCCAGCCGCGAAGTTCGCGGAGCGAAAGGCGGGGGAATGGACTTGGGCCGACGAGCATCGCGTTGGCGTGGCTAAAGACGTTGACCCGGAGGTGTTAGAGGGGCTTCGCGCCAATTTCACGGGCGAGTGTACGGAGGTCGGCATGTATCTGGCGATGAGCCGTCAGGCCGACAGGGAGGGTTATCCAGAGGTGGCCGAGGCCTACAAAAGGATCGCCATTGAGGAGGCTGAACATGCGGCGAAGTTTGCGGAGCTGTTGGGCGAGGTGGTCTACGCGGACACCAAGAAGAACCTTACGCTTCGCCTGGAGGCGGAAAACGGCGCCACAGCGGGGAAGAAGAAGCTTGCCTCCCGCGCGAAGGAGCTGGGCTACGACGCCATCCACGACACCGTGCACGAGATGTGCAAGGACGAGGCGCGCCATGGTTGCGCTTTCGAGGGCTTGCTGAAGCGCTACTTCA
The DNA here is from genome assembly GCA_031280635.1 of Synergistaceae bacterium. GTDB lineage: Bacteria > Synergistota > Synergistia > Synergistales > Aminobacteriaceae > JAITGK01. The sequence continues at coordinate 4,077 of JAITGK010000179.1, forward strand.
AATAATCCGGAAAAATTCGCTTTTTCGCTTTTTTGCTTTACAGACGGGATCGTCGGCTCGATCGGCGGTCCCGTCACGTGTGAGCGCCGCGCGCGAAGGCTGGCAACGCTTTCGGTGAACTCCTCACCCCCAACCAGGGCGCGCCGCTCAATCCCATTCGGCTTTCCGGCGCAGGATATCACCTGTAACCGCGTCTATCTTGTATTCATATTCCATCCCACCATGTTCGAACTCAACTTCGTACACGAGGTGGTTCTTGCGGCGGTCTAATTCCACTTTTAACTTGTGGAGCTCAGACTCGGAGAGCCCAGCGTGGGTCAACGCGATAGACTTTGCCTTCTCCATGCCAATGTACTGGGCGGCCTCCGCGGCGAACACAGTAAAAAAAGACACCAGTAGGCCAGTGGCGCATAGGGCTAAAATGCCCTTTTTACTGGCGTTTTCCAAAACTACCCCTCCTCTGAAATGATGAACGATTGCTTGAAATTCCTACATGACGAAGATACCAAAGAAGGGCGAGCCTTCCTCGACATCCTTCGGCAATGGCCCCCTACCGCAGGCAGTTCGGCAGGTTGCCAAGACCTCTGTGCCGCTCCACGCAGGCGCAGCAAACGGCATGGTTGGCACAGTCCTCTTTGGGGCAAGGACACAAGCGCGTGTTCAAACACTTCGTTCCCGTCGTTTTCGCGGTCTTCTTCATTCCTATGAACTCTCCTTTCGATGTTGGTTTGACGCCTTAATTATACATCATAGTTAAGGATGTCGTCCTTTGTCAGAGCTTTTCACAGATTTGAGTCTCCCATTCGGGCTTGAGAATTGCCTCCAATATAATGTAAAATTTAGAGGTTGAGGTAACGATGCTTTTTCAAAAAGCGTTTTTCCTTCAATATTTTGCCCGTGGGCCGATGCCGCTCGCGCCGCGAAATATCCGCGCCTTCCGCTCATGGGTGGAGGGAGACAGAAGAGGAGTGAAACACCGTTATGCAATTTTCCATATTCTACTTGATGCTGGCGGTAGCCTGCGGCGCCGGTATTGGATTCTTGGTTTCGAAAGCCATAGACAATAACCGCGTCGCCGGCGCCAGAAACCAGGCCATCGTTATCTTGAGAGAAGCGGCTGAATCAGGTGAGCACCTCAAAAAAGAGCGCCTCACCGAGGCCAAGGACGAAATCTTCAAACTCCGCCAGGACGCGGAAAGGGACATCAAGGAACGTCGCGGCGAGTTGCAGCGTGCGGAACGCAAGCTCGAACAGAAGGAAGAAAACCTCGACCGCAAGCTGGACAAGGTCAGTCACAAGGAAGACGAACTTCGGCGCAGACAGGAGGATGTGGAACACCGTTCCGTCGAGATCGAGTCCGTCATGAGGCAGCAAGTGGCCCGCCTGGAGGAGATCGCGGGCATGACCAGGGACGAGGCCCGCGAGGTTCTACTGAGAAAGACCGAGGAGGAGGCGCAGTACGCCATCGGGCTACGGCTGAAAGAATTGGAGGAGAAAGCCAAGCGCGAGGCCGATCGCAAAGCGCGAGATATCATCATCACCGCTGTTCAGCGTTGCGCGGTGGAACACTCCTCGGACGCCACCGTCAGCGTCGTCCCCCTGCCCACAGACGACATGAAGGGGCGTATTATCGGGCGGGAAGGTCGCAACATCCGCGCCTTCGAGACGCTGACCGGCGTGGACCTCATCGTTGACGATACCCCAGAGGCCGTGACCCTCAGCAGTTTTGACCCCGTGAGGAGAGAGATCGCCCGTCTGTCCCTGGAGCGCCTGATCCTAGACGGGCGCATTCACCCAGCGCGGATCGAGGAGCTGATCGAGAAGGCTACCCGGGATGTGGAAGAACAGATCATGGAGGCGGGCGAGGCCGCGCTGCTCGAAACAGGCATCAAAAACATGCACACCGAGTTGATTCGCACCTTAGGACAGCTTAAGTTCCGCTTCAGCTACGGTCAGAACGCGCTTTCCCACAGCCTGGAAGTGTCTTATATCGCGGGCATCATCGCCGCGGAGCTAGGCGTGGACGAAGAAACGGCGCGCCGAGCGGGACTCCTGCACGATCTGGGCAAGGCTGTGGATCACCAGGTGGAGGGCCCTCACGCCGCCATCGGCGCGGACCTAGCCAAGAGATTTGGCGAACGTCCTGATATTGTCAACGCCATAGCCTCCCATCACGAAAATGTGGAGATGAAGACCATCTACGACGTGGTCGTCGCCAGCGCCGACGCTATCAGCGCTTCCCGTCCTGGGGCAAGACGCGAGAGTCTAGACGCCTACATTAAGCGCCTCGAAAAGCTGGAAGAGTTGGCTCAGACCTTCAACGGAGTCAGTAAAGCCTACGCCATTCAGGCTGGGCGCGAGGTGCGAGTGGTGGTCGCTCCCAACAATACCGACGACGGCGCCGTTCATAAGCTGGCCTACGATATTGCTCGGAAGATCGAGGAGGAAATGAAGTACCCTGGTCAGATCAAAGTCACCGTTTCGCGAGAAATGCGCGTGTCGGAGTACGCGAAGTAGTCCATGCGGGTTCTGTTCGTGGGCGACGTTGTGGGGCGCCCAGGCCGTTCCGCGCTACTCAAGACGCTCCCCATCCTGGACGCCCAGTGGGGGAGCTTTGACTTCGTCGTCGTCAACTGCGAGAACGCCGCGGCCGGAAAGGGCATGACCGACAAGGTCATGGAGGAGCTTTTCTCTATGGGGGTACATGGCATGACTTCCGGCAATCACATCTGGGATAAAAATATTTTTTACCCTTCTTTGGCCTCAGAGCCCCGCGTCGTTCGTCCCGCCAACTACGCTCCTGGCTGTCCGGGCTCGGGGCAAGCCCTTTTGGAACATGGCGGCAAGAGGCTGCGCCTGCTGAACCTTCAGGGACGCGTGTTCATGCCCCCGGTGGACTGTCCCTTCCGGGCGGCGGACGCGGCCCTGGAGAGCCTTAGGGACCGCGGCGTCCCCGTGTTGGTGGATTTTCACGCCGAGGCCACCTCCGAGAAGAAAGCTCTAGCCCTTTATCTGGATGGGCGGGTGTCGGCGTTGGTGGGAACGCATACCCACGTGCAGACCGCTGATGAGCAGGTTCTGCCCGGCGGCACAGCTTACATCTCCGACGTGGGAATGGCAGGTGGGCATGGCGGGGTCATCGGAGTGCGGGCGGAGGGCGTAATGCCCCGTTATCTAACGGGCCTTCCAGTCAAGTTTGAGGTATGCGAGGTCGATCCCCGCGTTGACGCTGTCGTCATTGACATCGACGACGAGACAGGTCGCGCCGTGGACATTGTTAGGGTCAGTGAGAGAACAGCGGGATGAACCCTCTCTGGAGCACTTCCCTCTCTCGTTCTCTGCGTCGCGTTATCGGGCGGGCTTTGGGGGATTTTTCGATGCTTGCCGGAGGCGACCGGGTGCTCCTGGGACTTTCCGGGGGAAAGGACAGCCTAGTACTGCTCCATGCGCTGTCGGAGTTTCGCCGTTACAGTCCCGTCCGCTTCAACCTGGCGGCCTGCACTGTGGCTATCACCGGCATGGACGCGACGCGCCTGGAGAATTTGGAGGATTACTGCCGCGCGCGGGAGGTTTCCTACTTCGTCCCGCGGTATCCTATTATTGAGGTCATCAAGGCCCGAAACGAACGTTCGCCGTGCAGTTTCTGCGCGAAGCTACGGCGGGGGATATTAAATTCCAAGGCGCGCGAGGGCGGCTTCAACAAGCTGGCGTTGGGCCACAACCTGGATGACGCCGTGGAGACTTTTTTCATGAACCTGTTCCGCGCTGGGCGCGCGAAAAGTTTCCAGCCGAAATTTCTGCAAGACCGAACAAACGTCGAGGTGATCCGCCCCCTGGTGTACTCCGCCGAGGCCGCCGTCCTAGATGAGGCCAGCCGACTGGAACTTCCCGTCGTCGTCTCACCGTGCCCCTACGCGGGAAAGACGGAACGTCAGAACGTGAAGGAATCCCTCGCCGCCCTGAAAACACGTTATCCTGACCTCTTCCCCAACACCCTCAATGCCCTCAAAACACTTTCCTCCACCGACCGCTGGTCAAGGGGCGGAGCTCCCTGAGTCGCGCCGCCCGGCTTGCTGAAAGTATAACAAACCGGGCGGACGTTTTCTCAGACGCGGGAAAAACGTTACTTACCGCCAGAGGCCGATCGGCTTTGGGCTCGGCTGGACTCCAGCCAACTCTGAAGGATCAGCGCGGCGGCTATCTTATCGACCTTTCCTTTCCGTTTTTCGTGAGAGACGTCGGCCTCCGACAGCATCCGTTGCGCGATAACCGTGGTGTAGCGCTCGTCCCAGGTGTCGAAACGCCGTCCAGGGTACGCGACCCGCAACTCCTCCACAAGCTTCACAATTTTCTCCGCCTCGGGACCACAGGTTCCATCCGTCCGACGCGGCAGGCCAACCAACACCAATTCTGGATCGTACCGCGCGAGACATTCCTCGAACTTCGCCCGCCAACTGTAGGTCTGCCACACGGCGATCCCTTGGGCGAACACACCCAGCGGATCCGTCACGGCCGCGCCGACCCGCGCTTCTCCCATGTCCAGAGCAAGAACTCGCCTCATGATTGTCGGACTATCCAGCGTTTCGTACCCCACCCTGAAAGGCGGGGATATAGAAGCATCCGTCCCTGGCAGATAGTTTTTTGGCTTTCATTTATTTAGCTGTCCTTCCAGTAGGGTTTCGATTTTTACCAGAACCTCGTCCAGACGGGCGGCGTCTCTTCCCCCGCCCTGGGCTATGCCTGGACGCCCGCCGCCGCGCCCGCCTAGGAGCGCCGCGGCCTCCTTCACCAGCGCGCCCGCGTTGACGCCCCTCTTGACCGCCGCGTCGTCGGCCATGACCGTCAAACGACACTCGCCTTCTTCCACGACGCTCATCACCACCACGGTAGGGGAACAGCGCCCCTTCGCCCTGTCGCCCACGTCCCGCAGCATCTCCGGTTGGGTTGAAGTGAGCCTGCCCGTTTGCAGGATGACCCCGCCCACGTCTTTTCGCTGAAAAACCCTCTCGGCGTCCTGAGCCAGTTCTTTGAGACGTACCTCCTGAACCTGCCGTTGAAGGCGGCGAAGCTCTTCCAAAAGCGCCTCCGTTTTAGACGTAAGGTTTGACTCGTCCGCCGAAAGCCGCTCCATCACCTGATTCGCCAGGCGCGAGGCGCGCTGGAACGCCCCCAAGGCGTTCATGCCCGTCACGGCGACCACACGCCGTGTACCCGACCCGACGCTCTCCTCCCGGAGAATTTTAAACAATCCCACCTCCCCCGTGGCGCGGACGTGAAGACCGCCGCAGAGCTCCACCGAGAAGCCAGGCGCCGTCACAACCCGAACGACCTCTCCATACTTTTCGTCGAAAAGGGCCTTCGCCCCGCGCGCCCTGGCTTCGTCCAAAGAGCACTCCACTACATCCAGTACCGTATCCGCCAAGACATGGACGTTGACGATCTCTTCGACCTTCTCGATCTGCTCACGACTCAAGGCCTCGTGGTGAGTGTAGTCGAAACGCAGCAGTCGGTCCGTCACCAGGGAACCCGCCTGCCGGACGTGACCGCCCAGAACGCGACTCAGCGCCTCGTGCAACAGGTGCGTGGCGGTGTGATTGCGACGAACAGCCGCCCTCCGCTCATCGTCCACCTGAGCGCGCACCCCCATGCCCACGGCGGCGCGCGCGCCCTCGGTCAGTTTGCCTTTATGGATGATGAGTTTTCCTTGCGGCGTGGTGTCCAGTACCTTGATGACAGCTTTGTTTTCCACGTAGAGCTTCCCGGCGTCCCCCACCTGTCCGCCTCGTTCCGCGTAAAATGGCGTGGCGTCCAACACCACCTCGAACTCGGCCCCAGTATCTACCCACTCTACCTGAACTCCACCCGCCAAGAGCGCCAATATCTTTCCCTCACCGCTATGCGCGGCGTAGCCGGTGAAGACGGTGGGGGGAAGTTCATTTTCCAGCTCGGTGTACAGGTCGCCGGTCAGGGCGCTTTTCTTCTGCTTACTTCCAGCGCGGGCCCGCTGGCGTTGAGCCTTCATCGCCTCCTCGAAGCCCTCCTTATCCACGGAAAGTCCCTGCTCTTCCGCCATTTCCAGGGTCAACTCCAGGGGGAAGCCGTAAGTGTCGTACAGGGCGAAGGCCACATCGCCCGAAAGTACCATTCGTCGTTCGCCCCTCAAACGCGCGGCCTCGGCCTCGAAAAGCTCGGTACCCTGAGCCAGGGTTTTCGCGAAGCGGCTTTCCTCCACCTCCATAATCTTCTCTATCGTCAGTCGCTGTTCAATCAACTCGCGGTAGGGATCGCCCATAACCTCGATCAGGATCGGCAGGTACTCGTGAAGGAAACCGCCCTCGAAGCCCAGCAACCGCCCATAGCGCGCCGCGCGACGCAGCAGGCGGCGCAGCACGTAGCCGGGGCCGTCGTTGGCGGGTAATATCCCGTCCGCCAGCATGAAGGCCACAGAGCGCGCGTGGTCGGCGATGACCCGCACGGCCATGTCCCGCTTCGCGCACTCCCCATAACGTACCCCCGCCCTGGCGCAGGTGTGGGTTATCAGGGGCATGAAAAGGTCGCTCTCATAGTCTGTCTCCACGCCCTGCACCAGGGAAGTTAGGCGCTCCAACCCCATACCTGTATCAATGTTACTGCGGGGCAGAGGGATCAAGGTCCCGTCCTGTTGTCGGTCATACTGGGTGAAAACCAGGTTCCATATCTCCATGTACCGATCGCAGTCGCAGCCCACGCCGCAGTTGAGCGAGCCACAGTCGCACTTCTCCCCTCGGTCGTAGTAGATCTCTGAACAAGGGCCGCAGGGGCCCCGCTCTCCCATGAACCAGTAGTTTTCGTCCCGCCCAAAGCGAAGAATTCGGCTTTCCGACAGGCCTACAGAACCGCGCCAGGCGTCGTTGGCCTCCTGATCGTCCTGGTAGATGGAAGCGTACATCTTGGAGGAATCCAGACCGATGACCTCCGTCAGAAACTCCCACGCCCAGGTAATAGCTTCCCTTTTAAAATAGCTCCCCCAAGCGAAGTTACCCAGCATCTCGAAAAACGTGTGATGACGCGCGGTGCGTCCCACGTTCTCAATGTCGTTGGTGCGCACGCACTTCTGGCAGGTAACGGCATGGGGGGCCTCCGGTGTTCGTATGCCCAAGTAGTACGCCTTGAAGGGTACCATGCCCGCAATTGTGAAAAGCAAGGACGGATCGTCCGGCGTCAGGGAAAAGCTAGGATAGTGACGACTCCCCTTTCCAACCCAGAATTTTACGAAAAGGTCGCGTATTTCCTTGCCGCTGCGGTATTTCATGCTCTCTCCCCGCTACAGGCTCAGAATGTAGTCCAGGCAGGTGCGGACGCCCCAGGCGGAGGCCCCTTGGGCGTAGACGCCTGACTCTTCTTTCATGAAATCCGCCCCCGCGATGTCGATGTGGGCCCAGGAAACGCCCTTTTCAACAAACTCATTCAGGAACATGGCTGCGAAGATAGCGCCCCCGTAGCGACTGGCCCCGTTGACCAGGTCGGCGACCTTGGACTTCAAGGTCTCGCCGATCCTCTCGTCGTCCATAGGCAAACGCCACAGACGTTCTCCCCTTCTTTTCGCCGCGTCCAGAAGGGCCTGGCAAAGCCCATCGTCTCTGGTGAAGAGCCCCGCCGTCCAGCTTCCCAGGGCCACGGCGCAGGCGCCGGTGAGGGTCGATAGCTCAATGAGGACATCGGGCTTCATCTCGCTAGCGAGGGAGAGGGCATCGGCCAAGACCAAGCGACCTTCAGCGTCGGTGTTGTCGATCTCAATGGTCTTGCCGTTCCGCGCGCGAATGATGTCGTCGGGCCGGAAAGCGCCCCCGTCTGGCATGTTTTCCGCCGCCGGGATGATACCGTGCACCTCCGTCCGCGGCTTCAACGCGGCTACGCCCTTCAACGCGCCCAAAACGCAGCAGGCCGCGCTCTTGTCGCACTTCATGGTCTTCATGAAGTCGGAGGGCTTCAGGTCGAGCCCACCACTGTCGAAGGTGAGTCCCTTGCCCACCAAGACAACCTTTTTTGTTGATTTTGTTGGCGCTTCCTCTGGAACGTAGGTCAGGTGAATCAGACGGGGCGGCGTCCGCGAACCCTGGCCTACGGCCAAAAGGGCCCCCATACGCTCGCGCTCCAATCTTTCCTCATCCCAGACCTCGCAGGTCAAGCGAGACTCCTCCGCCAGGCGGGCCGCGGCGTCCGCCAGAGTCCGCGGGTTTACCACGTTACCCGGCTCGTTGGCCAGGTCGCGAGCAAAGCGCTGGGCGTCGGCGAGGGTCAGGCCCAGGGAGGTTTTTTCCGCGTCGATCCCTTCCGCGAACACCCTCTCAAGCACGAAGCCGTCCTCTTTTTTCTCCTTCTTCTTATACTTGTCGAAAGCGTAGCCGCAGAGCCCCACGGCCTCGCCTAGGATCACGTCTGTTTCGGTCCCCGCCGCGCCGATGAGCGCCAGTACCGACCTGTTGCGCTCACGCCCGATTTTGCGCAAAGCGGTGGTCAGCGCGTCACGCAAGGCCGCGGGAGCGCATTCCTTGGCTTTGCCTAAGCCCGCGGCGTAGAGGTTCTTCACCCTGTCCTGAAACAGGGGAACCCTTACTAGACTGCCCTTTTTGCCATCGAAGTCCCCACGCTTCGCAAGCGCGCGAATATATTCGCCGTAGGGGCGCGGCGCGTCGCATTTTTCGCAGTCTTCCTCTCGCGCCAGAACCAAAAGCGCGTCGCCTTCCCAGTGTTCCACGGAACCGCTCAAAGCCGTGATGTCTGTCATTCGAAAAGCCTCCACTATTCTCACTTGATAAAATCCATAGGACATGAAACTTTCGCTACGGTGAGAGTTTATCACAACCCCCAGTTTTCTGACCAACAGGAGGAACTGTCACGCGCCTGAAGGGTTTTCTAGAGCCGTTGGCTCTTTTACGCGCAAAGTTTTTACCGTTTACATCCGGCTTTTGGTCTCTTATTTCCGCGCGTGATTGTGCAACCCGCTATAATTTTTATATTTTTATTTTATGAGAGGCTACTCCTGACGAGTAGGTAAAAAGACAGAAAGTAGAATTTTCGAGAGAGAACGTGCCCCAAGACCTATTGACCATTAAGTCTTTATAAGTACCCTATAATAAACTATTCCCCATACCGAACATCGCGTGGCACAAACGAAGGAGGGGCTTATGTTGGTGTTTTCGAGGATAAAAAACAGCCGGCGCAAGGGCGTGAGCTTGGTGGAAGGTATTCTCCTGATGCTCATCCTGGGAATCACGATATGGGCCATTATGTCGGCGGCGGTATGGTCGGTGGAGATTCAAGCCTTCGCGAGAAGCAGTATTGACACGCGCATACTCGTCTCTAGCTGCTACGAGGTTTTCGAGGCCCATGACCCCAAAGACCCCGCGTTTATGAAAAACGCGCTGGAGGTCGCCGCGAAAACCCTGGACCCACGCCCGCTCAGCGCCAGGAAAAAGAACGACTTCAGGTACGACATCCAGGGCTTCATCGTGGAGGCCAGCTCGGACGCGGGCGCGGAGGGCGCGCGCAACATCAACTTGACGATACACATGCCCCAGAGCGCAAAGGCGAAAGCGCCTCTTGTCATCAAAAGGCAGGTCAACACCATGTCTAACGAAACGGTTTCGGACGACGCGACAACTTGAGAGATTCGTACGTCAATCACACATTTAGGGAAGCATTTTCGGACGACATGACGGGAGAGTGAACATATGTCGCGGCGCTCAAAGGCCTTTACGCTTGTGGAGATTCTAATCTCGATGATCATTTTTAGCATCCTCGGGGGAGTGATTTTGACCTCCTTCTGGATTTTTTGGGGCGTGTTCTACCAGACGGAAGATCACGTGGGAGGACGCGGGGAGCTGGAGCACGTCTTTCAGTCCATCGGCAGGGAGATAACCAACATTTCTTTGGGAATGCCAAACAACAGGAAGGACACGGGCTTCGAGGCGGGCTCCTTCGCCCAGTCCTTCAGGGTGGACACCTTCCCGGAGATGACCAACCCGCAAAATCCCATCATGGCTTACATGGGGGAACCCGGCCAAAAGTGGGGCGGGCCCGTCACCTTAGCGGACTTTAACGGATCAAATCCGCCTTACGACAACTTCCAAGCCACGATGGTCAAGACGGAGCACGAGTCCAATGTTTACGTAGGCCCCCAGATTTACTACGCCTGGTCAACGCCAGTGTTCGGCGCCGTAGAGGGCGCCCGCGTCCCCATTAAGGTAGGGCGGCGCGATACCTCCTTCGAAGGGGGCGACTACGAAGATAACGCCACGCGATTTCCCAATCCGATTCAGGTGGGATATTTCAAGGGCGAGAACAAGGCAAGCAGCAGCGCGAGCAAAAACACCATAAGGTATTTCTATTTTGCCTCAAGCGAGGACATCGTGGGAATACTGCAGGCCTTTCAGACGGACAACCGGGACGCCGGGCTGAGGCTCTCCAACGGCGCGGACCTGCGTTCGTGGCTCACGTTCCCAACGCTGAGAATCCCCTTACTGCTACGGGGCTACACCAGGGGCAACACGTCCTATGGGCGCGTGCCCACCAGTCTTCAAGGGCGACCGCAACCCAACGTCATCGGCCTGCAGATCACGTCCGCAAGCATGGACAACTATCTGGGAGGCTTTGAGGAGGTTCACTCGCTCCAGGTATGCCGCCTTTACGTGAACGGCAGTCGCGAGCTGATTCAGGAGTTCTTCGCGGACTGCTCCACCGCCTCCACCGCCCGCGGCACGGCTGTGACCCGCGTCCTGGCCCGCAACGTGGCGGGGATGTGCTTCCGCTTCGACAGGGAGAACCGCCTCTTGACCATGTATCTGGCCATCCGGGGGGAGGAGGCCAACCCGCGCGCCGGAGCGGGCAAGCCTATGATATGGCCCGACTTCGCGCCCACGCTCTCCGCGGCGGACCTCAAATACCGCATTTTTGCTCAAAGCATAACGTGGAGGATACGAAATTGAAAAAACAGGCGATAGCAAAAAATTTTTTCAGCTTCCATGCGGGGCAGGGAGGCAGGCGTCGGGGTATGGGACTTCCCACAGCGTTGCTTATTATCCTGATAGGGGCGGCTCTGATGACCTTCGCTTTCGACGCGGCGGCCCGGTTCCGATACATGTCTTTCCAGCAGGAGCGGATGTACCTGGACCACACGTTGGTGACGGGCTATATCGAGGAGGTTAAGGGGAGGATTTCCAAGTACAACTCCGAGAAAAAACACGCCCTTAAAAAAGATTTGAGCAGCGGCGACGTCATCACCATGGCAGAAGATCTGCTGCTCACCGAGGTTCCCGCGATCTCTGGAGTTCTTCCTCAGTACAACCTGAACCTGGACATCCCCATTCCCGAGCGGCAGCAGGCCCTGACCTTGCGGGTCTATGACGTGTCCTACGCGGCGGCGCAGGTGGCCGAGGGCATCTCCTCCACCGCGTTGGCGCGGATGCCCCCGCCTATTCCCCTGATGCGCAAGGTCGTGGGAGGTCACGACGGATTGAAGCCCGGAGGAGACACTGAGGATCCCAGCGTGAGCAAGCCAGGGCAAGGAGATTACACTGGAATTGAAAAATCTGAGAGAGAGGGGTCGTACCTGATACGGGTGGAGCTGTTCAACGTCGTCAACGGGCAGAAGGTACGGACCCGCCTGCTGGAGGAGGCCTTTGTCCAAATAGCCAGCGGGGATAAAGATTAGAGCCGTTGTCTTTTTATATATTATACGCAAAGTTTTTGCCGTTTGTATCCGGTTTTTGGTCTCTTATTTCCGCGCATGATTACGCAATCCGCTAGAGTAAGAAGAGTTTTATTTATGGAGGTACGTTTGATGAAAAAGCGCGTGAGTTTGTGGATCGTTCTGGCTTCGCTTTTGTGCCTGGCAAGAATGGCGGAAGCTGTGCCTCCCGCTTTCATCAAGAACGACAACTACCCCATGGAGGACAGTTACGCGGCGGGCATTGACCCCAACGTCCTCTTCCTGCTGGACACGGGCTCGCCGATGGTCATGTCGCCCAGAGGGCGTATGCCGCTGGTTCAGTACATCTGGGACCCCAACGAGCGGGCTGGGCTTTTGGCGGAGTGCACCTACGGCACGGGTTCCCGGCCCATGGTTTCTATAACCGCCGACGGAACCATCACGGAACCGTCCGCCAACCCCGCCCTGGGCGCGGCGCGGGCCGAGCGCTACGGCAGGGACCTGGACGAGAGCAACAACCGTATTGGGAACCCAGACTGCTATTACACTCCATTCGCCAACAAGCCCTACTACCTGACGTTTCGGAACAAAGACCTGGCGAACTGGGTCGGGACGGTGGGGGGCATACCCCCAGGAACACCCCCCGCGATCGCCCCGTACATCACCAACGGGCAGCCCGTGCCGTCGCACTTGGCCAACGAGCATTTGGTTCCCAACGACAGTCGCATGTACCAGATGAAGCTGGTGCTGTGGCGGCTTTTAGGCGAAGAGAATCGTTCCCTCCTCGCTCGCGTAAAGGTGGCGATGTCCCTCAGCTACCAGGAGGACAACTATCCCTACACGGGATACAGGGCGGATTTTTACAAATACTACGATAACACGGGCGCGATTGGGCCTTATGGCTCAGGCGTCCAGAACAACGTGCTCACCGGCAACCCCGCCCTGAACATGAGGGTAGATGGCATTAACTTCCCCCACGGGAACGGTCCGGATTGGGCCACAGGGCTTACCGATGGTTATGACTACGCCGCCACCGTCATGGGCGGGGTCGATAGGAACGCCTATACTAAGGCCCCTGGTTCGATCACGTGGAACGCCGTGAACCGGGCCGTGTTGAAGCTGCCCTTCGACTACCTCTATAAGGCGGATTCCAAGGGATTTCACTCCACGACGAACTTGGCCACGTTCCGCAAGTACATCAACGGCATTGAGGGCGGAAACGGAACGACGTTCACGGAGCCGGAGCTCATCGCGGACGGCCAAACCCCTCTGGCCATGGCCATTTACGGTCGGAACTATCTCATAACGGGCAACAACGCCCCCAGCGCCGCCGGCGTGGACAACAACCCCAACGGCAATGTCCTGGAGGCCGGCGTCGAAAACAACAAGTATCGCGCGATTTACTTTGAGACCCAGGTGGGGGAACATAAGCAGTATTACCACGGAAACGTCACGTATATTCCGTTTCGGGATTTTCTGGTCAGCGATGACGTTGGGGGCGGAAACCTGAGGGCCGGCCTGGGGGTGGGCAGCGTGGTGGACTTCTTCTCACCCCGAGCGGCAGACCTGACCTTCACCAATGGGGGAGCCACCGACACTCGGGGCTTCTTCCCCGTCATTGGCTCCTGCCAGAGCAATTGGCTGGTGGTGTTCACGGCGGGCAACGACAGCGACCCCAACGCCCTCACCGCGCCCCAGGCGGTTCAGAGACTCTACGCCAACACAAAGCAGATGAGGGGGCGTCTGTGGAACAGGTCCTCACATGTATGGCAGGAGAAGGTTTTTGAGATGGACAGTGGCGTGCGCACCTTGGTGGTGGGCTTTGTAGACCCCTATGACGCCTCCAGCGTCTCCGTGAGTCTGCGCGATACGTTATCGGATATGGCGGCCTACGGCGCGCCCCAAGCGGACGGCTCGCCCAACTACAACTCCAGGCCCTACTTCGCCAACAACGTCCCCGACTTGATCGCCAGCCTGAAGTCGGTGCTGATGCGTATCAACGCCGATCGCTTCGCCAGTGGCGCGACGGTCATCCAGCCTCCGATACCTGGAGAGACGAGCAACACCTTCCTTTACTCGGCGTCGTACAAGGTCAAGCCCTTTGACCAGTGGGAAGGGGATTTTACCAAGTACAAACGGCGCGACAACTCCTATTTTGAGGACCCCGTATGGGAGTTCAACGAAGAGCTGAGAAAAATGGTGTCGAGGGACATTAGGCCCATTCCTTACACAGCCTCCGGGGCGGTGGGTACGTCCTCCACGAACGTGGCCCACATCGACGGTTTGATGAACATGACAGGGGCCCCAGATCACCTGCCTCAGTTCAACGCCTGGCTCAAAAAATACAATGGGGAGTTTATTCTGGGCGACATGGAGCACTCTGGGTTCGCGGTGGTGGGTAAAACCCCGGACTACGCGTGGAACGGGGACAATCATCGCGGCGTCGCCAACACCCGTGTGTATCTCCACACCAATCGGGGTTTTCTCCACTCCGTCAACGACGCCACAGGGGCCGAGGAGTGGTCTTTTGTCCCGCCACCCATTTTCCAGGGTCGTATTCCGTCTCTCAAATACACGGTCAACCCCGGCAACGTCTATGGCGACTGGATAGAGGGAGACGGCATAACCCGCGTCAACTCCAAACCGGGCGCCCTGCTGGATGGTGGTCTTTTCGCCCGGGAGGCGCGCGATGGGAGCGGCTTTTACAAAACGGTGCTTCTGGGCTGCCTGGGATGGGGCGGCAACGGTCTCTATGCCATGGACGTGACGACCCCCTCCGGTCCGCCGAATTTTCTGTGGGCCATAGACAACAAACGCTTCGAGAACCCCGTGGCCAACAGCGTCCAGCGATGGGGTAAGGTAGCGGGGCTCACCAACTCGGCGCAGTACGACTACAGCGACCTGGGCCTCACCATCGTGAGCCCGGCGGTTCTCTCCATCGACCAAAAAGCCCCCGCTTTGCCGGGGGACGTGGGCGTTCTGCCCGGCGGCCTGGGCTATAACCTGGGCGCGGACAGCCAGGGAAAGGCGCTCTACGTCTTCGAGCCCATGGACGGAGGCATCATCAGGAGACTGGGTCCTTCCGACTTTGTGGACCCCACGCCGACGCTCTCCCGTCAGTTGGGGATGCTGATCGCCCCTATCACCTATATCTTCAGCAGGGATAACCAGCGCACCACGACGCAGATATACACGGCGGACCACCTGGGGAATGTGCTTTCCTGCGACGTGACCGGCCCCATGAACGACTGGAAGCTGCAAAGTATCTTCCAACTGCTCAGCGCGGGCAGGGACATGGACCCAGTCAAGTCTTACGAGGCGCTTTCGACTCCGGGGCTGCCCATCGCCATTCCCCGCGCCATTGAGTACGGATGGCGCGTGGACAACACGAGCCGTACCGGGTTTCACTGGGTTTTCGGAGGAACCGCGGACCTGATGGTACCGGACCAAGGCCCTACCCGGAGGATGAAGAACGAGGAGCAGCACATTTTTGGGATAGACCTAAATAAAAACTTGGTGGGGGACGCCACGACCACCGATCTTTACAGCCTAAGGTACCGGATGGACTCCGCCGACGTGCCGCCGATTTATCAATATGGCGTCAACGACTCGGTGGCCGACAAGTGGGATGGTCAGGGGGGTCTTAAAGGGTGGAGGCTGAAGCTGCGCCCATCCACGCCGGAGCTGGGGGCGGAGTACGTCACCACCTCCCCGTATCTTTACGAGACGGCGCTTTACGTTTCCACGTTCATCCCCAAGCCCATACCAGAGGACATGGAGGACAGAGACCTGTGCCCGGAACTGGGGGATAGCAAGCTTTATGGTTTGGATCCCGAGACGGGGGCGCCTTTGTGGGTAGGTGGAAACGGGCAGGCCCTGTACCTTAAGAACATCAAGGTAGCGGGGATGACTGGCTACGGGGATGAACTCCACGTGGGCGTAAAACAGCTTCGACCTGGGGCCAACGCCGCGGCAAAGGCCCGGCACCCCGCCGATATAAAGGACTATACCGACACGAAGCTGATTATTAAGATCGCCCGCTCATCGCAGGAAACGACGTATAAGTATAACCCCAATGTTCCTTATATTCAGTATTGGAGGGAGAGCTATTAACATGAACGCGAAAAAATTTTCTTCCGCGCTTTTTGTGGCGTTTCTTTTGGCTTTTGCCGCTTCGAGCGGGGCGGAGGCGATTCAGGAGGTCGTGATCTTAGAAGTGACGGGAATCTTGGAGGCCCTTGAGAAGTCAACCTTCGTTCTGAGCATCGAGGGTCAGAAGACGGACCCTATTCCCTACACGAGGGCGTGTGAGTTTGTGGACAGCAAGGGAAAGCCGATAGGCAAAGACACATTTGCCCGCCAATACCTCAAGAAGAAGATCACGGTGGAGTTTTATGAGCACAACGCGGAGATCGTTTTCTGCCGCCCGGCGAGGTAGCAGTCTCGCGTTCAAAGGGGAAACATTAGAGCCGTTGATTCTTTTGTGAGCAGAGCTTTTGCGGTTGTTATACTAAATTGCTTTCAATGGGGCTTGAATGGAACGATTTAAGGCGCGCAAAGACTGCCGCTACGTCTTTTAACTTTAGACCCCTGATTGCAAATTGGTATTACGAGCTTTTTACACGATTATACAATCTGCCATATTGGGAGAGTCGCGAACTCTCGACAAAAAACGGAGTACCTGAATACTCCGTTTTTGCTTTTTTTTGATCCCAACACTCCGGCCAGAAACAGCCGTTTTTAGAGCCATTGACTCTTTTCCGCGCAAAGTTTTTACCGTTTATCCGGCTTTTTTTCTTACTTTTTGCGTTATGATTATGTAACCCGCTATAGACGCTTTTTTAAGAAAACGCTGATATAAATGGGGTTCTTAGGGGTCTACGACCCCTAAGTGGGGTATGAGGCGAAGCCCCATGTGGGTTTAATCAGCGCTTCCTTTAGGAGTTTTAGAGCCGTTGGCTCTTATGCAACCCGCTATAAAACACGCCCTAGGCGAACAATGGCGCGATAACCAGCGCCACCACTGTCATCAGCTTGATGAGGATGTTCAGGCTGGGACCGGCCGTGTCCTTGAAGGGGTCGCCCACTGTGTCGCCCACAACCGCCGCCGCGTGGTTGGGCGTGCCCTTGCCGCCGAAGTTCCCCTCCTCGATGTACTTCTTCGCGTTGTCCCAAGCGCCGCCGGAATTCGCCATAAAGAGCGCTAGTACCACGCCCGTAACGATCGTGCCTCCCAGAAGGCCGCCCAGAGCCGCTTTTCCAAGAAGAAGTCCTATGACAATGGGCGAAAGGAGGGCCAAAACACCTGGCAGAATCATCTCCCGAAGCGCCGCTGTCGTGGAGATAGCCACACACTTCTCATATTCGGGCTCGCCCGTGCCCTCCATGATGCCCGCGATCTCCCGGAACTGACGGCGGACTTCCTCGATCATGGCCTGAGCCGCGCGTCCCACGGCCTCAATCGACAGAGCGCAGAACAAGAAGGGCAGAACGCCGCCCAACAAAAGCCCCACCACGACCTTGGGGTCCATGATGTCGATGGCCTTGAGTCTTGCGGCCTGAGCGTAAGCCACGAAAAGCGCCAGCGCCGTCAACGCCGCGGAGCCAATGGCCAGGCCCTTGCCCATAGCCGCGGTAGTGTTGCCGATGGAGTCCAACTTGTCCGTGATCTTGCGTACCTCGGGCGGGAGCTGGCTCATCTCCGCAATGCCCCCCGCGTTGTCCGCAATGGGGCCATAGGCATCCACGGAAAGCGCGATACCCGTGATGGAGAGCATACCCACGGCCGCGCAGGCCACGCCAAAAACGCCAGCCAGGGAGTAGCTCGCTAATGTGGAAAGGCATATCAGAACCACGGGTACTATTGTGGACTTCATGCCCAAAGAAAGCCCGGACAAAATAACCGTGGCCGGACCCGTGTCGGAGGCGCTCGCCACGTCCTTCACGGGACGATAGTCACTGGAGGTGAAGAGCTCCGTCGCGAAGCCGATCAAAATACCCACCAGCACGCCCGACGTCACGGCCAGGAAAACGTGGAAGCCCCGCGTAATGAAAAAAAACATGCTTAAGACAAAGGTTCCCCCAATCATCTTGGCTCCGGCCGCGAAAAGCCCCATTCTCAAAGCGAAGGCCGCGTCTCCGCCCCGGATACGCTCCATAACCCTCTTGGCAAAGGGCAGTTTCTCAACACGTCCGAAGATCCAACTGATCCAGGTACCCAGCAAAGGCACGCTGGCGAGGGCCTTGGGGTTGATCAAAAGGCAGCCTGAAACCGAGGAAATAACGCCCCATCCGGCCAGGAGTAAAGGGAAGGCCACGCCCCAGCGGCCCAGGGTTCTGCCATCCGCGTAGAGGTCGGTGGATACGACTCCAATGGCTATCGCCGCGATGATGGAGTTTACATAAGACTCGAATAAGTCCGCGCTCATGCCCGCCACATCGCCCACGTTGTCGCCTACGTTGTCCGCGATGACGGCGGGGTTGCGCGGGTCATCCTCCGGGATTCCCGCCTCGACCTTACCCACCAGGTCCGCGCCCACGTCCGCCGCCTTGGTGTAAATGCCCCCGCCAACGCGGGCAAAAAGAGCGATGCTGCTTGCGCCCATGCCGAAGGCCGCTAACGCCGACTCGTCCACGAAGAGGTAGGACGCGGCAATGCCGATCATGCCGATGCCAACGACCAGCATACCCACGACGCTGCCCCCAGAAAAGGCCATTTCCAGTGCGGCGCCCGCGTCTTTCGTGGCCGCGAAGGCCGTGCGGCCGTTGGCCTGAGTGGCCACGTACATGCTCAACCACCCGGCTCCGGCGCTACAGCCGGCCCCCAGCAAAAAGGCATAGGCCGAGCCCACTCCCCTGTAAAGGAACAGTATCGTGACTCCGCCCACGAAACACGCCAGCCACGTGTACTCCTTTTTAAGGAACGCCATAGCTCCTTTGTGGATGATCTCCGAAAGCTCCCTTACACGTTTCTCACCCACCTCGAAGGCCAACATTTTCTTGTAAATCTCCCAAGCGTAGGCTACGGCTACCAAACCCAGCAGCAAAGTGACGAGCACCAGCAAGAACCAAAGCACAATAAAGCCCTCCTCAAAAAAGTTTTTTAAGTTTTTCTCAACTCCCGCATTATACTCACATATCCCTCAACGCGCAACAAGGACGGCGCTCAGGTCAGGGCAAACGCGTCAAAATCTCAATTGAAAAAGTAACCGCGACCGGGGGGCGAGTCCTGGCCGCGATAAATCTCGCGAAACAGACGAAGGATGTTTGTCGCGACAAGTAATATAAATCCAATCAATCAGCCTATTCTCCGTCATAATATGTCTTTAGATCTTAAGTTGTGGACATTGTAATCATATGCGGAAAGAATGAGGTTAAAAACCGGATATAAACGGCAAGATTTTTGCACAGAAAAGAGCCAACCGAGTATATAAGTGAAACGAGGCGTCAGTCCTTCAATATCGTCTTGATCGCCTCGCCCAACTCGTAGACCAGCGTGTAGTGTTCAGCGCCGTTGCTGAGACCATGGTTTTCCGCCGAGTGCCACTTGGCCCGGTGTGGCAGCCGGGAAATTAGGAGCGCGTACCGGGAGATCAAAGCCTGTTCCAGCCCCAGGGCATAGGCGTAGGGAAGAAGGCGCTCGAACTTCTCAACGTCGTCCTGTGGTTTCAGCTCCGCCCGGCTGCCCAGCCCCAACTGGAAGCCCTCGATCTCGTCCAGAAGTCTCTGTCCCTCTGGGGAGCGCGAAGGGGCCAACTGCCAAAAGAACCCGATGATGGCAATGCCTCCCGCCAGGGCGGAGATGCTGACCGGGTCCGCTCCCTGTTCGTGAAGGATGCCCAGGGCGCAGGCGCAGAAAAAAAGGGGAAGTCCCGTTCTCAAGATGAAAAGCGGTGTGGTTTGCCTCCATATCTTCGTCCCGCCTAGGAGAGGCGTCAAAAAGAAAAGGGGCGCGACGAAAGCTAGGGCGTGTTCGCTGCCGGGCTCTATCCCTCCTACGGCCCTAGAAAGGGTCTGAAGCATAACGAAGGCTGTATAGGCCTCGAAAAAAAACAATCCTAATACCCAGCGTCTCATGTGCTGAAAGGAAAAACGCTGCCCCAGATCCGCGAAACTCCGGGTGAGCGCCCGGAACGCCGCTTTTACCTGGGGCGCGCCGGAGTCATCCAAGGTCAAAGGAACCGACTCGTCCCGCGGAGGAAACAAGTTGTGCAGCAGCACGGCTTCTGTAGGGCTTAGGGAAGAAGCGGCGTTGGAGTTGAGGTGAAGACGGTACCTGCGATCCATCATGCGCTCCAGCGAGGAATAACGCGGTCCCTCCCTTTCCTCTTTTCTTCCGTTTTCTTGAGCGACGGTGCTCTCCAAGCGGACGCGCCCCTTGACCGCCAGGTTCAGTATCTCCGCGGCGAGAATCCTCGGACAGGCACTCCCGTAGCGGACGCAGCGCAACAGCCCAGGCGGAAGCCCTTCCGGCGCTTCCGTGCCCGGCGCCGCCACTCCGCGCTTGGGCGCGCGTCCGTAGAAAAACCAGGTGAGGGCGTAGTATGCCGCCAACAGCCCCAGAACAGCTAGATCCCAGGGACGCCAGGGTGAGAAGGACGGGTCTTTCTCCGCCACGAGGCCCTTGTCCCAGTCGAGGCTAAGAGTAAACGACTCCCCCGCCGGTAGGGGCTTCAGGGTACTTAAAGAGGTTTTTCCGATTTGAACGCCGTCTCCCTCCGGGCGCCCACTCATCCGACCGGAGAAGCGTCTGGGGGACGCGCTTCCCGACCGGTCGGGGAGTTTCACACTCACCAAGAGGCTGAGGATGGGGCAAGAACTCTCCCGTACCAACTGCCACTCTAGGGAGTCCTCCTCCGGCTGGAAGGACACCATGTTGATCAGATCGTATCTTAACTTGAAGACGTGAGTTCCTGGGGAGAGCGGCGTGCCTCGCGCGGCCAGCGTCAGACGCAAGGTCTCGGGACCGCGGCGGATGGCCGTCTTCGTGGGTTGTCCATCCAGCGTGGCGCTCAACAGGACGAAGCCTGTCCCGTTTTTCCCGCGCCGGCCGAACCGCCCGGAAACGCCGCGCGTTACGTCGACCGACGACTCCCCCGCGGCAAAGACCGTTAGGGTTTCTTCGACGGACAGAACTCCCTCCTCTGTCACCGTGGCGGAAACGGTCATTTCCCGAATAATGGTCTCCCCTTCCCTGGCCAGCACACTGTGGGCGGCGGCCGTGGTCAGCAGAAACGCGAGACAGGCAATCCAGCGCGGCTTCACGTTATTCCCTCCTTAGCGAGACAATGTCAAATCAATTTAGATTTTACCCCAAACGCGGCTTTTCAGCGCACATTATTCTAAAACCTCTGCGACATCTTCACAGCGTTTATAGCGTTTTTCGTAATTATGGCGTTTTTCATAATCATACGCGGAAATAAGAGGTCAAGAACCGGATATAAACGGCAAAAACTCCGCACAGAAAAGAGCGAATCGCTATAGTGTCATTGCCGCCCTCTTCCCCACAGTTTTTTCATGATTTCTTTTCATTCAAGAAGGACTCTCTGCGGTTTTTCTAAGAAAAATCCGTTTGACCGACCGATTGGATAGTTCCTTTGTTACACGCCAAAGCGATACGTCGAGCGGCTCCGCATTTTTGAAGTATTTCCAAATGCCGAACTTTTTTTTCATTTCCCATGCTTCTTCCCACGAACCGTGGATTTTAACGCGCCGATTTCCAAGCGTTACACACAAGTTGCCTTTGGGCAAAAACGACCAATCGCTGTTGCCTTTGAATTCGTCGTCGGCTACCGCTTTACTGTACGCGATGTCCGTTATCTCATCATAGGTCATCTTGACTGTTTTGTCCCCAAAGACGAGGGTGGCTTCACTTTGCCCGAAAACCGCTGCCCCTTTTCGGTCGGTAAACTTGGCGGTGAACAGTTGCGCGAAGAAGAAAGTGACGAACAATCCAACGATTACCAACGCGAGCATCACGGGAGCCATCACAGTAGGCGTTTCATGCGGAATAATATTTAACATTATATATTCACACAAAAGCCACACCGCAAAAAACACGATGATGGAACCGATGTACAGGGCGGTCGTATGCGGCTCTTTGCAATATCTGAAATCATACGTCATAAATTCGAGTCCTCAGCTTTCGTCCTGCCAGCTATCGGTTTCGGCGTATCTCTTGGTATGCCCACGTCTTGCCAAGCCTTTCTATCCCACCAAGTTTACCCTTCTCACAGAGATACTGAACGCGCCGCTCTGAAACTCCCCAAAGTTCCCCTATTTCTTTTGTTGTCAGGGACTCTATACTTTCTCTCCACTAAGTCTAATACCAATATAATTGTTGTAATACGGAACAATGACTAAACTACTACCGGCTAAAGCCGGTAGGTTAGGTAGCGACTGAAAGTCGCATCCAGGCTAAAGCCTGCTTAAAGTTCCATGGCTAAAGCCATCTGAAGCTTACGACTGAAAGTCGGA
>JAITGK010000027.1 GCA_031280635.1 Synergistaceae bacterium
CTTTGCCGGGCGCGCTGGGGTTTCAACTCACGCGCCCGCGAAGGGCGCGACAGGCTTTTTCAGTGTGTCTCAGAAATTGCGCCTAGTTTCAACTCACGCGCCCGCGAAGGGCGCGACAGGCTTTTTCAGTGTGTCTCAGAAATTGCGCCTAGTTTCAACTCACGCGCCCGCGAAGGGCGCGACTCCTTAATTCGACGTCCTGGAGCAGAGAGGGGGAGTTTCAACTCACGCGCCCGCGAAGGGCGCGACTTGCCTCACATATCGGTGATGGCTGACGAGGAAGTTTCAACTCACGCGCCCGCGAAGGGCGCGACTAGGGCTGAGATCGGAGATGGCGTATCAAATGCAGTTTCAACTCACGCGCCCGCGAAGGGCGCGACGGTACTTTAAATAAAGAGTCTCCTTTCAAGGGTTTATCAACGCGTTTGCGCGAACCACTTTTACCGATGACATTATACCTCTTTAAAATTTTGTTACACACCTATCAAATTGTCAAGTTGCAAGGAGCGCGGACCGTTTTTCAGGAAGAGAACATGTTAATCTTTGGAACCACAAAAGCTTTAGCTTTAATTATACATTATTTGCCAACGCGAGCTTCAGGTCCGCGCTGTTTTCCATGAAGTTCGCCAGGCAGGAATGGAGAGGAATTTTTGCTTGATAAGATTATGAGGGAGCTGCTTCTCTCCGAATGAGTGATTCATGGCCGTGAGCTAGAGACAGCGCTGTTGACAGCAGCGGTTTGCCTTACGGAATTCACGCGACGACAGCAAATGTTACTGATCGCGAAGGGATGCTGGAGATGAAGGGAGCCAAAAGGCTCCCTCAATTTTTACGCTGTGAGGCAAACCCTCTGGCTCCCTGCGCCGCGCGCTACAGCTCGTGAGGTTTCACCTGGCGCACCACGTCCAGAATCGTCCCGTCCCGGGCCTCCACCACGGCCACGACCCGGTCGTAAAACTCCAGGTTGTCCGGTCGCCCCACCATGGAGTAAGCTCTGTCTTTCAGCGCGTCTATCGTCATCGTGGGAATTTTCGCCGCCATTAGTGCCTCGGCGATATCCGCCCTGGCTGGGTTCACCGCAATGCCGTGGTCAGTGACCAGCACGTCCACGCAGTCGCCCGGCGTGGTGACAGTCACCACCCGCTCGCAGACGGTAGGCATTCGACCCCGCACCAGCGGCGTGACGATAATGGCGCACTTGGCCCCCGCCGCCGCGTCTGGGTGTCCCCCTGGAGCCCCGCGCAAAATTCCGTCCGAGCCCGTGACCACGTTGACGTTGAAGCCCGTGTCGATCTCCAGCGCCGCCAAAATGACGAAGTCCAGCCTGTTGACAAAAGCCCCCTTGTTCATGGGGTTGGCGTACTGGGACGTGGAGATTTCATAGTGGCGTGGGTGCCCGCGCACCGACTTCACCGCCGCGGCGTCGAAGTCCTGGGCGTCCACGACGCAGCGAATTAACCCTTTGTTCAGCAAATCCACCGTGGGCTGGCTGATGCCGCCGATGACCCAGTCCATGGCAATTCCGCGCTGACGCATCAGAGGCTCTAAAAAGCGGTTCACCGCCAGTGAGGGCCCTCCAGCTCCGGTCTGAAAGGAGCAGCCGTCCCGGAACCACGGCGTAGCGGACATAACCTGCGCGCAACTTTCGGCCATCATCAGGTCCCTGGGGTCCTGAGACAATCGTACGGCTTGGCTTGCTATTTTCCTGGGGTCCCCGATTTCATCCACCACGACGACGTAATCCACGTCTATCGCCTCGATGCTGGGCGGGAAGTTGGGGAATTCCACCAGCGTATCGGTGATCACCACCACCTTGTCCGCGTACTTCGAGTCCGTCACAGAATAGGAAAGAACCCCGCAGTCCGACTTTCCGCCTTTGCCCCGGGCATTGCCCCAAGCATCGCTGGTCGGAGCGCCGATAAAGGCCACGTCGATGTGAAGTTCCCCCTGCTCGATGGCCCTCACGCGCCCGCCGTGGGAACGCAGAACTGCGGGCGTCGCCAGCTTGCCGAAGGAGACGGCCTCTCCCATCCGCCCCCGGATGCCGCTGGTTTGCAGGCCCGTGACCACCCCGTCCTCAATCATCCTTGCCACGGGGTCATGGGCCGCGCCCAGAGAGGACGCCGCGATGGTCACGCCTCGAATCCCCAGGGCCTCGATTTCCTTCATCACCAGGTTGACCACGTAATCGCCGTCCCGGAAATGGTGATGGAAGGAAATCGTCATGCCATCTCTGAGACCGCAGTGGACGATGGCCTCCCGGAGGTTTCCCACGACCTTGCTCTCCTGCGGCTTCACGAAAGCGCGCACCGTCGGACCTGCCTTCGTGTACTCCCTGCCGTCGAGGGCGTGACTGCCCCCGTAGACCTCCCGCCCGTGCACCAGCAGCGAGTCGGGAATTTCCCTGCCGATGGCGTTTTTCATGTCAAATCAAATCCCCCTCGTACAGGCCGGAGGCCCGCGCCAGCGCCAGGACTCGCTCCGCTCCTGGCACAAACGCGATGTCCAGCATCTTGCCGTCCACGGCGAACACCCCAATTCCCTTTTCCGCGTTCTCCCGGATGGCTCGAACGATCCTCTCGGCCTCGCGAATTTCCCTCTCAGTGGGCGCAAAAACCTCGTGCACGACGCGAATCTGCCTGGGACTGACCACGGACTTTCCATCGAAGCCCATTTCCCTGTCCAGGACGACCTCGGCCATGAAGCCCTCCATATCCTCCAAGTCCGTAAACACCGTGTCAAAGCACTGCACTCCCGCGGCCCGCGCCGCCAGAAGCAAACTTCCCCGGGCCGCCGCCATTTCCACGCCGCTTTTGGTGGGGGCAGTGCCCATGCACTTACGGAAGTCACCACCCGAAAGGGCCACGCCGAAAAGCCGCTCGGACGCCTCACAGATCGAAAGCGCCCCAAGCACGCCCTTGGGGCTTTCAATGGCGGCCATCAGAAGGGTCTTCCCCTCATCGCGGGAAAACTCCTCCTCCGCCGCAGTCACCGCCGCCTCCACGGCTTTCACGTCCTGGGCAAGCTCGCACTTGGCGATGCGGATGCCGTCAGCCCCGCCTGCCACAGCGGCTCGGACGTCCTCCTGCCAATGAGGGGTATCCAGGCCGTTGATCCGCACGATTCTCTCGACACCCTCGTAGTCTACAGCCCGAAGGGTGTGATAGAGGGAAAAACGCGCCGCGTCCTTCTGGTTCTCGGCCACGGCGTCCTCCAGGTCGAAAATGACGGAGTCGGGCCGGTAGATGTAGGCGTCCTTCATCAAGGCGGGCCGCTGAGCGCTCAGAAACCGCATAGTGCGGCGCAGGCGATTTTTTCCGTTCATTCTCTTCATTCTCTCACCGCGCCTTCCCAGGGGTATGAAAAATCTTCCGCGCGCCCGGCGGCGCGGAAGACCGCGCACTCCACCCGCGCCCGGATGGTGCAGTCCAGGGCTCCCTTGTCCACCACCGTGACCTTCGCTGCCCCGACCTCCAGGCGCGAAAGGGTCTCCAGCACCACCTCTTTGATCTGCCGCCCGTACTGCCTCAAAACCCCACTGGCGATCTCAACCGCGACGCCGCTTTCCGCCGGCTCCACCGTGACCAGCAGGTCACTTGACTCCAGGGAGCCCGCCGCGGCTGTCTTTACGATGTCCATGACGACGCCTTCTCCTCACGCGGTTTTCCGCTGCTGCCGCCAGTCGGAGATAAAGGGCCAGGCGATGGAAAGCGCCGCGGCCACCCACAGGATGACGCAGATGGCGGAGCGGAAGAACACGGTGGAGCTTCCGTCGCTCAAGAGAAGGGATTGACGGAAGGACTGCTCCATGGAGGCCCCCACCACCACGGCCAGAATCAGGGGGGCAGTTGGGATCTTGCAGCACTTCATGAAATACCCCAGAAGCCCCAGACCTGTGAGCAGAAGAAACTCCGCCGCGCTGTAGTTGATGGAGTAGACCCCTAGAAAGGCCATGCCGACGACGAGAGGGTAAAGGATTCGCGGCGGGATAGAGAGCACCCGCACCAGGAGCCCGGCCAAGGGCAAATTGATGACCGCGCAGATGACGTTTCCCACGAACAGGGAGGCAATGACACCCCAGGCAATTTCCGGGTTATGCTGAAACAGAAGGGGTCCCGGCTGGAGCCCGTAGATCATGAACGCGCCCAGCATGACCGCAGTGGTGCCCGATCCGGGCACGCCCAGGGTGAACATGGGGATCATGGCGCCGATGGAGCAGGCGTTGTTAGCGGCCTCGGGGGCGGCAAGGCCCTCAATGGCCCCCTTGCCAAACTCCTCAGGGTGTTTGGAGAGCTGTTTCTCGTTGTTGTAGGACATCATGGCGGCGATGGTTCCTCCAGCACCCGGCAGAACCCCAATGACGAAGCCGATGGGCGTCTGACGCAGGATGGGCAGCCAGCAGCGCTTCCAATCAGCCCAGGATATCCAGATACGGCCGAATTTTTTCCGCACGTGAGTCTCGCCCTTTTGGCGGAGGGTCTGGAACTCCATCAGAATTTCCCCGATTCCATAAACTCCGATGATGACCACCACAAAATCGATGCCGCTTTGCAGCTCTGCCGAGCCGAAGGTGAAACGCTGGACGCCGCTTTGGAGGTCGATGCCCACGGTGGTCAGCATCAGTCCGATGAACATGGAGATGAGGCCCTTCAGAAGCTCCTCCTTGGAAATGGCGGCGGTAGCGGCCAGGGCAAAAATCATCAGCGTGAAGTACTCCGGCGGGCCGAAGCGGAGGGCGAACCGCGCTACGGGCAGGGCCACGGCAACGAAGGCCACGGCGGAGATCAGTCCGCCGAAAAAAGAGGCTATGGCGGAGATGGCAAGAGCGGCCTCCGCCCGCCCCTGCTGGGCCATGGGGTACCCGTCGAAGCAGGAGGCCACCGCCGCCCCGTCTCCTGGAATGTTGAGCAAAATCGCGCTGCGCGACCCGCCGAACATGGCTCCATAATAGACGGCGCACATGGTGATGAGGGCCATTTCCGCCGGCATCACGAAGGTAAGGGGCAGCAGCAGGGCAATGCCCGTGGAGGGTCCCAGGCCAGGCAGCATTCCCAAAACGGTACCCAGGGCGGAACCCACGATCATCATAAGAAAATTCTGCCATTTTAGCGCCACGGAAAAGCCGATCATCAGGTTGTTCATTACGCTGGCTTCCATATCAGAGCCCTCCTGAAACCAGATGCTGTATTTCTTCCAGATTGAAAGACGGCAGCACGATGTCAAACACGTAGACGAAGGTTCCCCAGAGCGCAAAGGTAAAGAGCACGGTGATAAAGATGTTGCTTTTCCATCGTCTGGGTTCGTTGACCAGGGTCAGGAGACAAAACATGAAACAAAGCGTGGAGACGATGTAACCGAAGGGTTCAAAGGCGAAGCCGTAAGCGGCGCAGAGAACGACGGTTCCGACGATGAGCTTGATGTATCCTGGATCTTTGGAGTGGGGGGCTTTTTCCCCGCCGCCGCCGGCGGCTTTTTTTCTGTCGAAGGCCAGGACGGCGACGCCCAGAACGATTAGAAACAGGCTGATCCCCAGGGGAAACACGCGGGGCGCCCAGGGGCTTCCGATAGAGGCCTTTGGAATCTCCAGGGCCGCTGCGCCGTAAAGAACGCCCAAAACGGTACTGAACAATCCGACCACGGTATCTCTTCGCATAAAATCACCTCGCATATGGGATTGCTTCTCCGTAAGAAAGAACTCTAAGGAGCTTGCCCCTTTGGTGAGGCTTGAGGCGAAGCCCCAAAGCTTTTGTCAATCCGCCTGTTTGTAAAGACCGATAGCCTCCAGCAGTGACTTGTATTCCTCGTTGGTTTTCTCCAGGAACGCGGCGAAGTCCGCCGAGCCCATGAATACCTGAGCCCACCCGTTACGGGCGCATATCTCCGCCCACTCTGGGGTCTCGCTCATGTCTCTGAGGGCCTTTTCCATGAAAGAGCGAGCCTCCTCGGACATGTTGGGAATGCCAAAAATGCCCCGCCAGTTGATAAACACCGCGTCCACCCCCTGCTCCTTCAGCGTAGGGACTTGGGCGAGAGGGCCTTCTTTAACGCGCTCAGGGGCGGTAATGGCCAAGACGCGGATATCCCCGGCCTCCAGCAGGCCGACGATCTCGGCCATGCCGGTGGTGTAGACGTCGATATGCCCGCCGAGCAGGTTTGCCAGAGCTTCGCCGCCTTGGAAGGCCACGTAGGGAATATCCTTCACCTCAACGCCCACCGTCTTGGCCGCGTGAAGGAACTGGATGTGATCCATGCTGCCCGGGGAAGAAGCCCCGCCTAGTTTGACGCTCTTCGGGTCTTTTTTGAGGGCGTCGAACAGCTCCTTCACGGTTTTGTACGGAGAGTCTTTCGGCACGGCGAAGGCCCCGTAGTCGTTGATGAGCATCGCCAAGGGCGTCACGTTCTTGTAGCTCAGTGTGGTCTGCCCCGTCAGGTTGATGAGTAAAAGAGGAGGCGAGTACACCGTGATCGTGTGTGGGTCTTTCTTGCCGTTGATGTAGGCCAGCGCCACGCCGCCGCCGCCGCCCGGCTTGTTGATGACGGGCATGGCCCTGGTGATGATTTTCTTCTCCGTCAGAACCTTCGCTGCCATGCGCATGGTGGTGTCCCATCCGCCGCCGGGGCCCGCCGGGGCGATACACTCGAAGTTCCTGCTGGGGAACGCCGCCAGTGCCGGACCCGCACACAACACCGCCGCTACCACCGCTAACGCCAATTTCCTGAACATCTTTTTCCCTCCTTAAAATGACCCCTTCGGGATCTAACTCTTTTGGGATATTGGGTTTTATTTCGTGACCATACCCTCACGATAGCGCTTGCATACCGCCAAGGCGCCCTCCAGGTGTTCAAAAACGAGTGTGCTCACTCGCTCGGTGTCCTTGGCCTCTATGGCGCTCAGAATGTCCGAGTGTTGACATATCACCTCTTGCTGCCGGGCAGGGTCCGATAAAGTGACTTTTCTGAAAGAACGAAGATGATCTCTATAACTAGAGATCAACTGAATGGTGCGGGGCATTCGGCACGCCTTCACGATGACGTTTGTGAAGGCTTCGTTGTCTGCGTAATAAACTTCGAAATTTTTTTCTCGCAGGTGCCGGTTGGAGTCGTCAAGGTAACGCCGCGCTTGGCTCAACTGCGCGGGCCCGATGTTCTCCGCCGCAGCCTTAAAGGCCATGACCTCCAGGGCCTGGCGGATTCGGTATATCTCGATGATGTCGTCGATACTGACGCCCTTCACCACGACGCCGCGCCGGGGAACCGACTCCACCAGTCTCTCGGACTCGAGCATACGGATGGCCTCCCGGACAGGGGTTCTGCTGGCCTTCAACTGCGCGGCAAGCTCCGACTCAATCAGGCGCTCACCTTCCTTGAGCACCCCCGTGGTGATGGCCTCACGAATCTGAAGGTAGATGACCTCCCTCATGGGTCTCGCCGCTTCGAGCGCTGTCGCCTGAAACAAGGTTTTCCCTCCCTTTTCCCTGCCAGCCTGACTTGAAAATACAGTATGCAGTATACGATCTTATAGGTTCCCGTGTCAAGCAAAGGCCGAACCCCAAAACCGCAGGCAAGTTCAAAGAGGCAGCTTTATATATTCGCTTTAGCGAGGGGAGTATATCAGTGGGGCCAAACGTCAACTATTCGTCGACCGCGCGTCGATATATTCATTGTACGTCAGAGCACCGGAGCTGCCGAGGTTGAGACTCATTTCCCAGGTCGGGCGGTAGCCGAGACGCTCGTAGATTCTCCTCGGACCTGCTCCGGCGGATATTAGTTTCGCCTCGAAAACTCCCTTTGAAACGAGCCAGGCGTGGGTCATTTCCATCAGTTTCGATGCGAGTCCGCGGCCTCTGTGTTCCGGCTCGGTAAAAACGTCAATTATCCATCCGTAATATCCGGGCTTAAAGAAAACATAAGGGAAATCACGTTTTATCAATGCGCCGGCGACAGAGGCTATTTCGCCGCCTGAATACGCGAAATAATGGACAATTTCATCGTCTCGGTACGCGCTGTCGTACGTTTCGCGCAGTTTTTCGGATGAGTCGTCAAGCAGCGCTTCCAGCGCGACGCCCATCCCGCGGAACAGTTTCGCGCGCATTGCCAGCGCCGCCGGAATATCCGAAGCCTTGGATTTTCTGAACGTATATCCGTCTTTAACGTCAATCACGCTCATCGAAATTCTCCTTTATGTATGCTCTTTCGCTATCCTGTCTAAGTGCAGCATGAGCGGGTGTTCTGAACTTTCCTGCGCCGCGCGCGACTCCAACGATTCATCTTGCGCGTCCTCTGGCGTTATCACCCAAACGGCAGCTAGGTCGGCATCCTTGAAGCGTTCCTGCACCTTCCTGTAATAACGTTCAAAAATCGGCCCGGCAACTAGGCATCTGTAAGGCTGCCCTTTTATCCGCCAGCTCCTGCCGTCCGGGGAGGCAAGCAATATGGAGACTGCGCGGCCGAACCACAGACTCGACGTCATATTGCTGTTGGTTTGTGACGTCTCTATAAGCTCCAGATAGATGATGTTACCGTCCTCATCGGAGCGGAGAGATTTTTTGACGGCCGCGTACGGCACGCCGCGAGAATCGGCGGTTGCTAGAACTTTAAGCGCAAGCTCGTCGTCCAGCAGCGCCATTGCGGCCTCCGGCAGCTTCACGGTTTTACCCTCGCGAGGTCGGTATCTGGGTGGTTGCCGCATCTCCTGTAATCGTCCATGTCGGCGGCGAGGCCGTATTTCACGCGCAGATCGTTCAGACCTTTCGACAAACGGACGAAGTATTCGAGCGACGGTGTTACCTGGCGGCTGAACGCCGACCCAGGATAGGGAACCCATACGCAGTGGATGACTGAAACTCCGTGAGACGCGAAATCCTCAGCCTCTTCGAGCGTGGCGTCCAGCGCTTCGTCCTCTGTGGCGAACCCATTCGGTTTCGCCAGTTCGACCCCGCCGACTATTCCCGTGTTTACGAAGCCTCGCCCGAATATCCCGACTGCCTCCAAAATTCGTTTCTTCCACTCGCAGTAACCGAGGGCTTTATTTTTGCCGGGGCATATCCAAGCGAATTTTTCCTCATTCAGCACCTCCATGTCGCACGTGTAGCTCATCAGTCCAGTGTTTTCATAAATTTTCGAAAGTTGTTTCAGACTGAATGCCGACGATATCATTTGGCTCGGGAAGCGGCGAGTCTCGAAATTGCGCCCTGCGGCTTGCAGGAGGGCAATGTACATATCGGCCTCGTCGTCGAAGAGTTCGCGCCCGCTGAGGACGGAACCAGCGGTCATCTTTATGTAACAAAATCTCCCTGGCTGTTTCAACGCCTCGCGGACCGTTTCGAAAACGTCCTTCGGGTCAACTTTCGCCGGCAGGCCGCCTTTTTTGAAATGGCTTCCCATATTGCAGTAACGGCATCCTTTGCCTTCGTCCCAGAAGTGGCAGTAATAGTAGGCGTCGATGTCCATCCTCTGCGGCCTGGCTGAGGCTACTTTCCACATCGGACGTCCGGAGCTGGTGGTCTTGCTCATGTAATCCGGTTTATACCAGAAATCAACTTCTTCGACAATTTCGCCGCCGTCCGTTATTACCTTCCGCCCGTCAATGACGTCAATCACGTAAGGTGGGCGGGACGTTTTGACAGGACTCACAAAGACCGAAGTCCCGTCGCGGAGCATGAGCGAAACCGGATAACAGTCCGCGCCGGCGTCGCCGATCGAGGTAAAAATGCCCCTTGCCTGAAGCTGATAACCGCCGCCCTTGGCCGCCTCTCGCGCGCGTTCTGTATAAACAACTGTCCTCCGCTGAAGGTCGGCTTTCAATATGACGAAAGGTGAGACGTCGGGGTATTTTTCGACAATTTCCCTGCAGCTGAGTTCTCTGTATGCTGTTTTTTTCGCCATTTTTCCACCTCAAATCACGTAATCCGCGGGATTGTTCACTATAGCGGACATTATCTCGCCGCGCGCTTGCAGAAATTCGCGTGAGGCGCGCACAGGATCGCTGCACGATATTCTGAGCGTGAAGTCAGCGCTCATCTCCAGCTTGAAAGCGCCGCCTCTTTTCTCCATGACGAGCACCCTCGTTCCCAGTGACAAAGCCTCGTCAACGTCGTGCGTGATAAAAAGGATCGTCTTGCGATTCTGCGTCCATAGACTGCGCAGCAATGATTGCATCTGCTCGCGCGTGAGCGCGTCGAGCGCCCCGAACGGCTCATCCATGAGCAGTATCCTTGGGTCGTTTATGAGCGCCCGCGCTATGGCGACGCGCTGCCGCATACCGCCCGAAAGCTCGTATATTTTCTGGCGCGCAGCGGATTCGAGATGAATCATGCCAAGAAATTTCCGCGTGTCCTCCGCTGTTTTTGATCGGTTAACGCCGCGCATACGCGGTCCGAACGCGATGTTTTCTTCAACCGTAAGCCAGGGGTAAAGAGCGGGGTTCTGAAACACAACCCCTCTTTGCCAATCCGGCCCGGTGACGGGTATGCCGTCAAGGGTGACAACGCCGGAGGATGGAGATATAAATCCGGCCATCACCTTCAGCAAGGTGCTCTTTCCGCAGCCGGACGGGCCGAGAAGGCAGACGAACTCACCCTCGCCGACGGTCATGCTCACTCGGTCAAGGACGGAGACTGATTCGCCGAGGTCGGTTTCATAACGCACTGACAGGTCACACGTTTTTATCACCTCGCGCGGAACAGCTTCGTAAGATACTGCCGCGCCGCCTTTCTCGGCCTGCTCGGTCATCGTTTATTCAGGCTCCGCGGCAAGAAATGCTGGGTTCACAGCTGTTTTGAAGTCCTCGGCAGAGGCTGCTTTTTCGATGGATCCTTGCGTCACAAGAAAATCAGCCGTCGATTTGAGCGTTGCCGCGAGTTTCCCTGGCGCGCCGGGAGTACCGAGATATTCGGAAGCGGCTTGTTCGGACGGAAGCAGCCATATCAACTGTCCCGCCTGTTCGAGAGCTTCTTTGGGAGTTATGCCGAACTGTGAAGCTATCGCCTCAGCCGCGGCATTCGGGTCCGAACGGTAGAGTTCGATCGCCCTTTTTTGGATTGCGACATATCGCGCGGCAACTTCTGGATAGTCACGCGCGAAGCCGCGGCGCACGACGCCGATGTCGGCCGTTAGAACTCCTTTACCGGCAAGAACCGCGCTGTCCGTTATTACCGTTCCGTCCTCGAGAAGGCTGGCAAGCGTCGGATGCCACACGTACGCCCCGTCAATGTCGCCGCGCTTCCATGCCGCGAGTATGTCCGGCGGCTGGAGGTCTATTATTGATATCTTTGAAGCGTCGACGCCCGCAAGCTCTATCGCGGCGAGAAGACTGTAGTGGGCGGTTGAGGCGAAAGGCGCCGCGATTTTCTTTCCAGCGAGACCCGATATGTCTTTTATGCCGGAACTGTTTTTGACGACGAGCGATTCAGCCGCCCCGATGACGTCATGGATCCAGAACACTTCATAAGGAACACCGGTCGAAATGCCCACGGCAGCCGGGGCTGTGCCCAGCAGGCCGAAGTCGATGCTTCCGGATACGAAGGCGGTATTGACGTCGCGCCCGGAATCGAACTGCTTGAACTCAATCGGCGCGCCGAGTTCCGATTCATACCATCCTTTTGCCTTCGCGATAATTTCGCCGTTGGGGATGTTCTGATAGCCGATCACGATCTTTGGGGGAGCTGCCGCGAACGCCGCTTTTGACATCACCAACGCAAGTATCAGGGCTGTGATTGTTTTCAATGATCTGATTGTCATTTAGTATCGTCCCTTCTGTCTTTAATAAGGGCCTTGGGGCTCTGCCCCAAACCCCGCAAGGGGACTCAGTCCCCTTGACCCCATTTGAATGATTCGGAAATTCATCATTCGCCTCTGCTCTTCCACGGCACGACGCGCGCTTCAACTGCGCGAAGAACCTGGTCGAGCAGTATCCCCGTCAGTCCCATGATGATTATTCCCACGAACACTATGTCGCTGCGCAGGAATTTGCTGGCGTCCAGAACCATCCATCCGATACCCGACATCGCCGCCACCATTTCGGCCGCTACAAGCGTCGTATAGGAAACGCCGAGACTTGTCCGCAGACCGGTGAAAATATCCGGGAGACATGCCGGAAAAATTACGTAAACCATAACCTGCCTTGAGTTTGCCCCTACCGTGTAAGCGCCGTCAATCAAATCAGCGCGGATTTTACCGACGCCCGAAACACACGCGATAAAAATAGGCGCAAAGCCCGCCAGATAAAGCAGCGTTATTTTTGAGGCGTTATCGATGCCCATCCACAGCACAAGAAGCGTATAGTAGCCGAGCGGCGGCAGCGGGCGGTAAAATTCGACAATCGGGTCGAAAGCGGCGCGGATTTTCGGGTGAAAACCGCTCAGTATTCCGAGCGGGACGGCCGTCAACGCCGACAGCGCGAATGCCGCAAGCAGCCTGAACATGCTGTCGGCAAAATGCCGCGGCAGAGAAATTCCGCGATAGCCTTCCTCGCAAATTTTAAGAAAACTTTCGAGGACTTTGCCCGGCGAAGGGAGGATTATCGGAGTAAAGGCGCCTGCCGACGTAACCACCCACCAAATCCCCAGGATCGTTATAACGACTCCAGCCGAAACACAGAATTCTCTGCTCCGCGAAGAGGTTCGAAATTTACCCTTCGCTTTCACGCGCGACAGCCTCCAGCAAACGCCGCCCCATTTCTACAATAATCGGTAGCAGACCGAGAGTATCTGTAAATTGTGAGCATGACAGAATTAGTATCATAAGCCGATTTGCCATTCATCGTAAAAACCTCCGTAAAAACCATTTCGATATCAGGATTTAAAGAAGCACTGATTAATGGGGTTCTTAGGGGTCTGAGACCCCTAAGCGGGGCGTGGGGCAGAGCCCCGCAAGAGGTTAATCAGCGTGTTTAATTATTCTATTTTTTGATTTATATTATAATAATTTAATATGCACATTTTAAATTATTATAAAACATATATAACATATAAGATTTAGCTTTAAAGTATATCTTATAAATTTAATCTGTCAAGCATTGAAAAGGAATATGAAAGCAATGTCAACAACTTAAAATCTAAAGGCATATTAAGACTAAGAATAGGCTAATTGAATATATAAAAATACAATGTCAACAACTTAAGCATTTATGCGTGAGATTTCCTGTTGTGAT
>JAITGK010000060.1 GCA_031280635.1 Synergistaceae bacterium
AAAATGAAGTGGTGGATTTACGACTACGGCGCGAAGGACGGCAGGCCTTTCGTCGTGGCAAGGAAGTACTACACCAATGAATCCATCAAGCAAAATACCGTGGATCTTCTGATGTCCAAGTTCGGCATCTCCCCAGAGGTGGCCAGTGCGCTTTACGGCACCGAGTACGGCTATGAGTATACCCAGGATGGAAAGAAGTTTGCGGTGACGTACCTGCTTCACTTCACCCAGAACGGCGAGGTGATTCACAGAACTATCTTCGACAATTCTTCCGATGCCACGAAGAAGGCGTTCGTCTCCGTTCCCCCGTCCAATGTCATGCTGGCTCCGGCCAACGGCGCGGCGCTGGCGGTGCCTGCGGCGGCTCCTGCCGCGAAGGGGAAGTAACTTCTGCGTGTCATCCCGTACCGCAAGGTATCCGACCTCGACGCTCTGTTACGGGCCCTGCTGGAAGGGGAATTTCCCCTTCCCCGGCGGGCCTGTTTTGTCGTGCCGTCGCGCCGCGACCGGGAATGGTGGCGCTCCCGCGCGGGGTTCCAGGATTTCGGCCTGGAACCGGACGAACCCAACGCCCCTCTTCTTTGGAACTGGGAAGACCTTTATAAAGACCTTTCCGCCTTTCTCGAAGTTCCCGTCCTGCGGCAGATCGATCCCCCAGCTCACCGCTTAATCCTGTCACACCTGGTAGCCGGGCTGCTGGAGGAAAAAGGGCCCGGCCTGCTGAATCTTTGGCCTGGATTGGCGCGCCCCGGTTTCATTGACGTTCTTTCCGACGACATTCACGAACTTATCAACGAAGCCATCTCCCCCGGCCAGTTCTCTATCACCGCGGATGAAGAGAAACCCACGTCGCGGGTGCTGCCGGAACTCTACGAACGCTATATCGCCTACCTGCAACAACACGACCTCCTGGACAGCTCGCAGATTCCCGTGAAGACGCTTACATTGCTGGAAAGCGACGCGTCGAGCACTTGGGCTCGGAACAGGGCTTTCGTGTTCACCGGGTTCATGTCCTTCACCCACGGACAGCTTGCTTTGCTCCGCAAGCTGGAAGAAGTCTGCTTCGACGTGATCGTGCTGAAACCCGCCACGGAACTCCAGGATTTTCAGGATGCCACAACGCAGCTCGAAGGCCATCGAGAGGACCCGCCTCTGGCTCCCGGCAGAGTGGCCGCCCTTGTGGCGCCGGAGCACTCTCTGGAGCCGGAGACCGTGGCGCGCGCTTTGGCGCTCTGGCATGCCGGAGAGGGTTTTTTGTCCTGTTCATCCGACACCCCCGTGCCCTTTCCTGGTTTCGGGGCCATAGGAATATCGACGCCCTCGCAGCGTCTAACGGCGATGGAGACCGCGCTGCGCCGATATCACATTCCCTATTCCCTGGCTCGGGGACAGAGCGTTTCGCAAACCCTCTTGGGTACAACCCTGGGACCTCTGTGGGCGGCGTGGGTTCAGGGACTGGAGCCCGGTGAGACGGCGCTTCTGCTGGCTCAACCGTGTCTGGCTGGGTCGGGTTTTCCCATAGACGAGGCCGTGCAAACTGGGCCTTGGGGTGCCAAAGGCTGGGCAACCTGGCTGAGTAAGAGGGAAAAAAACGCCTCCAATCTAGAGGAAAAAAAAGACGCGAAACGTGCTGTCAAGGCCTTCAAGGCTCTGGTACGGTTTTGCCGCGCGGTGGAAAGGGGTGCGCCACTTTCGGGAATTTTCAAAACACTGTACGAATTTCTGATCGTGCCGGGACTCTGGGTGGACGCCTTGACCGAGCTTTTCGCTGATCTGGATGGGAGCCTGAGGGAACTAGCCGCCTCCGTGGCTGAGGTAGGAGACAAGTATTTAGCCCTCCGTGAGCTTCAGCCCGACCTAGGTCCCGCCGGGCGCGCCGTCATCAAGGGCGCGGAAGCCGTTGATTTCCTGAAAAGCTGGACTCAAGAAACGCTGGTGCGCCCCGCACCCCCTCTGGGCGGGGCTGTTGTTCTTCATACGGGTCCGCCTCCTGTTCTGACGTCCTATCCCGTTTGGGTAATGACTGACGTGACGCAAAAAAACTGGCCCGGCCTCATCCGTACCTCTCCCCTGCTGGACACCCCGGAACGGGAGGCTCTGCGCGTCGAGTCCGCCTACCTGCCCTCCGTCCACGACAAGCACGTACAGAAGGAGGCCCTTTTCCGCAGGCTGCTCCAAACGGGCGAACTCCTGACCGTGGTCTCCCGCTCCGTCACGGACGAGGAAGGACGCCCCGTGGGGCCTTCGTCGTTCATGGGGTCTTTCATCGAGGACATGAAGCTCTGGGAATATTCCGAGACCCCAGCGGGAGAACCGGGCGGGTGGTTTCCCGCCATTGAGGCCGGGGCGGCGGAAAAGAGCGGGCGTTCTATGCCCGCTATCCAGGCCCCCCCCGCGAGGCTCCAGCTGCCCGTCAGTGCCCTGCACGAGCTTCTGGACTGCCCCTTCCGCTACTGGCTCAGGCGGAACGTAAAGTTAAGGGAGCGCGACACGTCCTTGTTCAGCGCGGCGGAGGCGGGCCTTTTGACCCACAAAATCTGGGAGACGGCCTGGCGCCGCTTGGAGGAAGGGGAGACCCTGCCCCGGCTGGCCGCGGAGGAATGGGAAAAGGCCCTGACTTTAGAGGGGGATTACTCGAAATTCAGGCGCTTGTTGGAGGATAAGCGGCTGGCGCGGCACGTAAAAAATATCGGCTTTTACGTGCCGCGGTTGGCGCAGACCCAGCAGGCGACACTGGAGCGGCTGGCGGCCTCCGGCTTGCGCCACAGTCAGGTTCTCACGGAAACGGAGCTTCCTCCTTACGAGATGGACGGGGTGACGTTC
Organism: Synergistaceae bacterium; assembly: GCA_031280635.1. GTDB lineage: Bacteria > Synergistota > Synergistia > Synergistales > Aminobacteriaceae > JAITGK01. Next base: position 2,824 of record JAITGK010000060.1, read on the forward strand.
ACAGGGCGATGCGACCGCGTCGAGATATTCGAAGGAGAACTTGCCGTCATCGTGGATTACAAGTGGGGAAAAAGCGCGTCCTACGAGAAAAAGTTCGACGACCTGGCCTTGCGTCCATACCTTTCCACGAGTTCCGAGGTCTTCCGGTACGGCCTTCAGCTTTCCGCCTATGCCCTGATGTACGCTGACGGGAAATCGAACCTGCGCGTGGCCGGCGTAGGGTTTCTAGGTCACGGGGATGGAAAACTTGCCGGAACCTTCGAATCACCCGTGGCCGAAAGTTACCTGCCGGGCAAAAAAAACGCGATTTTTTTGAAGGAAAGGGCAGAGGAGGCGCGGGAAGCCATGAGATGCGCCGCCTTCATCCTGAAATCCGGGCGTTTCGAGCCCTGCTATGCTGCGGACTCCTGCAGCTGGTGCGACATGAAGGGGCTCTGCCGCCGAGGAGAGTTCCGCGGCGAGGTACTCGCGAATAAGGAAGCCCTGAATTAATGGGGTCCTTAGAGCGTGTCTAGAATCTCTTACAGTGAGATATACTAAAGGTAAAGTCATACTTTGTTTCTACGGGCCAGCGCATGAAATACAGCTTGGGAAAACACTCCTCCGGCAGCTCGAACAGGTCGGTGATGAGAGTCTCTATCTCCACTCCTGGCAATCATGTCAGCGGAAGGATAACCTCTATCAAAGATGAGAAGCTTTTTTGCGTCCGGATAAATCGTATCGGGTTTGTCCATGTGCCGCAAAGCAGGGTCACGCTCGGAAGT
>JAITGK010000064.1 GCA_031280635.1 Synergistaceae bacterium
GAGCAAGAGAGGCAGGGCGAGACGCGCGTAGTCCGAGTCCTCGGCACGGCAGGCGCGCTCAATTTTGAGCGCGGTCTCCCGCAGGTTCACGGCCCCCGCGTAACCGGCCCCGCTTTTCAACGAGTGAACAAGTCTCGCCATTCCCGCCCAGTCTCCTTCATCTCTTTTCGATTCTATCGTCGCCCACGCCGACGCGAAGTTTTCTATGAAAATAGAGGCTTGCGTGCGGAACAATGTCATGTCGCCGTTTGTGTATTTCAGCCCTTCGGAGAGCGACACTCCGTACTTCGACAACCTGTTCTCCCATTCTTTTTGCTCCTTCGCCTCGCCTTTCGCCTGCGGAATATTCGAGGGTTTTCGAGCTTCAACGTAGAGAATGGCAATATCTTTTGGCAAAAGGTCGAAGATCACCTTTTCCAGATCGCTTCGGGTAACTGGTTTTGAAAGATACGCGGCAAACCCCGCTCTCAGAAATTTTTCGCGTTCTCCGGCGATGGCGTCCGCCGTGAGGGCGACAACCGGTATATCGAAATCGGGGATGTCCCCCCGAAGCTTTTTCAGAGTTTTTATCCCATCCATATCCGGCATCATGTAATCCATCACGATAAGGTGATAGGGCGCTTTTTTTTCTAAAGCCTTTTTGACGACCTTTATACATTCACGTCCATCCGGCGCGGTATCCACGCGCAATTGCGTTCGTCCGAGGAAGTCTTCGATGACCCGCAGATTGCCTGGATTATCGTCCACCGCTAGGATTCTGCCTCCTGGCGCTGTGAAAAGGGGGAGCAGTTCTTCAGCGGAGACAGAAAACCCGGCTCGCCAATTTCCCATAGGAGCCGCGTCAACGAGCTTCTGAGGAACCAGGAGCATAAACGTACTGCCTTCGCCGAACGCGCTTTCTACTTTTATATCCCCATCCATCAGGTCGCTCAGTTCCTTCGCAATAGCTAAACCGAGACCGACTCCTTCTGTCTGTCGCCTGGATTTTTCAGAATCAGCACTCCCGCGGGAAAATTTTTCAAAGAGAGAATCAATATCCTCCGGCCGGATTCCAGCACCCGTGTCGGAAACCGACAGGCGTAAAATCACGTTGCCTGTCTCATCTGTTTTTGTTTCGTCAACGCCTACCGTCAGCGTCACCGCTCCGTGTTCCGTGTACTTCGCCGCGTTGACCAGAAAATTGGTCACGATCTGCCTAACGCGGGGAAAATCTCCGTTGAGCTTCGAGGGCACATCAGGCTCGGCGCGGACCATAAATTCAAGCCCCCTCTTCCGCGTCTCCTGCTCTCCGATAATGGTTAGATCATGAATCAACTCAGAAACACGGTATTCCAACGCGACAATCTTCTGCCTGCCCGCCTCGATTTTCGATATATCCAGAAGTTCGTTGATCAACTCTTTGAGGGATTCTCCGGCGAGTTGTATCTCTCCGCTCCAGTCAAGGACCGGGCCGGAAACAGTGGTGCGTATCATCTCGTTCATTCCTAGAATGACGTTGAGAGGGGTGCGTATTTCGTGACTCATGCTGGCAAGAAAGGCCGTCTTCGCGTTGCTGGCTTCTTCGAGCCTGCGTTGCTGGTTTTTGTAAAGTTTGAAGTGCAGAAACATGGCTGTTCCCAAGATACCGGATGAACAAACGAACGAGAAAACTATATCCTGCATCCTCATCCATTCCGAACGGAAAGGGATTGTGTATTCCGGGTGAAGCCAAGCCACCAAGCAAATGGATACATAAACCAGCGTTTCGGCAGCGGTGATAACAAACAGCTCTCGCCCATCCAGCATGAATACAGTAAACAATATCGCGAACACGAAAAAAATCGGCATTCCACCATGATATCCGTCATTCAGGAAGAACATGACCGGGAACAGTATCAAGAAGAAAAGCGCAATGGAAACGGCGTAACAAAACCGGTAACGTCCGCTTCGATACGAATACCGAAGTAGTCCCAAAGCTAAAAGCCCCCCGATTCCGTTGACGAGAGTATCTATCTCCGCCCCGGGGACGAAGGTGGCCTTCAAACCCATAAACACACAAACAATCATTCCACCGGCAGCCAGAATGTTGTAGAGCCTTACCCGGAAGTCAAGCGTTTCGTTAAAGTACTCCCGGAAGCGCGCCACACCCAAAAAACGAAAGAACCCTAGGCAACGCTTCAAGAGACATTTACCTCTAGAGGAACGCGTAAAAGCGCGTCGCGAGATTCTTTTACGAGTTTTTGGGGTTGTCGAATGAACTTGAATGCGACGCGCGATTCACTCCAACAATGACAAAAGATACACTGCCAAAGCGTTCCGCCGGTGTTTATGTACAAGCCAAGAGAAACTCGACGCAAAGATAATTCCTCCCGAAGATTTTCTCTAGGGAAGCACTGATTAATGGGGTTCTTAGGGGCCCGAGGCCCCTAAGCAGGGTGTGGGGCAGAGCCCCACAAGGGCTTAATCAGCGTTTCCTTAGAGCCTGTCTAATATCTTTTCAAAAAAAGAGAGACAAAAGCCAACTTGACCATACTAAGCGTTGTTTCAATAAGACGTTCGCGGTTTTTCCATAAACGACGGCATTTATCCAGTCATCCAAAGGCACGCTCAACAATCCATCTCTTCGGCGTTACCCCAAATTTATGGAGCTCTGAGCGTTTAGCGACTTCTACTTCCGCGCCTGTAAGGGCCTTGATTTGGGCCGCAAAACTCTCACCTGTATAGCCGCCATCGCGCAATACTTTTTTCAATGTCGGCATATGAAAGTCACCTTGTGAAAACATCTCCACCGCCCCATCCCTATCGGTTATGTTCGCTGTCGTCACCAAAGCTCCATACGGCAGTCCAAGGACATCTACAGCTATATGAATCTTTACTCCAGAAGTTTTTTCCCCTGTCGTATTCTTTCTCTTCTGCTGTATCAGCATTTTGAACACTTTTTGAATCAACTATAAGCGTACTGGGTAGGGGATTTCGCCCCACTTTATATCTTTATATTTCCACAAGTTTGGTAAGATATGCCTTACGCATATATTTCCTCTCCCGTCTGTTTTTAACCTTGGCTTTTAGTATATCTCATTTGAAAGAGTTTTTAGACAGGCTCTTACTGTCGATAATGAAGATGACTATCAAGCCTTATAGGCATCATCAACCGCCTCGGTAGCTTTCAGTAGCTTTGTTGTAGCGCATCGAACTCATATAGCTTGCCTTGCTACTCGTCAGATTCAGTTTCCACCACCACATCGAAGCCCCCTTCAAGCAGAAACTTCCGCAGAAAATCGTCTACGTGCTGATTCACTTTGAAAAGCGAAACCGCCGCGCCTTGCCGCCGCTCGAAGAACGCGCGGGCTTTTGCCGCTTTTGCCTTATCCACACTGTCTTTCAGGCTAGCAAAGCGTCCGTATTCATTGATGTTGGCCTCGGTCAGTTTCAGATTCATCATTTCCCGAAGCTTCGCCTCATCTAGTCCAAGGACAACGGCTACATGCTGAATCTGGCCGGCCTTTGCCTGATACTCGGTGATATAGTCGGGCGGGGTTTTTTCGGCCTCGACGATCACGTCGCCGCGTTCGATGTCGCGCGAGAAAATTCCGGCATACTGTAGAAAGTATTTCTCGTTGGCGGGATACCATTGGGAAACATTCATTTTCCAAGGCCTCGAAACTCATGCTCACTTGTAATTGTGGCGGCAGTAACGGCTACCGAACAAAGCTGTGGAAATATCAACTCAGTCAGCTTGCTAATCGCGTAGGGATGGACATACACGTATCCCACTTTCCCCCTGGGACATCAAAATGGAACAAAGTTGAACATTGTCTATTCTGTTATATAAGCAAAAACTGGCAAGGGAAGCCACTTGTAAGCGTTGAGGCGGCGGTAAAACTGATAGGTTCAACGAAAACTACCGCCGGTCTGAGAGTGATACGCCAACGTGACGATACTGTATACGAACTTGCTAAAACCGTTTCGGATAAAGAATTTAAGTCGATTAGTATCGACAGGATAGCTCTATTTGGAAACTGGAATTACGTGATAAAACCAGGTCGATTTTCGCAAGTTATTATTTAACAGTTCCTTGGGAAGTCACTGAAATTTTATCGGCATGAAATGATTGTTCAAAGAGAAAAAGCTGAGGGCGATCATTGCGCCGAAAATCTTGTCCCTTGCCGCCAGAGCGCTTCATTGGGAGAGTCTTCTTTGTCCACTGCGGCGCGGACACGGGAACGCTTCAGGAGCCTTGACAGCGCGGCGTTCAAGGCTGGCCGGTCGTCCTCGTCCCAAACGGAGTTGCCCGTCAAGGCGGCGAAGCAGCGAGCGTTGGCCTCCTGGTGCCCATCCGCGGCTTTTTTCCATGGAACCACGAGGGCCGGAATGCCCAGGGCCGCCAGCTCGGCCAAGGTCGAGGCCCCAGCCCGGCAGACCACGGCGTCGCACAGCGAGTAGAAGGGCGTCATGTCCCACCGCCGCCCCACGAAACGAACCATTGGGTCAAAGGAAACAGGCGCCGCGTCGGGAGGGGGGCCAAGGACGATAACTAAAGAGGCTTTCCCGGAGGCGCCGATTTGCCCGGCCAGGGAGGCCAAGGACGCGCTGCTCAACGAGCCGCCGACCACCCCTATGACGAAGTCGCCAGCGTTCACGCCGAGGGTGGCGGCAGCTTCCTCTCGGGGAATCGCTTTCATAGGGCGGATGGGGATTCCCACGGGGACGAAGGCGCTAACACCCTGGCACTCAACCCAACCAGAGGCCACGCGGGCGCCTAGGCGGGCGGCCAACCGAGTCACTTTCCCGGCGCGGGCGTTCTGTTCGTGAACGACGGTGGGAATTCCCAAAAAGTAGCACCACAGGAGGGGAGACAGCGAAACGTAGCCGCCAAAAAGGAAACAGGCGTCGGGGCGCTCGCGCTCCACAACTCTTCCAACCCGGAAAAACGAGCCGAGAAGTCCCGCCCAGCGCCCTATCCTTCCCGTCAGAGAGGAACTTCCTAGAGGGGAACCCGCCAGGGGCAGGCGATAAGGGACGACGCCCTGAGAAGCGTAAATCTCCGCCTCCAAAGGGCGATTGCCTGAAAAATACACGACCTGATCCGCTTTTTTGCGCTCCAAAATCCACCGCCCAAAGGCCAGGGCCGGGAAAATATGCCCTCCCGTTCCCCCCGCGGCGATCCACACTTTACCCACAGCCGCCACACTTCTTCCTTTTGAGTCCCGCGTCCCATCGCGGTTCAAGGGGCTCACTCCTTGTTAATAGGCCAGTTTGTAGATTTCTAGGATGTCTTCAGGAGAGAGAGACTTCAGCACGCCAAAGGGAGCAAAGGCCGCGGCGTTTTTGGCGACTCGCTCGACGTCGTCTTCCACTACTTTCAGCTGGCGCAGGGAGGTTGGGGCCCCCACCGAGTGGAAGAAGTCCTCCAGGCGCTCTATGCCCTCTATGGCCATTTCTTCCTCATCGTCCTCCTCAACGCCGAACACGGCCTCCGCGAAACGGGCAAAGGGTCTTGGGTTATCCTGGTAGACGTAGCGGGCCCAGGCGGGCATCATCACGGCCAGGGACGCCCCGTGGGGCGCGCCGAAAAGAAGGCTGAGCGAGTGTCCCAGTTTGTGAGAGGAAAAGTCCCCTCTCTCGCCTCGTCCGCAGGAAAGGGAGCCGTTGTGCGCCTGACACGCCGCCCAAGCGTATTGAGCGCGCGCCTCGTAGTTCTCTGGGTTCTCTCGCAGTTCGGGGATCAGCTCCGTCATGGTCTTGACGAGGGCGTAACCCTGAGCGTCCACCAGTCCAACGCCCTCCGCGCCGTCTAAAAGGCGCTCCATCGCGTGGGCCATGATGTCAACGCCGCCGTTCACCGTCTGCGATTCCGGCAGGGAGGTTTGCGCCGACGGGTCGATGATGGAGACGCGCGGGTAAATGAGGGAGCTGGTGAAAGAGGTCTTCGACTCCCTTTCTGGGTTTGAGACGACTGAGATGTTGTTGACTTCGCTGGCCGTAGCCGAGGCCGTCAGCACGCCGAACAAAGGCAGCGCCTTCTCTAGGTTCGCTCCCTTGCCCTCGAAGAGTTCCCAGGGGTCTTTGTCGTAAAACGCTCCGGCGGCAATGGCCTTGGCCGTGTCGAAAACGCTGCCCCCGCCTATCGGTACCACGGCGTCAACGGGAGCCGCCTTTACACGCGCTACCCCCTCGCGCACCTTGTCGATTGTGGGGTTGGGCCGTATCCCGCCCAGTTCTGGGAAGGCGATCCCCTTCTTTTCCAAGGCCTCCGACACCTGGGTGTAGACTCCGTTTTTGAAAATCGCTTGGCCGCCGTAGACCAAAAGCGCGCTCTTTGCCCCCACCGCGGCCAGTTGGTTGGCGATCTGCGGGATCGTACCCTTCCCGAAAATCACAATCGTAGGGTTCCACCATGTAAAGTTTTTCATCGTTCTACCTCCGAATTTTTAGACTCGCAAGAGCGAAACCCGGCGCGCCTGCGTCTGGGGCGCGTCCACGTCTGGCTTCTTTGCGCTTCTCGCCGCGACGTATTATAACTTTGTTCGCCGTTACAATCCACATACAGGCGCGCCCCAGGCGAACGTGGTGAACGAAAACCGCCAACTTTTTCGATAGAAGTATATTTCATCTTGATTTTAGCACTTGATTTATTATTTTTTATTGCTTATAATTTAAAATTAAATGCATAAATTGTATTTAGGAGGTATTTATGATGGTTAATACGGTGGAGTATCCAAAGCTAAGGGATATTTTCGGGCGTTTGATGTTTGATCGGAAGGTGATCAAGGAAAAATTAAACAGCGAGGTTTACGAGCGCCTGACGGCGGCGATGGAGGGGCGGAACAAGCTGGACGCGGCCCTAGCGGACACGGTCGCTATGGCCATGAGGGATTGGGCTCTGTCCAATGGGGCCACGCACTGGGCGCACTGGTTCCATCCCCTGACGGAGTTGACGGCGGAGAAACACCTGGCCTTCACCCTGCCGTCGCCGGATGGATCGCCCATCGACGTTTTTCGGGGAAAAGACCTGATCCAGGGCGAGCCGGACGCTTCCTCCTTTCCATCGGCGGGGAGACGCTCTACTTTCGAGGCGCGCGGCTACAGCGCTTGGGACTCCAGCAGCCCGGCCTTCATCATAAAAAGCGCCAAGGGAGGCACGCTCTGCATCCCCTCGGTGTTCCTCTCCTATGACGGCACTCCGTTGGACCTGAAAACACCCCTGTTGCGAGCGCTTTCCGCCATTGAGGAACGTTCGCTGAAGCTTCTAAAGATGTTTGGTCAGCGGGGAGTCCGTAGCGTGCGCGTGACCGTGGGCGCGGAACAGGAGTACTTCCTCCTTGACCGGCCTAGGGCGCAGCAAAGGCCGGACATCCGCTATTGCGGGCGAACGCTGTTGGGCGCGCCTCCGGCCAAAGACCAAAAGCTGGATCATCACTATATGGGGGCGATCCCTCAGCGGGTGTTGGCTTATATGGACGACGTGGGACGCGACCTGGCGGAGCTGGGGGTTCCCATCATGACGCGCCACAACGAGGTGGCCCGCTGTCAGTTCGAGTTCGCGCCGCTTTTTTCCGACGCCAATACAGCCTGCGACCAGAACCAGATCGTCATGGAAACCATGCGCAAGCTGGCGCAAAAGCACGACCTGCGCCTCCTGTTTCACGAGAAGCCCTTCGCGGGCATGAACGGAAGCGGCAAGCATATCAACATCTCCCTGATGGACAACGAGGGACGTAACCTTCTGAAGGCCACCAACAACCACCGCCGGAACGTCATCTTCCTGACGTTTCTTTCGGCCTTGGTGTTGGGGGTCTCGGAGTACCACAGCCTGCTGCAGGCGGGTGTGGCCACGGCTGGGAACATGTTCCGCCTGGGCGGGCACGAGGCGCCCCCCAGCATCATGAGCGTCTACCTGGGTCAGACCCTAACGGATCTCCTGTCGCGGTTGGACAAATCTGACCTGAAACTGCCTGATAAAGAAATGCTGGACATCGGTCTGGCGAAGCTACCCGCTCTCACTCCCTACGACTGTGACAGGAACAGGACGTCGCCCATCGCCTTCACGGGAGACAAATTCGAGTTCCGCGCGCCGGGCTCGTCGCAGTCCATAGCGCTTCCCGTGACGTTATTCGCCTCCATCTGGGCCTGGGGGCTGGAGCGGCTCACCGAGATGATCGAGGCGCGGACGGCCCAGGGCGCGGAGCCCATCGACGTGGCCCTGGACGCGGTGAAAGAGGCCATCAAGCGTGGCTCGCGCGTTCTGTTTGAGGGAGACGCCTATTCTCGCGAGTGGCACGAGGATGCCCGTCACAGGGGGCTCATCCAGGCCGAGAGCACGCCAGAAAAGATCGACCTCTTCCTCCTGCCCAAGAACATGGAAATCCTCGAACACCTGGGGGTCTTCAAGGAACCAGAGCTGAAGATGCTACACGAAGTCCGCATGGACTCCTTCGAACGCGCGCTGGAAATTGAGCTCTCCATCTTGTACGACATGCTGTGGGAAGGGGTTCTGCCCGCTATATCCAAGCAGCTTGTCTTGGAGAAGAAGTCCCTCTCCGCTCTGGACGGCATGGACTTCCCCGAGGGCGCGCCCTGGAAAAAGTACATCCGGGACCTGGGAGTGTTTAAAGCAAGCCTCATTGCCGACGCGGAAAAGCTCGCGGAGCTGAAGGAACGACTCACGACGCTGAACTCTCGCGGCCGCGCCGAGCTCTTGGTGAAGGAGGCCGTGCCCCTGATGGAGGCAATACGCGCCAAAAGCGACGCCGCTGAACTTCTCATCTCCGCCGACATTTGGCCCTACCCCATATACCGTAGTCTCCTTTCCCTCTCCGTCTGACAAAGAGCCAAGGGGCAAAGGATATAGGAAGCACGGATTATAGCGGGTTGTATCATCATGCGCGGAAAAGAGCCAACGGCTCTAAACCCCTATGGGGCTTTGCCCCATGCCCCACTTAGGGGCCTTGGGCCCCTAAGAACCCCATTTGATCGGCGTTTCCTTGTACTTTCTTCACCCCTTGTCGATTTTGGGAGGTGTATCCGAGTGTTCGTTTTCGTTTCAGGTCCGGTGCGCGGCGGCAAGAGCGCCTGGGCGGAGGGGTTCGCGTTTTCGCTCGCCCGTCAGGGAAATACCCCCCTCGTCTACCTTGCCACAGCCCGCGTCACCGACGCCGAGATGAAGGAGCGCGTTTTACGCCATCAAGCGGCGCGAGAGGGCAAGGGCTTTGCCACGTTGGAGCGGAAAACCGGCGTCGCGGGAGCCATCCCACTTCTGCCCGTCCGTTCCACGGTGTTGTTGGAGTGTTTGGGAACGCTGCTGGCAAACGAGATGTTCGAAGAAAGCGGCGCGAAGCGCGGTGGGTGTAGGATCGCGGAGAAAATTTACGAAGACCTGGCGTTGCTGCGCGAACGGACTTCAAACCTGCTGGTCGTCTCGAACGACATTTTTTCGGACGGAAGTATCTACAATGAGGCTACGGAAAACTACCGCCAAGCCCTTGGCGCCCTTCACGTGACCTTGGCGCGCGAAGCCGACCTCGCCGTGGAGTGCGCCTTCATCCCCCTTTCTTATAAATAATGGGGTTCTTAGGGGACCTCTCGGGGTCCACACGACCCCTAAGTGGGGCATGGGGCAAAGCCTCATAGGGGTGTTTCCTTACCTTGACGGCAGGTAGAGGATTGGGTTCACGGGCTTGCCGTCCTTTCGAACCTCGAAGTGCAGATGATTGGTGGTGGAACGTCCGGTGTTGCCTACCAGGGCCACCACATCCCCCTGTCGGACTCTCTGTCCCTTCTGGACAGTGACCTTTTGACAATGGGCGTACATCGTCACAAGCCCGTTCCCGTGGTCAAGCAGCAAAGCATTGCCATAGCCCCGATAACCGCCGCGCCGGGAACCCGAACTGACCATCGTCACTACCCCGTCGCGCGCGGCGCGGATGGGTGTTCCCCGCTTCGTGGGGATGTCAAGCCCCATATGCCAGCGCCTGCGGCGTGGGCCAAAGCCGGAGGTAACCTTGCCATCTACCGGCCATAGCATCGTTTGGGTCAGAATGACATCCCCGCTTGCCACAGCCCTCGGCGTCGCGAGGGGCGCCCCTGGAAGAAATTTCGGCGGCGGCGAGAGGTCTGGAGAGCCCAGCGCCGCAAGGAGCTCCTTGGCGTCGGCGCTTTGAGGCAGGGCGTCAGAGAGGTGGGGAATTCCGTGCAACTTCACCGTAACCAACGGAGCGCTTTTCCGCGACACGGCCTCCATTTGGGCGAGAAGCGCCTCTCGCCTCGAGGCGGGTACGCGCAGGATCTCCCCTTGGGGAGGCGGCCCTTCCCAACCGTTGGCCTCGAAAACATCCAACGATGTTATCCCACGGGACAGACAGAGCTCCTCCAACTTTTGCCCGTCTCCGTCCCAGATCATTTCTTCCGCCTGAGACGCGACCCCAAAAAACGCTGCCAGGAAAGCCGCTGAGAGAAGAAAAGTCCGTTTCATTGGTTGCTAGCGCGGCTCGTCCCAGAAGGGATAGTAAACTCGAAGGTGAGTCAGGGAGCGGAAGGCGTCGTCCACCCTCCCGGAGACCTTCGGAAGCGTTCTCCAAGGCCCGCCGTCAAAGCGCCCCAAGACCAGCGGCTTCCTGCCATAGGTGCTCCACAGGTCCGGCAGTTTGTCGCCTTGGGTTCCCGGCAAAAGGGTTCCCGCGAACAGAGGCGGTGTTCCCTCCAGGGGTCCTTGGCCGGGTAGCGGGGCCACGATCATCCATTGAGTCAGCCTCCACGCGTTCTCCATCTCAGGGGAGGTCAAGGCGTGACCTAAGGGTATGATTTGAATCCCGCCCACCTGGCCGCGCGGGGCCGTCGCCACGTCGATCACGCCCGAATGGGACGCGCGGATTCGCCCAGCGTCCTGAAACTTCGTGCCGCAAAAACGTCCCACCCCCTTTACCGGACGCACCACCCGCGCCACAGTCGCCAACCCATTCCCTGTCCATGCCACGACGCGCCCCCCTGGTCGATTTTCGAACTCCACCATCCAAACCTCCGGTCTTGCCGGCAGATCCGACTCGATCCGCAACGCCTCACCCTTCCCTATTGGAAGCGCGTCGCCGGAAAGGGGGACAAGGGACCTTTGGATGCCGTCTGAGCCCTCAATGAACACTCGCGAGCCTGTCAAAGGAGCAAAGCCCCCGAAAATCCCTGTGCCCGCTGGGGCGTCAATCGAAAAAAAAGCGCCCGGCGAGGCGGCTGGAGCCACGGTAACCGTGGGGACAAGGCTGAAAATACGTCCTTTCCCCTCCTCCACGCCTACCAAAATATGAATGGCGTTTACCGCCACGGCGCAGACAGTTTGGGGTTTACCCCACTTGCTGGCGGTATAAGCGGGCCAGTTGGTGTTGACGGGCAAGGCGCGGACGCGCCCTAGTTCGACGACACCCCCCCCATCCGGCAAAGTTGCCGTAACCATGCCCAGCGTCTGGAAGGGTATACGTAAAACCAGCGAGCGCGCCCACGCGGAGCGCGCCCAGAGAAGCTCTAACAGCGCCATTCCCGCCAGGACTGCTTTTATCCAACTTTTCATCAAACACTTCACAAATTGTGAGCCAAACGCACCAAAAAATCTTGAACGTTGGTGACGATGGAGATAGACGAAAGACTGCCCCGGTCACGGAGCTTGTTGACGGCGAATTCCGAAACGTCTACGGAGTAGAAGTACACGGGGCGTACCCGCCCGTCCCGGACGGTGTAGGAGGGCGTCATGTTGCCCGCCGCGATGGCGTGCAACTGCGTGGCCAGGGCAAGCACCGTTGACGCCTTCCGAATATGGGCGCGCATGGCGTCCTGAGCCTCGTAGGCCCCACTGTACACGCTAGGCAGGGGGCCGTCGTCGCGGATCGAGCCCGCCAACACCAAAGGAACCCCCTTTTTCAAGATCGCGTGGATGATGCCGTCCTCTATCCTCTCTTGTTCGACCAGTGTTTCCAGTGACCCGTGGCTCCGCGCTAGATTGAGCAGATCCAAATGGTGGTAATGCCCCATCGGGGTGCTCTTTTGGGTGTAAATGTCTTGACCCAGGGCAGTGTGCAGCAAAGCGCCCTCTAGGTCGTGGGTTGCCAGGGCGTTCCCACTCAACAACGCGTGGACGTAGCCTTTGCCGATCAAGGCGTTCATGGCAGCGCGCGAGTCGTGGTCGAAGGATACGGCAGGTCCCAGTACCCAGACGATTGAGCCGTGTTCCCGTTCATGGCGGAGCAGCTCATATAGGTTGTCGTAGTCGCGGGAGTAGGCCGTCTCCCGGCTACGGTTTGCGCGAAACGCGAAAACGTCGCCGCCCCCCTTCTCGGCAGACTCAGAACACTCAACAAAGGCCTCCGCGTTCACGTAGATTCCCTCGCTTCCATCTTCCGTACGCCCCATGACCACAGCATCCCCCCGTTTCAGGCATCGAAACTCCACGGCGTCAACCCAAGGCCCTGCCCGCCCTCCACCACGCAAGATGGGGAGGCAGTCCATGCGGCTTTCCTCTACCAGAAGCCATGAATCGCCGACTTTGAAATACTCCGGGAAAATAGACAGTGCGTGATAGCCAGAAGGAGCAACGCCATCCGCTAGGGCGGGAGACGTACGAGTCGGTGGAGCGTCTTTCAGAGGGGCTTCATCGAAATTGGGCGCGCGATACTCTGGAAGTTTGAACATTTTTCTACAGCTCCTAATCTTCTAACAACCAAGCAAGAACAGTTAAGTTAAGAACAGTTTATCACAGGGGGCAAGTTCCTTGACCCCCAGGGCAAATACATGAAAATCATAAATCTATAATATCACTCAATTGATAAATTTTATATGCTAAATATTCAATTAAGTATTTGCGAAAAATTATCCCTTCTTGATACGTTTGCCATGGAAATAGTATCGTGACATTTTCAAACACGTTCTCAGATATACTATAGCGGATTGCATAATCACGCGCGGAAATAAGAGACCAAAAATGCGGATATAAACGGCAAAAACTTTGCGCGGAAAAGAACGAGCCGCTATAATCAGTTATGTAGACTATAAACACCCATTATCCCGGCGTCTAATTTAGACACCGGGATAATATTAGCTCGGGTTGTCGTTTTTCCGCATCGCCTACAAAAGTCCAACTGGCGAGTTCTCGCTATTGATTATAGCGGATTGCGTAATCATGCGCGGAAATAAGAGACCAAAAGCCTGAGATAAACGGCAAAAACTTTGCGCGGAAAAGAGCCAGCGGCTCTAAATTCGGTATAAAACAAAACTTCTCTGGGCGGCGACGCCTCTACCCTTTCCGCGTGACCCACAAAGCCGCGACCAGGATCAACATCAGCGATCCGACAGCCCCGAAGTCGCATCCGCCTATATGGGAACGCTCACCATCATCGCTGTCGACAGGAAGGCTATATGGCTCTATTACGTATTCGTACAGCCTTACCTTGGTAGCGTCCGCAGTGGGATCATCGGATTCCAAGGCGACGAAACCACCTACAGTCTTTGTAATACTCCAACGGTCGGCCGTTGAATCTCCCTCCTCCACTTCTTTCAGCACGTAATGCTTATCGGCGCTTCCGGTGTACAAGAACATCCGCGTCTCGCCAGTGACCGGGTCAATGTCAGTGTTGAACCATACCGCCTGATCCAGCGCTCTGTCCGCGACATGCGGGCCCTCTGAGCCGTTGGTGGTTCTTGATATCAGCTCATACTGAGAATCCGTCGCGATTGTTCCCCTAAACACAACGCCTGGGTAGGCGTTGGTGGCGTGGACAAGGCATTGGAGCGTGTGGCCAGTTTGGTCCGCGTACTGTCCTGGGGACGAGCTTGTCCTCTCCTCAAAGATAAACTTCAGGTTTTCCTGCTCCGGTCCATCGAACACAAGGATGTCGCCCGATACAGTGACAGGCGTACGCGAAAGCGATACCGGAACACCCGTTGTCGCGACCTTGCTTTTGTTGGTAAGGGCTTGATCTGTCTCCGCGGACACTATGACATAGGTTCTGCCGGATCGGATTGTCTTGGCAAGTCTCCAAGCTTTCTCCGTCTTCGTGGAGTCCTCGTCCCAGGCGAAAGTCAGCTTGTACGTCGCGGTGTTGTTCGGATTTGCCGCTGAAACCGCCTTCACCGTCACAACGCATGGCTCCCCGCCTCCCACGACGCCGTCTGTCGGGCTGAACGTGACGCCGCTGACACTAAAGCCGGCAGGCGGGAAGACGTTGCCCTCGGCGGTGAAATCAATTGACGATGTTCCCGCGGGTACGCTGATGTCAAGTTCCGCGAAAGAATTCTTCCCACCCCATGTGCTGACTGTGTAAGATTTTCCTCCGTAGGTGAATGTGGCGGGACTCCCCGGCGTCATACTCACCTCTTTTAGGTACTCTTCCGGCTGTATCGTGGCCCAATACGCTTCCTTGGGTTCATGGGTTCTGGTCCATAGCATCGGGCGACCACTTGAGCGCCAGTTGCTTCCGTCGCCAACGCCCCACCATGAGACGCGGCTTATGCCCTCTTTGTAATGGGCGTACTTCTTGAGCAAAAGCATCAGTTTCGCGTAGAAAACCCCTTGCTCTTTATAGAACTCGTTCATGGGATCACTAAATTCCGTATCGGGTACTCGTACGTTTTTGCCTAGGGCCATGGGAATAGTCACATCCAGCTCGGTCAGTTCGACTTTCACACCAAGGTCGAGGTATTTCTTGATATTCCTCTCCAAAGCGTCCAGATTGAGCCTCAAGTCGTAGTGCGCCTGCACTCCGATTACCTCGACCAGTTTTCTGGGGTCATCAGGGTTCTCCCTTGCGTACCTTTCGTTGAATTCCTTAACCATTGAGGCAATCGCGGTCGCCTTCGCGTCGTTCTCCAAGTCGTTGAAGTCGTTGTAGTTCAGTATCGCCTGCGTGTACTTGCGCGCAAAGATGAAAGCGTCATACATATAATCCCAACTGTTCCCGCCTTTGGAGTAAGCCAAGGCCCATCTGGCCGATCGCTCCTCCGGGTTGTAGCCGCCGCGGAGGGCGTTCCTCCAGTCGGTCGGGTTCGAGGGGTTATCCTTGAACGCCTCGTTGACGACGTCCCAGGCATCGAAATAATGAGCTGGATCGTTGTAATTCTCGACCACCGTTTTGATGTAACGTTCCAGTTGTACTTTTGCTTCCGCGTGATCCCAGGTATTGGTGCTGAGATCAAGATAATCACCGATCGGCCACCTGTTTGACTGGTTGTGCCAGGCCAGCGCATGCCCAATAGTATAGTACCCGTTGGTGTTGGCCATAGCGACAGCGGTGTTTGCGGTTGCGTTTGGATTGGTAACGAAAATCGGGTTTCCGTTTGGCCCCTGACTCCATATTTGCTCCGGTTTTGTGAAGTTTTCTGGCGTCACCGCGTTGAAGTGCTTGCGCTTCTTGGCAGCGACCGACGCTTCACCTGGATCGGTATTAATGTCGTTTGCTGAACTAAAAGTGGTGCCTATAAGAAAATAGGGATAGTAGATATCTTTCAGCGCCGGCATATTTGTACGATTCACCGCAGCCGAAGCGCTGATTGCGGCAAGCACATTCCACACAACAAGCAACGCAAAAAAAATTCCGGACCTTCTTCCGTTCTGAATCATTCTGTACTCTCCTCTCGAATAAAGAAAAACTGCACACCATACCCGCAAAACACGACATGCTTCCATATGACTCATATGACTCCATTAAGAAATCACCATGCGATTTCCCCCCTCGAATTCAAATAATTAAGGACAGATACGCGAAAGGAGCATATGCCGCCACGTCAAGTGACGGCATATGCTCCTTTGTCGTTTTGAAAAGAAAACGGAAAACTTACAAGTTTGTGCTTTGAAGGTAAAGAAATGGATCCTGAAAAGGGAATAGTTAGTTACGCGCTCCTGCGCTCCTGCGCTCCTGCGCTCCTGCGCTCCTGCGCTCCTGCGCTCCTGCGCTCCTGCGCTCCTGCGCTCCAATTTATTATATCACATAATACAGCAAAAGCAACCGCGCTTTTCATGTTTTTCATTCCTCAAAAAGAATCATTTCAATTGAAAAAGTAACTGCAACCATTCGACCTCAAAAAAAATTATAAAAGTCTTTCTAAGTCTATATTTATCAAACTTAAGGTAATTTTACACACATAAAGCCAAAAGTCAATGCCCCGCGTTGCGCCCAACCCCGCAGGCAAATTCAAAGAGGTGCTTTATATGTTCACGCAAGGGAAAAAGTAGTCGTTACAAAGAAAAGTACTCTCTATATGTCACAAAATTATGAATTATAGCGGTTGATTCTTTTCTGTTCAAAGTTTTTGCCGTTTATATCCGGTTTTTGGCCTCTTATTTCTGCATATGATTGTGCAAACCACCAAATTTCAATGTCGGCATATGAAAGTCACCTTGTGAAAACATCTCCACCGCCCCATCCCTATCGGTTATGTTTGCTGTCGTCACCAAAGCTCCATACGGCAGTTCAAGGACGTCTACGGCTATATGAATCTTTACTCCAGAAGTTTTCCCCCCATCGTATCCTTTCTCTTTTGCTGTATCAGCTAATCATTTGCGGATATTCTCGTTTCACTATTTAGAACTCCTAACATAATTTACCTGTTTGGGCCTTTAGGCTCTAAACTACTACCGGCTAAAGCCGGTAGGTTAGGTAGCGACTGAAAGTCGCATCCAGGCTAAAGCCTGCTTAAAGTTCCATCCTAAATTCCCCCGAAATTTATAACGACATTGGTCTACAGGAGGCAATAAACCCTCAATATAAAGCTTTTACGATGAAATGATGGTTTACAAGCCCTCCTTTTGTTGATATAATATTTA
>JAITGK010000146.1 GCA_031280635.1 Synergistaceae bacterium
GTTTTATTTCTGCGGAGGTGAAAGGGGATGCGGCTTCTAACCCGGTCCGATTTCGACGGTCTGATGTGCGCCGTGCTGTTGAAGGAACTGGATCTTTTTGAAGAGAAAAAATTCGTCCATCCCAAAGACATTCAGGATGGCCTGATCCCGGTGTCAAACAACGACATCCTGGTGAATATCCCGTATTCGCCGGGGTGCGGGATGTGGTTTGACCACCATACCAGCGAGGACTCGCGAGGACTCATGTACCAATATAAGTACGTGGGAGCTTCGTGGCCCGCGCCAAGCTGCGCCCGCGTGATCTACGAATACTACGGCGGGGCGAAGGGTCGCTTGGCGCAGTTCAAGGAGATGGTGGTGGAAGCGGACAAGTGCGACTCGGCCCATTTCACCCGCGAGGAAATCCTGAACCCTCAGGGGATGCCCCTGCTCTCTTTTATCATGGATCCACGGACAGGCTTTGGTCGCTACAAGGACTTTCGCATCTCCAACTACCAGTTGATGGATTGCCTGATCGACTACCTCCGAACCATGAGCATTGATGAGATCATGCAGAACGAGGACCTTCAGGAGCGCTCACGCCTTTACTTCGATCACAAGGAGCCCTTCCTTGAGATGATGAAGGAGAACTCCTGGTCTGACGGCGCGGCCGTGGTCACGGATCTAAGGGGCGTGGAAGAGACCTACGTGGGCAACCGCCACGTAATATACGCGCTTTATCCGGATCAAAACGTATCGGTGCGCGTGTTCGACGGCCGGGAAAAGCAGTTCTGTGTTTTCTCCGTGGGCTACAGCATACTCAACCGCACGGCTACTGTGGACGTGGGCAAGTTGATGCTGCGCTACGGCGGCGGCGGACACCGAAGAGTGGGAACATGTCAAGTCCCTTATTCGGATTCTGACAAGGTCTTGAAGGAGATCGTCGAGGAGATCAACGCCCGGAACTGGCAGATGTTGAACATCGCCGGGCTAGAGGAGTTTTAGAGTCAGCGGCGCCTTGCCGTTTTTCGTAGCGCGAGGCGTTTTTCCCATTATAAAGCTGCTATAGACCGAGGCCGCGTTTGCCCTGCCTCTCCCACGAAGGGGGAGGCCATTAGACCGTAGGGAGGAGGTGTGAAGCGTGCGGCATTACGAGATGTTGGTTCTGCTCAGTGCGGAGCTGGAAGAGCCGGCGGAAGAAGTCGGGAAGATCGAGGAGGTCGTGCGTAACCTTGGCGGGCAAGTCGTCAAGGTGGATGTTTGGGGGAAAAAGCGTTTGGCGTACCCCATCCAGAAAAAAACTGAGGGTATCTACGCGCTCTTTAATTTGGACCTGGAACCGGCGCAGACCTTTGAGCTGAAGCGCGTGCTCGGCCTGCGGGGAAATGTTTATCGTCAGATGATCATCCTGTTGGACGAACAGCCCGCTGGCAACCCATAACGCCAGGCGGCAAGAAGCTGGAAGGAGAAAACTGCGATGGCCAGAGGATTCAACAAGGTCATTCTTATGGGAAATCTAGCCCGTGACCCCGAAATCCGCTACACGGTGGATAAGCGGGCGTGGGCACGTTTTACCGTCGCGGTGAGTTTTGCGTGGAAGAACAAAAACGGAGAATTTCAGGAAGGGACGGACTTCATTCCGATAGTCGCGTGGGGCCCCTTGGCGGAGCGTTGTGGGCGTTACCTAAGAAAAGGGAGCGCTGTCTTGGTCGAGGGTAAGATTAAGGTTCGCGGCTATGAGGCAAAGGACGGTAGCGGCAAGAAATACACTACAGACGTTGCGGCCGATGACGTGCAGTTCGTAGGACCTAAGAGGAGCGCTGAGACCGAGGAACCTGGCGGCCCTTCAGAGTTTGCGGACGGTGGGCGTCCACCTTCGTTCGCGGACGACGCAAATTTTGGAAAAAGCGTGCGAGAGAAGGGATTTACCGGTGATTTCCCTATGGACATCTCTGAAATGGCGGACGAAGAAGGGACGCCTGAGTCTGACATTCCGTTTTAAGCTTTATAGTGGTGAGGAGAAATGGAGGATTGAGGATGAACGGTGAAGGCAGACCAAACGCCGGGGGCGCTTCGCGCGGAGGGATGCGTAAAGGCGGCCCCCGGCGGCGGCCAAAATTTTGTTATTATTGCGTCGAGAAGCAGGAAAAAGTTGATTACAAAGACGCTGAGAAGTTGCGCAAGTACGTCAGTGAGCGTGGAAAGATCGTCCCCCGTCGCGTGACGGGAAACTGCGCGAAACATCAGAGGCTTTTGACGGAGGCCATTAAGAGGGCTAGATACATGGCCTTGCTTCCTTATTCTCTGGATTGACCCCGTATCGGTGAAGGTATTTTCAAGGTATTTTCGTTGGGGGAGAGGCCAGAGGGCGTCTCCCTCTGTTTTTCTCCACATCGGGAGGAGTCATGGAGGGGCCAAACAAGTCTCAAAAAACGTTTCAAGAGTCTTTTTTCAGGTGTCTGCTTCTGTCGTCGGCGTCCATGCTGTTGTTTTGCGCTGGGTCTTTTGCACCGCCGTTGGGTACGACGGCTTTTTTGTTTTCCCCCACGCCATTGGCTCTGTTGGGGGCCAGGGAAAACAAGGACTGGATGGCTGCCGGACTTCTGGGCGCTGCGCTGATCTTGGGGCTAGTTTTCGGCCCGTGGGTTTTCGTCTATTTCCTCCTGGACGAGGGCTTCTTGTGTTTTGGTCTGACGATTCCACTCGGCAAGACAAAAAACGGGGGTGAAAGCCTGGTTTTCTGCACCCTGATCTCCGTTCTTTCCAAAGTGTTTTTCGTGACGCTGAACGTGGGTCTGGGAAGACCGCATCCTTTGATGGTGGACCCGGGCGCGCTGCGGGTTTTCTTGACCCGAATGCACTCAAGCGCCGTCGGTCCAAGCGGGCGCGAGGCGACTCTCCTGTATGAATCCGTGGAGCAAGCCGTGAGATTCATTCCTTACATGCTTCCTTCTTTGATTCTGCTCTCCTCGATATTGGATTCGTTCCTCAACTATAGGCTATGCGAGACCCTTCAGCGCCGGCGCGCCGAGATGCTATTCCCCGCTTTGCCCTCCTTTGGGGAGTGGCGTTTTCCCAAAAGCCTTTTATGGGGTTTGGCCTGCTCGTTCCTCCTGCCGCTTTTCACAGGAGAGGGTGGGTGGGTGTTGTGGCCCATGCTGGAGGTCAACCTGAAATTTTTGGTGCTTGTGTTTTTCTTCTTACAGGGAATGTCCCTCGTCTGGTGGTGGCTTTCCCGGCGCGCGGCGCACTTCCTGCTGCGGGTGCTGGTGGTGGCGCTGCTGGTGGCGCTGGGTCCCTGGGTGGCCGCCCTCGGCGTCGGAGACCTTTGTTTCAACTTCAGAGCGAGAAAAATAAAAAAAATGTGAAGAAGGGTTCGAGTTGCAGGTCATTTTGAAAAAAGATGTGAGCAAGGTGGGCAAAGTGGGTCAGCTTTTGGAGGTCAGCGATGGGTACGCGCGCAATTTCCTGTTTCCTCAGGGCTTGGCTGAGGAGGCGACCGCGGGTAGGATTGCGGACGTGAAAGCCCGCCAGCAGAGTCAGAAGGCCAAAGAGGAGAAAGAGCGACAGACCTCCGAGGAGACCAGGAAGCTCCTTCAGGGCAAGGTAGTGCGGGTTTTCGCCAGCGCTGGGGAGAACGGTAAGCTCTTTGGGAGCGTTACGGCCGCGCAGGTGGCCGAGGCCCTTGAGGCGCAGTATGGGGTCAAAATCGACAAACGCAGCGTCAAACTGGCTGAGTCGGTGAAGCAATCAGGCAGTTATCCCATCTCTATCCGCCTTTATGCAGGTGTTCAGGCTGATGTGACCTTGTCCGTAGAGATTCAGCAAAACGCATGACAGCGCTTTACGACCGCATCGTTCCCCAGAACGCGGCGGCCGAGCGCGCGGTGTTGGGCGCGTGCCTGCTGGAGCAGGAAGCCCTGAGCGCCGCCATTGAAAATCTTGTCCCAGAAGATTTTTACGACTTGACCCATAGGGCGGCCTTTGAGGTAATGGCCGCCATGTTCGGCGACAACCGTCCCGTCGAGATGGTGACGTTCTGCGAGGAGCTGACGAAACGCGGCCTGTTTGAGAAACTCGGAGGGCAGCCTTTCTTCGCCTCCCTGGTGGCGGAGGTTCCCACGACGGCCAACGTGGAGTACCACGCCAGCATCGTCCGAGAAAAGTCCGTGCGCCGTCGTTTGATCGAGGCGGGCAATCAGATTGTGCGCCTGGGCTACGCGGTGGAAATGGACAACGCCACGGTACTGGACGAGGCGGAACGCGTGGTGTTCGCGATTGCCCAGAACAACAAAAAGGTTGACTTTCGTTCCGTACGGGAACTCATGGGCGGACCTGGCGGTGTGTTCGCCAAGATCGAGGAACAATACCGGCGCAGCGGCTCGAAGGTCAGCGGCTTCGAATCGGGATTCGTGGACCTAGACAAACTCACCGGGGGCTTCCAGCCTGGTACCCTGAATATCATCGCCGCGCGCCCGTCCATGGGGAAAACAGCGCTGGCCTTGAACGTGGCGCAGTTCGGCGGAGGCCGCGCAAATAACGCCGTGCTGATTTTCAGTTTGGAAATGTCAAGTGACTTGTTGGTTCAGAGGATGCTGGGGGCGGAGGCCCAGATCAACATCCACGCCATACGCACAGGCGTCATGGGCAAAAATGAGTGGGAGTACCTGAAAAATGCCGCCGGACGATTGGAGAAGGCCCCGATTTACATTGACGACAGTTCCATGTTAACGACGATGGACTTCCGCTCCCGGTGCCGCCGCTTCAAAGCCCGCTACGAAAACCTAGGCCTAGTGGTCGTGGACTACCTTCAACTGATGAGCTTCGGGGGGCGCTCCGCGGACAACAGGCAACAGGAGGTCTCCGAGATTTCCCGGATGCTCAAGAGCGTGGCAAGGGAACTACAATGTCCGGTCATCGCCCTTTCACAGTTGTCACGGGCTGTTGAGCAGAGGACGGAAAAAAGGCCAATGCTCTCTGATCTGCGGGATTCCGGCGCGATCGAGCAGGACGCCGACACGGTTCTTCTGCTCTACCGCCCCGACTACTACGAGGGCGCGGTCAACCCCGACACGGACAGCGAGGCCGTCCTGACCCTGGCTAAAAACCGCAACGGCCCCACCAACGAGCTACGCCTCATCTTCAAAAGAGAGTTCACCAGGTTCTTCAACGCAAGCCGTTAGCGGGAGACAGGTCGTCAATGTGACAATCACTTTCAAGTAGATTTGTAGCGTGTCGCAAAAATGTAAATAAAGGAAGCGCTGATTAAACCCATATGGGGCTTCGCCCCATGCCCCTAGGGGCCATGGGTCCCTAAGAACCCCATTTGATCAGTGCTTCGTTATAGTTTTTTCATAATTAAATTGGTAAAACCAAGGCTATGCCTGTTTTTTAACAATTTAATTATAGTAGAGGCTAAAGGTGGAAAGATTGAATATTTGCCTCCGTATAGTCCAGATTTGAATCCAGTAGAGAAGCTTTGCTCAAAGGTAAAAGGTTATCTACGTAAAGTGAAAGAGCTGGGTGAAGAAGCGCTTTTTGAAGCAATTGGAGCAGCGTTGAGAGCGGTTACCGCACAAGATGCTCAAGGCTGGTTTGAGTACTGTGGCTATTACTCATAATTATGAAAAAAGCTATAAACAGGTTCTCAAAAGGAGCTGTCTGTAGCAGACGCGCGATAATGAGAGGAATGAAAAACGCAGGTGACGTCAAAACGGCAATATCCAGCATGAAACTCATGCGCTTACCTTCTCTTTTTATACTGTTGTAGTAATATGTTATTGTGTTAAAATCAATCGCGAAGGAGTGACGCTTGTGGGGATTTTAGAGAAGTATAGCTTGAAGGGCAGAGTAGCTGTGGTTACGGGCGCGTCCCAGGGTCTAGGAAAGGGTTATGCCATCGGACTCGCCGATGCTGGCGCAATGGTCGTGTGTTGCGGTCGTAGCTGCAAGGGCGTCGAGGCGACAGCGGACCAGATAAACGCGTTGGGTGGAAAAGCCGAGCCTGTGGCGATGGACGTGACAAGGATCGACGAGACCGGGAAGATTTTCGAGTCCATCAGAGAACGGCACGGCCGGCTCGACATTCTCGTCAACAATGCCGGGTTCGAGGACGTCAGCAAGTTTGTGGACGTAACCCCGGAACAATATGACACGATCATGAGCGTGAACCTGAAAGGAACGTTTTTCACGGCCCAGGCAGCCGCCCGCGTCATGATTCAGCGGAAAAAGGGCAAGATTCTCAATATCGGCTCGCTGGGGAGCGCCATCGGACTTGCCGAATCCTCCGTCTACTGCGGCGCCAAGGGAGGTGTAGTGGGGGTAACCCGGACAATGGCCATTGAGCTGGCTAAATATAACGTACAGGTCAACGCTCTGGGGCCGGGGTACTTTCGAACACCCATGACGGAGCCCTTCTTTCAAGACCCCACCCACAGAAAATGGATAGAGGAGCGCATCCCGACGGGACGGGTGGGGACGGTGGAAGATCTAGTAGGAGTCGTGGTTTTTTTGTGCAGCGACGCTTCCGACTACCTCACTGGACAGATTATCTACGTTGATGGCGGCTGGTTGGCAAACTGAGAAAGGAACGTCAAGGATGAAGGTTTTTAAAGAAGCAATGCGAAGGCAGCGCCAAGACGCGGAAAAAACGGAAAAGACCTCCGTGGAGCGGACGGTAAGAGAAATAACCGAAAACGTCCGCGCGAGGGGAGATGAGGCCGTTTTCGACTACACAGAGAAGTTCGACGGGTACAGGCCGCCCGCGCTGAGGGTAGATCCGGAAGTGGTGACAAAGGCTTATTCCGCCGTCGAGCCCAAAACGGTAGAAAACCTCAGGTTCGCAGCCGGTAGGATACGGGACTTCGCGCGGCGCCAACGCGAGACCCTCAAGGAACTGCGCTACGAGATCTCCGCTGGCGTAACCCTTGGCCACAAACTGATCCCCATCGACTCCTGCGGGTGCTACGCGCCAGCTGGGCGTTATCCTCTGCCCTCGTCTGCCCTGATGTCCATAATACCAGCTAAAGTCGCGGGCGTGGGCAGAATCGCCGCCGCTTCCCCGGCAAGTGGGGGCTTTAACAGTATCCACCCCGCCGTCCTGGTCGCTATGGACATAGCGGGAGCCGACGAGATCTACTGCATGGGCGGCGCTCAGGCCATAGCGGCGTTCGCTTACGGAACCCTATCCGTCCCCCCAGTGAACCTCATTGCCGGACCAGGCAACAGGTACGTCACCGAGGCGAAACGGCAACTCAGTGGGGTGGTGGGCGTCGACATGCTGGCCGGGCCCAGCGAGGTGGTGATCCTTGCGGACGAATCGGCGGACCCAGTATGGATAGCCGCCGACGCCTTATCTCGCTGCGAGCACGACCCCAACTCTTGGGCAGTGCTCCTGTTGACCAGCGAAAATCTGGCTCAGCGCGTCACAGAGAAGATCGAAGCGGAACTCAAAACCCTCGAAACGGCGGAACTCGCTGGACAGACCTGGGCCGATAACGGCCGGATCTTGGTAACCGAATCCCTGGACGAGGCGATCAGGTTAAGCGACGAGATCGCCCCGGAACACCTCCAAGTCATGACGGAGAACAGTCCTAATGTGGCGGCGAAACTGCGAAATTTCGGCTCGCTGTTCTTGGGATACTGCGCGCCGGTACCCTTCGGCGACTACATATCGGGGCCCAATCACATCCTTCCCACGGCAGGGTGCGCTCGGTTTTCCAACGGACTCAACGTACATACATTCATTAAGATAAGCACTTTTCAGGAAATTACACCTGAGGGCGGCAGGTTCCTGTCTCCGCGCTGCGCCTACCTGGCCGGGATAGAGGGTTTGCGCGGGCACCAAAGAAGCGCCGAACTCAGGGGTTGAAGCTCATGGCCGCTGAAGTTCCCGCGCTGCGACTCAAAAAAATAACGAAGGTATACCCCGGCGCCATAGCTCTCAAAGAGGTCGATTTGGAGGTTGTGTATGGGGAGGTACACGGGCTTATAGGGAAGAACGGCGCCGGGAAAAGCACCCTGGTGGGGATTATCGCGGGGCTGATCCAGCCCACGGTGGGCGTCATTCAGATCAAAGGCCGGACGTTTTCGTCTCTGACCCGCGCCCAGGCGAAGCGGGAAGGCATAGCGATTGTCACGCAGGAACCGGAGGTCATTCTCGACGTTTCCGTGGCGGAAAACCTATTCTTGGGCAGTCAACTCACGTCTTTTGGGCTCGTGAATCAAAAGGAGATGTTCAGGAAAACGGAAAGACTTCTAGCGGACTACGGACTCGACATTCCACCCAACTACAGAGCCGGAGACCTTTCCTTGAGCGAGCGTCAGCTACTGCTCATTCTCAAGGCCTGCGCGGCGGAAAACGCGAACATTGTGATTCTCGATGAAGCCTCCGCCCCCCTGACGCCCAAGGATACCCAGGTTCTCCAGGGCATGGTGAAGAGCCTGAGGAACGCGGGAAAGGCGATAGTGTACATCTCCCACCACATTGACGAGCTATTGGGCGCCTGTGACAGACTTACTGTGCTTCGAGACGGCGGAGCCATTGCCACCCGTAGCGGGTCCGACTTGACGCGCAAGAGCCTCTCGGAGCTTATTGTGGGGGAGCCCCTTAGGGCGGGAACCTCCCGGAGCGGTCCCGTCGGGGATGAGACTTTGCTGCGCCTGTCCGCTTTCACGAAATGGGGAGCTTTCGAGTCCGTGGACTTGACGGTGAGAAGGGGCGAAATCGTGGGTCTGGCTGGGCTCCGGGGAAGCGGCAGAACTGAGTTGATGAAGGCCGTAGCTGGAATAGCCCCCGCAGACGAGGGCGCCATGACCTTCAAGGGAAGCGACGCCTGGTTTGCCGCGCCGGTTCAGGCGCTGAGAGCGGGGATCGCCTACCTACCGGAAGAACGCGAAGCCGAGGGGCTGATAAAGGGGTTTAGTATCCGGGATAACCTGGCGCTCAACTGCCTAAGGGCGCTTTCGGTCTATGGCGTCATCCAGCGGGGTGAGTGTGTTCGTTTGGCCGAGGAGGTATTCAAGGCCGTGGAGTGCAAGGCGTTTTCCACAGAACAGGACGTGGACGAGCTGTCCGGAGGTAATAAGCAGAAGGTGCTTATCGGCAGAATCATGGCGCTGAAGCCCGACCTGTATCTGCTGGACGAGCCGACTCGAGGCGTGGACATTGGGGCAAAGGCGAGCATCCTGTCCCTGATCAAGGAGAATATCCGGGGACACGCCGGCGCGCTGGTCTCCTCCCCTGGGCTCGACGACTTGATAGAGATATGCGACAGAATACTCGTGATGCGCAAAGGGAGAGTCGTTGCGCGCCATGACAGAGCCTATTTCGAGGAGCGTTCCCTTTTCATAGAAATGCAAGGACAAGCTCTCAGCCCTTCGGTACCTCCTGGGGTGAGCGTTACGGGAATGAGCGGCGCATGGCAAGCTACCAATTCAGGGGGGTTAGAATGTCTTTCAGTTTAAAGTTCAAGCTGGCGTTGCTTGATAACGTGATCTGGCTCATGCTTTTTTGTTTCTTCGCCCTTTGTGCCGCTGGGGTGCCGGAGTTCGCGTCAACGACCAACATTGTGAACATCTTCTACCATTCGTCAATCATGAGCCTCTTGGTGCTGGCGGAGGGGTTCGTGCTGATAAGCGGCAAGCTGGATCTGTCGATAGACGGTATTCTGGCGTTCGCCCCTGGCGTGGTCGTTCTCGCCGCCGCGAAGGGGTTCTCAGTGCTTGGAAACCCTTGGCTCTGCCTGGCGCTCACAGTTATTTTGGGCGGCTTGCTTGGCTTTTTCAACGGGTTTTGCGTGGCGAAGCTGGAAATGAACCCCTTCATGCACACGCTGTCGATGTCCATCATCTTGCGCGGCCTTGTGCTGTACCTGATCCCCCTCTCGATATTCCCCTTGAATCCGGTTTACTCCTACATCGGCAAAGCTCGTTTTTCCTTGGGGAATCACAGCGTCCCGGTGGCGATTGCCGTCGTGCTGTTGATCTACTCGCTCTTCAGTTTCATCCTGCGGCGGACGGTTTTCGGGCGCAACTACATGGCGACGGGCGGAAACGAACGCGCCAGCTACGTGGCTGGTATCAACACCACGGGGATGATTTTGTGTGGGTTCGTTATAGCCGGAATGCTGGCCGCCCTGGCGGGGATACTGACGGCGGGCCGTCAGGATTCGGTGTCCAACACGATGGGAAGCGGCTCCGTCATGCTAGCGTTTGCCGGGGCGCTGCTGGGCGGCACGTCGATGAACGGAGGCAAAGGCTCGGCCTTTGGGATGCTGGGCGGCTCGCTGCTGTTGGGCATGTTCTCGAACTCCCTGAACCTCCTCGGCGTCACCGTGACGTTGGTTCACGCCGCTCAGGGCACGCTGATCCTCCTGGCGATCTTGGTGGACCGGCTTCGGACACGCCTCCGCGCCAGGCTTCTGCGAAACGAGCAGTTGAAAAAACTCAAGGAATCGGAGGCGATAGGGAGGTAGGGCGTTTGGATTTTCTTTGGCGTCGCGTGTTTTTTTGTTGTCTATTTGTGAAAGGAGTGTTCATATGAAAAGGTTTATGTTGACGTGTATTGTGTTGGTGTTTCTCCTGTCTCTCGCTTTCGAGGCTGGGGCGGCGGGTCAGTCGCGTGAGTACAAATTGAAGATAGGCATGATCATCAAGGAGCCCTCCGCGCCCTATATTCAGGCTTACGTGAACGCTGTGGAGAACCGCGCTAAGGAGTTGGGCGTGGAGATGCTGATCCGGGACGGCGAGGCGAACTCTCTGAAGATCATGGAGATCATCGATACCTTCATCTCTCAGAAGATCAACGCCTTCATTCTGGCGGGAGCGGTAGATTTAAGGGCGTTGGTGCCCGGCATCATAAGGTTGAACGAGGAAAAAATCCCGGTGGCGGCCCTGGACACCTCCCCTGAGGGCGGCAAGGTGGATTTCTACATCTCATTCGACCTGGAAAAATCCAGCGCGAAAGCCGCTGAGCTTTTTATCGAGGGTATCAAACAGCGCAACGGCGCTCAGGTACCGGAGGGCATCGTCGTGGAGATCATTGGCGATAGCGCGGACATGTTCGCCGTGGCCTGCACGAAGGGCTTTAATAGCGTCCTGAAGAACTACCCACAACTGCAAATAGTGCAGGGCGAGGGCAAATGGAACAACACCGATTCCCACGCCAAGGCCTCCGACCTCATCACGCGCTACGGGACCAAGATCAAGGGCATTTACGTCCAGACCCCCGACCTTATGGCCGCCGGAGTGGTCTCCGCCATCGAGGCGGCAGGGCTCAAAGCCGAGGATTTCAGCATCTGTGGGATATGCATTGGGCCCGAGGGCATTGAGCTCATCAAACAGAAAAAAGTCTTGGGCATTGTGGAGCAACCCGCCTACGACTCCGCGGTCATGGCGGTGGACTACCTAGTCGATACGCTGCTCGGCAATCCAACGCCCAAGATCGGCGACACGCTGATGCAGGAGGGCGCGCTTTGGTCTCCGGCCAGCGTCATCAAAAACCCCTGGGTCGCGGAGGGCGCGTTCATCGTGCTGCAGGGCCCCCTGGTACCCCAAGAGGTGGACCCGAACGACCCCCGACTGTGGGAAAATAAGATAAAATAGCCCTGTATAGGTATGGTCATATGGCGCCGCGCTGAATAAACGAGCTGCTTAGGGACTTCTGGTCCCTAAGCAGAGTTTTTTGGTGAGGATAAAGAGGGAGGTGTTTCTTTAGAGCCGTTGGCTCTTTTCCGCGCAAAGTTTTTACCGTTTATATCCGACTTTTGGTCTCTTATTTCTGCGCATGATTATGCAACCCGCTTTAGTCGATGTTGATTGGAATGGAGCGGTTTTCTTTGCGTTCCTTTTCGATAGAGATAGTGAGGATGCCATCTTCCAGTCGGGCTTTGATGCCATCGGACCGGGTGTCGCCCAAATGGATCTTTCTCACCATGGAAGTGATCCGCCGCTCTCTGTGAATGTAGTTCTTCTTCTCCTCGTCCGCGTTTTCTTCTTTCTTGACGGAGATGGTGAGCATGTTGTCGTTGAGCTCCAGTCCAATTTCCTCCTTCTTGACGCCAGGCAACTCAGCATGAATAGTGAAGGCGTCCGCGCTCTCTTCCACGTCAAGCTTGAAACTGTCTCGCGTTAGGTTTCGCCGCAGCCCAGGCCCATCCGTAAAAAAGTCATCAAGCACGTTGTAGAAATCCTCGAATCCCATCGGCAGCGCTGTCCTTCTGTTGAACGGAATCAATCCAGCCATAACCAACAACTCCTCTCAAATATGTTTTTATTAGCACTCTAATTCGTAGAGTGCTAATATAATATTCGCTGTCTTCTTTTCCGTCAATACGTGAAATTACAGAGAGAAAACTTGGAACCCACATTTAGAGCTCCTAACATAACCCACCTGTTTGGGCCTTCAGGCTATAAAGCAATTTTTATAAATGCAGTATTTCAAAGTAAACTTTATCAAGATAGCATGGTTATGATAGATACTCTAA
>JAITGK010000063.1 GCA_031280635.1 Synergistaceae bacterium
GCTCTCCCAGTATCTGAGGGCTTAATTTGAGTTCAGGGAATTTTGTTACTCTACGGATCGCTTCCGCTCTGCTTATTCTCCCCGGCATAGCCGGGGGCTTAATATATTATCGAGTTAAAGAAATACTTGAGAACGCGCCCACAAAGGATCCTTATGGGCGGTGTTTCCTTTCCGCCTATCAGATCGCGGTGAAGCTGGTGAAGATGTACGGGGGAGACCTGCCGAAAATCTCCGACGCCGAGCAAACCCTGGGCGGAATGTTCGAGGGAGGCAAGGGCAGAGAGTCTCTCGCCCGCTACGTAGCCAACAACCTTTCCAGAGACCTGAAGGACCGGCGTCTCCCTGTCGAAATGCGTTTTTTCAGCACGGACGGGTTGGATGAGTTCAGGTTTAAGAAAGAAATAGACGACCCCAGAGAGCCAGGAAGCAATGAATTTTCGATGTTCCGGCTGCTTGATCGGCCGCTTTATTTAAGAGGCTTCGGGCCAACTGCCCGAAGCCCTCGTAATTTATCCAGGAGGGCGGATTTACCCCAGACTCAGGTACGCGCGGATTCGTTCGAGTCCCGTTTTGACCGTGGCTCGCGGGCAGGCGAGGTTTAGACGGATGTACCCTTTTGAATTGGCGACAAACATATCGCCGCCCTCCAGCAACACCCCCGCCTTCTCCGCGAAGAGCAGCGGCAAAAAGGCGTCGTCTTTCCCTCCCTTTAGGTAGGCGCCGACGTTTACCCACGCCAAGTAGGTCGCTTCGGACACCCGAAACTCAGCTTCGGGCAGGTGTTCCTTAAGGTAGGACTCCACAAAGGCGAAGTTTTCGTCCAGATACATTTTCAGCTGCCGCAGCCACTCCTCTCCATGGGCGTAAGCGGCCTGCGCCGTCGCAATGCTCAAGGGGTTCTCGAAATCGTAGTGACGCGCTTTCCACGTGTCTCTCAGTCCCTTATCCGGGATGATGATGTTGGAGAACATGAGTCCCGCCAGGTTGAACGTCTTGCTGGGCGCCATGCAGGTAACCAGCTTGCTGTAAGAGGGAAAGAGCTTGGCCAGCGGAATATGCTTCTTTCCAGTTCGCAGCAGGTCGCAGTGAATTTCGTCCGAGACGATCCACAGATCGTTTTCGACGCAGATCTGTCCGAAGGTTTCCAGTTCCTCTTTCGTCCAAACGCGGCCGGTGGGGTTGTGGGGATTGCAAAAGATACACAACTTGGTCTCGCCGTCCGCCGCTTTTTTTCTCAGGTCGTCGAAGTCCATCATGTAGTACCCCGCGTCGTTTTTCAGGTTGGAGCAAACCAACCCACGCCCGTGGAAGTCCGAGGCGTGCTTGAAATAGGCATAGGAGGGAGTCATGATCAGAACTTTTTCGCACCGTTCGCAGATGTAACCCACTAACTCGAAAAGCGCCGGAATGATCCCCGGCGACGTGACAAGCCACTCCTTTTCGAAATTCCAGCCATAATGCCCACGCGTCCATTTCACGAAGGCGTTGTAATACTCCGGGTCGAATATTTTCGTGTAGCCAAATATCCCCCTGTCCACCCTCTCCTTGATGGCGTTTCGCACCACGTCCGGGGTGGCAAACTCCATGTCAGCTACCCACATACGGACGAACTCGTCGTCCTTGTAGGGAAACTGAATTCGGTCATCATGAAAAATATACTGCCGAAACCCCTCCACGCTCATGGCGTTGGTGCCTTTGCGGTCGATAATTTCATCAAAGTCGTACCGCACGACGTCTCCCCCTTCTTTGAGTAGCGTATAAAAAAGCTCATAATACAAAAAGCCAAAAAGCCCCTAAATTTATGGAAGCGCTGATTAAATGGGGTTCTTAGGGGTCCGCGACCCCCAAGTCGGGGTTTGGGGCGAGGCCCCAAAGTGTTTTAACCAGCGTTTCCTTTGAGGCGTCAAAAGGGCTCAAGAGGCTTGCCCTAGACTTAGGAGGGTTTTGGCCCAGACGCGAACGGCCATGTTGGGGTGCGACAGCCGAGCGGAGAGAAGGTCGCGCAGCGCGGCGGGGCAGGCGGTGAACCACTGTTTCATTGTGCTGAACAGGGTGATGAGGAGGACGTCGTCGTCCCGCGCTATGAGGCGGCGAAGCGTCGGGATGGAAACAAAGGGTTCGAGCGGCCACTGCTTCAGGAGCAAAGAGGCCCCGCTGGGAGAGGCGTGCTGAAGGTAAAGCTCCAGCACGTCCCGCTCCGCCGGTGGGGTGCGCAAAAGCAACGAAGTTAAAAGCGAATTGGGCATGGCCGGCGCTCTGACGGCCAGTTTTTGAGCCAGCGCTCTTCGACTCTCTGGGGAGAAAGGTAAATCGGCCGCCAGTCGCGCGGTCTTGTCGTCAATGTCCCACTTTCGCAAAAGGGCGGCAACGGCGTCCAGCAACTCCCGGTGGTTCACCAGCGCCCCCAGGCGGGACAGCGCCAGTCGCCGAACCTGGGCTATGTCGCTGGTCAGGCGCAGATTCAACCCCCGCGTGTCGCAGGAGAGCGTTTCCCGCTCCACCCGGGCCAGATTTTCCGCCAAAGTCCGCTCTCCCCGCGACAGCGCAACTTCAACGGACGCCGCGCGCTTCTCCACGTCCTGCGCCTGGCGTTCCGCGCTTTCTCGCGCCTGATGTTCCGCGCTTTCCTCCACCTGGCGCTTCCGCCTTTTGCGGGTCCAGGTCAGGGCCTTTGCCCAGCCCCTGCGAAACGCGCCAAGAGGAGACTCGGGGTGGACGATGGGCTCGCGCGCCTGCACCAGGCCGTTCTCCTGAAGCTCATCCTCCGTCAGGCTTTTCAGAAAAGCGTAGGCCCCCACGATCTGCTCGAACTTCCACGCGCCCTGCTTTCCCACCACGTCCGGGTGACAGGTTCGGGCAAGGTTTCGGAAAGCCGCCCGCGCCTCGGCCAACGTCGCGTCAGGGGGCAGCCCCAAGACGCGCAGACTGTGGGTTACCTTCACCGACGCGGCCACGGAAACAGATTCTCCTTCAAACGGCGGAGAAAAAGAAATCGACGGACGCCGCGGCAACAATCAAAACGAGTCATTTTCAATCCTCATTGTTTCGTTATAGAGCTGTTGGCTCTTTTTTGCGTTTCTGCTTTCCGCGTGATTGTACAATCCGCTACAATCGCTATAATCAACGGACAGTGAAATTATGATAGCATATCTGAAAAACATCCACAAAGTCCGAATTTCTTGGGCCTTTATAATGAGTATCAATGGCTTGGTATTGGGGACTTTAGTATTGAAGAAAGAAGGGATCGTCATGAGCGATGTGAAGGAAACGCGCATATCCATTATCGGGGCGGGGGCGCTTGGGGGCGCGGTAGCGAGGGGGCTGGCGAAGGCAGGGTGCGGGGTGCTGGCCTCGGACGCGCACCCGGAACGGCTGGAGCACGTGAAGGCGGACGGGGTGGAGTTGATCTTGGACAACGCGCAGGCCGCCAAGGATGGCGAGGTGGTGATGTTCGCTTTGAAGCCGCATCTGACCCTGGGCGTGGTGCGGGAGCTGGCTGACCTTCTGGATGGGAAGCTCTGCGTTTCCCTGGCCGCCGCGGTGACGCTGAAAATGCTGAAACGAGCCGCGCCAGGGGCTTTGTGGACGCGGGCGATGTCGAGCATCTGCGCGGCGCTGGGCTGCGCTTTCACGGGAATAGCCCACTCAGACGCGGCGACGGAGGTCCATATGGGGTGGATGAAGGACGCCTTCGGCCTGGTGGGCATTGCCGAGGAGACGGAGGAGAAGAACCTGGACGCCCTGACCGCCTTGACCGGGGCCACGCCCGCGTTTTTCGCGACCCTGATGGAGGCGGCGGCCATGGGGGGAATCCACGCCGGACTCCCTAAAGAGCTGTCCTACCGGGCGGCGGCGAGCGCTATGCTGGGCGCCGCCCGCCTCGCGCTCTCCACAGATAGGCACCCGGCGACCCTGCGCGACGACGTGTGTACTCCTGGCGGTATGACTATCGAGGGCATCTACGAACTCGAACGCGCCGGGGCACGCGCCGCATTGATGAGGGCCGTTCTCCTGACGGCGGAAAAGGGCAAGGTGCTGACAAGTCGGGTCGCGGAGGATCAATGAGACGAGTCTCGCGCCAGCGCGCTGGCTTTCAGGGAAGCCACATGCGCGTTCTCACGGTGCTTCTCGTGCTGACTCTCGTCACGGCGACGGCGTTTGCCGCGTATCGCCACTTGCGGCGCAACTCCTACAGCGCCTTGATGAACGCGGCGGAGGAGTTCTATTTGGAAGCACAGTACGAACCCGCTTATGAGGCGTACCAAGACGTGGCGGCTCGCTACCCTGGCAAGACCGAACCCCTCCAAGGCGCGGCCCATTCCGCCGAACGCGCTGGACAACTGGAGGACGCCGTCAGAGCCTACCGCTCCATCTTGAGTGTTACGCCCCGCTTCCCCTCCGAAGCCGCTCTTCCTCTCACGTTGGTCCTTTATGAGACCGGCCGGCTCTACTCCCTGCTGAAGCTCTGGGATAAGGCCGTGGAGAGCTTCAGGGGCTCCGTGGAGGCCGACTCCGCTAACTACACGGCCCACTTTGCCCTCGGCGGCGCTCTGGAGGAGCAGGGCAAACTGGCGGAAGCCCTCACGGCCTACAGGAACGCCCTGGGCGTGAGCCCATCCTCCGAAACCGCCCAGGACGCGGTGAAACGGGTCTCCCAGCTTCTGTCGCCGCCCCCTCCCCTCAAAGCCGCGGAGGACGCCAAACGGAAATATGACGAAGCGGTGCGCGGGGGAATAGCGGCGCTAGAACGCAAAAGCTACAGGGACGCATCCCAGTTCTTTGCGGAAGCGCTGGCTGTTCGCAGTGACGATGCGGACGCGTGGGTGGGCTTCGCCGACGCGCGAGCCGAGTTGGGCGACGCGCCTGGGGCGATCAAGTCCCTGGAAAGGGCTTTGGAGAGAGAGCCCAACCACGTCGCCGCCAAGTCCAGGCTGGACGAGCTACGGAAGGAACGAAAGTAGGAGGCCATAAAGGAACATCCGGCGGATAATTTTTGGTTTTTTTGGTTTTTTGCTCTACTCCTTCAGCTATGGTAAAATATTTTTGCCGATATGAGGTAAAATGAGGAGGTAATCGATATGGCGATCAACCTGCAAAAGGGACAGAAAGTGGACTTGACCAAGACGAATCCGGGACTCACCAAGATTTTGGTGGGACTTGGGTGGGACACCAACAAATACGACGGAGGCTCCGACTTTGACCTGGACACGGCGGCTTTTCTCTTGGACGAGAACGGAAAGGTAGGCTCCGATAAGGACTTCGTGTTCTACGGCAACTTGAAACACGAAAGCGGCTCGGTGGAGCACACGGGTGACAACCTGACCGGCGTTGGCGAGGGCGACGATGAGCAGATCAAAATCGACCTCTCTAAGGTTCCCGCCAATGTGAAAAAGATAGCGTTCACGGTCACGATTCACGAAGCCGAGACCAGGCGACAGAACTTCGGTATGGTCTCCAACGCCTTCATCCGCATTGTCAACGAGGCCAAGGGAGAGGAGCCCATCCGTTACGACCTGGGGGAGGACTATTCCGTTGAGACCGCCGTGGTGATCGCTGAACTTTACCGCCACGAGGGGGAGTGGAAGTTCAACGCCATAGGCAGTGGGTTTGCTGGCGGCTTGAAGGCCCTTTGCAAGAACTTCGGGGTGAACGCGGCGTAGGGAGTGAGGTTTGTATCACGGGATTTGTCGAGGAGGCGGCGTCGCATGGCTATCAATCTGCAAAAAGGACAGCGCGTGACCCTGGACAACAGCATGACCATGGCGCTCGTGGGACTTAGCTGGGATACGAACAAGTATGAGGGCGCGGCGGACTTTGATCTGGATGTGTCCTGTTTTCTGATAGGTGAAAACGGTAAAGTGAATCGGGACGAGGATTTTGTGTTTTACAACAACCTCCAATCGAGAAACGGGGCCGTGACGCACACCGGAGACAACCTCATTGGGGCCGGCGAGGGCGAGGTCATTGTCATAGATTTTCGGAAGATGCCGGAGGAGATAAAAAAGGTAGCGATCTGCGTGACCATCCACGAGGCCGACGCTCGCCGCCAAAACTTCGGCCAGGTTTCCAACGCCTTCATCCACGTGGACAAGATAGAGAACGAGACCGACACGGCGGGCGAACCGGTGCTGAGGTTCGACTTGATGGAGGAGTTTTCCATTGAAACCGCCATTGTGGTGTGCGAAATTTACAAGTACAACAACCTGTGGAAGTTCAACGCCGTGGCCGCTGGGTTCAAGGGCGGACTGGCCGCCCTGTGCCGCGGTTACGGGCTTGAAGTTTGACGTCGTTGTCCGCGCAGAAGAAAAGCCTCCGTGAAAGACGTCATCTACATCTCCCACTACGTTTCGAGAACCCACGTACTGGGCCCCTACGAAAGAAGCGCCTTTTGGGTGCAGGGCTGCCCCTTCAACTGCGACGGCTGCTTGTCGCCGGAGATGCGCGGGGTCGGAGGAACGGCCTTCGACTGCCGGGCCCTTGCCGCCGAGCTTCTGTCCGCTGGTACGGAGGGGGTGACGATCAGCGGGGGTGAGCCCTTCGCCCAGGCGGGGGCAGCCGCGCGAGTGATAGCAAGCATGAGGGAGCGCGCCGACCGGGGGCTTATCGTCTACACCGGCTACACCTACGAGGAACTCTCCCGCGCCGGTGACGCGGACGTAGCCGCGCTGTTGGCGGCGACAGATATTCTTGTGGATGGAAGATATAGAATTGACCTGGACGACGGACGACCCTACAGAGGTTCCTCGAACCAGCGTGTTTTGCGTCTCAGCGACAGGTATGACTCCGTGTTTGACTCGTACTACAACACGCCGGGTGGGCGAAGGGTCGAGATCGATCTGGGGCCGGGCAGGGTGACGCTCACGGGAGTTCCATCCGCCGCCGCGTTGAAGGTGTGGGAAAAGATGCGCTCTATTGGCGGAACTCTGGCTCAGATAGCCCCATAGCAAGGTTTCGGTGTGAGGAAGAGGCCATGAACAAGATAGAGGTATTCGCGAAGGACAAGGTGAGGATCAATGTTCTTTCGGCCTTGAAGAACGGGCTTGCGGAGGTGACGGTTTACGCCGAAAGCGAGGGACGCGACATCTCCTACGCCGAACTCCGCCCCAGCGGCGACGCCGCGTTTCGATACAACAACTTCATTATAAGCGAGACGCCCGAAGACGATAGCATCGTGTTCTGCCCTGTTGTGGTAGGTTGCCTCTCCATTATATCGATATCTATCGCTCATCCCGGCGCGGCGGTGAGCCTGATCCGCAAGGGCGCGGATACGCCGGAGTTCAGCGCCGGACTGGACAAGGAAAAGACACGCGTCGTTCTCTCTCCCATCGACATGAAAAGATACTCCATGATGTTCGAATCCGGCGGCGGCGTTCAACCGCGGAGCTCCAGCGCTCCCGCTGGCGCCCCGTTGCGGGAGCAGGAGGACGCTTTACTTGGTGAAAACGCGGCCCTGCGCGGGGATATAGCCGTCATGGAGCGCAGAATAGCGGAGCTGGAGGCGGAAAAAGCCAACCTTTCGGACAGGAGAGAGGAGTTGCGGGAACGGGTCAAATGGCTCTTGGCGAACTCCGGGCACGGCGAACTGGACGATTTGAAGGCGACGTTGGGTGTGGACGAGGAGATTCTGGCCTGTTACGAGACGCCGAAAGAGGACGTCCTGCGCCTGCGGGCGGAGGTCAAGACCGGAATTGAGAAGCTAGAGGAGCATATCCGGATATTCATAGAAAAAAGAGAGGCCAGCGCCAGGAAGATCGAAGGGCAGATTAAACTGGGAAGGTGATGAGGATGTCTGACGGCATGAGGGCGGCGACGCGGTATTGAGTGGCTTGGAGCGTCAAGAGGCGGAGCTTCGCCGGCTTCAGGACGAGATCGCGCGAAATAGGGCCGAGATGGACAGGATGCGCCGGGAGCTGGAGCAGGAACAGCGGCGCAAGTTGACGGCAGGCCGCGACGAGTTGAAACGCGACCTGACTCGACGGGACAGGGTTATTCGGCAACAGTACGACGCCCTGCTGCGTGAATACCAAAACAACGTCCGCGAGGACGTGGCGCGGGCCAAGCTGGAAATGGACGTGAAATACCGTGATCTGGCGGCGGTTGTTCAGCGCGCCGAACGAGAATGGAAGGAACGCGCGGACAGTTTGGCGGAGGAAGCGCGCCAATATAGGGCAGACGTCGTGAGTCGCGAACGCCTGAGCAACCAGGAGTCGGCAAAGTCGATAGAAGAGGCCGCCGAAGTCTACTCCCGAGTGGACGCCACACCTCATCGATTTTTTTTCCCAAACAGGATAAGCGCGTTTTTCGAGGCGTTAAAGGACGCGGTGGACCTGCGGAAGATGGGCTTGCACGAAGCCGCCGCCGCCATATCCTTATCGACACGATCTGGCTTGGAGCGTTTCGGATACGATGTGAGGGACAAACACGATGAGTGGGTCCGTTGTTTCTCGCGGCTCAAGGCGAGGGTCGGCTCGCTGCACCTGAGGCTGGAGGCTGAACTTGCGGAGTGGACGTGGCGCGTGGTGTGCGCGAAGAACACGCCGCCGGACGAGAAACACCGCCGCGTGACGGAGATCGATTACTGGTCGAAAGGAGTTTACTTGGAGGCTCGCCGCGGCGTGGACGAACTCGGCAGGATCATTGCCCGCGTGATGAAGGCCGGCGCGGCTGAGTATCTGAAGGACGTGAGCGCCCTGGGCGCCGACGAGCTGAAGCAGTGTGCCGAAAGGGCCGATGCCATAGGCGGCGCGTTGGACAAGCTGGGCGAGCTGTACAAAACACGCTACGATTGTTCGTGCCAGAGGATGCGGTGGGGCGAGACGATCATCGACTTCCTGGAAAAGGAGATCGACTTCCTCTGGTTGCCCAGTGAGAGCGGATGGCGCGAAGCGGACGGGGACACGGCGGAGACGTTCAGGACATACATGAGCTTGACCTACCCCGACGGCGACGCGCTCCAGGACACGAGGGAGTGGCTTGGGCTGGCCTTCGAGAACATGGCCGGCTCGAAGATTTTCGTTTACATCGTCCCCGAGGAACGAGCTTGGGAAGTCCGCAACAAGCTCTTGGTCTACGTGGATCACGTCGGGAACGACCCACAGTTCGCCAGGGAAATTTACGGTCACGTTCTGGAGAGCCTGAACCTCACGGAGGAAGACGGAAGCGCCGCCTTGGTCTTTGAGGCGTCGCAGATGACGATGAACCCGAACCCTTCGTGCAGAAGCGCCGGGTTGTCGCTGGAAAAGCATTTGAGACAACACGGATAACTCTGCGTATGATTATGCAAAACGCCATAAAAAACTCTAGAATCTATTTATAGTGGGTTGAACAGTCATGCGTGGAAATAAGAGAGCAAAAGCCAGATGTAAACGGTAAAAACTTTCTGCATACATAAAAGAGTCGATGACCCTGAAGCTTTATGATCAAAAGGTGGCAAAAACGATACTTAGCGCCTCCTCAAATATTGACCCATCCGACGGTAAGGCTATTACCCCAGGTATCGTCAAATTAACTATAGGGGAAATGGCCGTCAATGTCAAGGATACGTTGGACACATAACCGTATTTGAGCCCTGAGGCAGGGCAAACGCATGAAAATCATAAACCCATAATATCACTCCATTGATAAATTTCACATGCAAAATGTTCAATTTAGTATTCGCAAGGTTTTATCCCTTCTTGACGCGTTTGCCCCGCGACACGTGTGTAGAAAGCTGAATTCCCGACCAACGGGAGGGGCGGTAAAATTGCTCTTCGGCAATATAGGGGTCAAGGGGTCTTGCCCCTTGTCAGCCATAAAACCCAACAATATTTAAGTCAAAAGGCTCACAAAAGCTATTGACCTTAACGCCACGTTATAGTCTATACTCTCGTTTCACGAAAAACGTGAAAGAAACGGAGAGATAACGTGATGGACAAAGTGTTGCGCATAAGGCGGGCCGGGGAGATCGGCGGTCAGGTGGAGCGTTTTTTTTCGCTGGCGTTGACTTGCGCGCTGATCAACGCCTTATTGGGCTTGGGAACCAACGTCGATTTTCCCACGTTGCTAGCGGGGTTTTTTCTCGTGTGCGCGCTGTGCGTCTTGCTGTGCGCGTTCGCCCTCTTAGCGCGCTTCATCCTTTTTCGCGCGCCCCTGAGAAACCTTTGGGGGTGGTTCCTGATCCTGTTCCTCGCGGACTTCGCCTTGACAGAATGGGGCGGTGGGGATACCGCTCTACCCGAGACCCTGACGTGCTTTTTTCATCTGTGGAAGCTTACTATAGCGGCTCGGTGGCTGTGCCTCTGGCCAATCCAGAGTTTCATTCTGGAACACGCGGAAGGGAACACGACACGCGGTTCTTCCCCCGATTTCGAGTATAATGAACGAGGCTTCCCGTTTCTTCACAAAGGACGTGGGGGCTTTCGCGAGGGGTTAGGGAAATCTTACGCGACAAGTGAGGCGGTTCGCGTGAAAAATTCTTCCGGCGGGACCCGGAGGCTTTGAGGAGGCCCGCAGATGCGGGAGTGGAATTTGCGGGCATACGACATGGTGGAAGAACAGATCATCGGACGCGACGTGAGGGACGCCCGCGTTTTGGAGGCAATGACCTCCGTGCCGCGTCACCTTTTCGTCCCAGAGGAGCACGCGGAGAGCGCCTACATCGACCGCCCTTTGCCCATCGGCGAGCGGCAGACTATATCGCAGCCTTACATGGTCGCTAAGATGACAGAGCTTCTATCCGCGGAGCGAGGGATGAGGGTGCTTGAAATTGGCACAGGCTCCGGTTACCAGGCGGCGGTCTTGGCCTGGATGGGGCTCCGCGTGTGGTCTATAGAGCGTATTGAGCCGCTGGCGGATCAGGCGCGTCAGAGGCTTGACGGCTTGAACCTGAACGTCACGGTGATTCACGCCGACGGGCGCGACGGCTACCCCAGCGAAGCCCCTTACGATAGGGTCATCGTCACGGCGGCCGCGTCGCGGGTGGAGCTTGCCTGGGACAACCAGCTGATCTCCAATGGGCGGCTCGTGGCGCCCTTGAACGTCATGACGGGCGGCCAACGCCTGTTGGTGCGCGAGAACCTGGAGCGAGGCTTTCGCAACACGTGGTACGACTACTGTCGTTTCGTCCCACTCCTGGCGGGACTCGAAAAATCAAGCGAGGGGATAAAGTGGTCAAGTCTTTAAATTTTGAACAGGCGGATGAACTTAACTTGACATGACGTAGTATAAAATATATTATAAATATATGGACAAGACATTTAATATATCCAACGCGGCGAAATTTTTGGGGTTCAAAGTACAGACTCTTCAGAAGTGGGATAAGGAGGGAAAATTAAAACCCACTTCAAGAACCAT
Organism: Synergistaceae bacterium; assembly: GCA_031280635.1. GTDB lineage: Bacteria > Synergistota > Synergistia > Synergistales > Aminobacteriaceae > JAITGK01. Next base: position 11,332 of record JAITGK010000063.1, read on the forward strand.
AACAAATCGAAGGGTTTATACAGGGAGCCAACTGTTGGAATTTCTTCAAATCAAAACAGCGGATAAGCGGATACGAGTCATTGCCTACTGTCGTGTCTCAAGTCAAGCTCAGAAAGCGGATTTGAAAAATCAACAGCAAACTATTCAACAGTTCTGCGCCCAGCAAGGTTATATGAACTATGAGTTCTTCTGTGAAGTTGGTGGTGGTCTTAATTTTGGGCGGCCGAAATTCCTTGAGCTTATGGATAGTATCGAGAAGCATGAAGTAAAAATGCTGATTATAGCGCACAAAGACCGTCTAGTAAGGTTTGGTTTCGAGTGGTTTGAGCGATTTTTAAAACTGCATGGTTGCGAACTCACTATTCTCGAGGACGAGAAGTTGAGCCCGGAACAGGAAATGGTTCAAGATTTGGTGACCATTATGGATTGTTTCAGTTCTCGTCTTCATAGATTAAGAAACTACAAAAAAGCGCTGAAAGAGGCGCTGAAAAACGATAATGAGAGTTTTTTCATCAACAATGAAAATCTTTCCATCAATAATGAAAGTTATGGCGCGGGGTCTCACCCCCGTCGAACCCGACGCCCCTGAGTTATAATTTAGAACGCGATTCGCGAAAACATGGGGGCGACCCCTCAAAATTCGATTCTGGGAGGCTGGCATGTTGAAGAAAATCGCGCTCGTGAACGGGCGCGTCCACACCCCGACGGGGGTAAGGGAGGCCCTTTTGATCGAGGGCGGGCGGATATCGGAGGCGTTCCCGAAAGCCCACCCGGACACCGAGGTCGTGGATTTAAAGGGCCGATCGGTGTTTCCCGGCTTCGCCGATTCCCACATGCACCTTATGGCGTGGCTGGAGTCGCGGGAGCTTCTGGACCTGAAACCCTGTCGGTCCATCGACGACTTGAAAGCGGCGTTGGCGACCCACATCGAAGCGCACCCGGAGGGGAAGTGGCGGCGAGGCCGCGGCTGGGATCACACCACTATGGGTAGGATGCCGAACCGCCACGACTTGGACGAGGCGTCCCCGGACGTTCCCACCGCCCTGACTCGCGTCTGCGGGCACGTGGTGGTGATCAACACCGCCGCCCTCAAGCTCCTGGGGGTGACGGCGGACACCCGCGTGGAGGGCGGCGTGATCGGCATCGGCGAGGATGGTGAGCCGGACGGTCTGTTCAGCGAGTCGGCGATCCGTTGCGTCTACGAGCGCATCCCGCGCTTGCAGGATTCCGATATGCTCCGGCTTCTAGAAAAATATGGCCCCCAAATCGCGGGGTTTGGACTGACTCAGTTGAACAGCGAGGACATGGGTATGTTCGACTTCGACTTCCGGCGGGCCATCGACTTCTACACCAGCGCGGAGCGCGAGGGCAAACTACCATTCCGCGTTCGGCAGCAATTTTCCCTACCGAAGCGGGAGCTTTTGCTCAAATTTCTTTCTGAGGGCTGGCGGACGGGCGACGGAACTCCACTTTACCAGATAGGGCCCCTGAAATTGCTCACCGATGGGTCATTGGGGGGGCGTACCGCCTTTTTGCGCAAGGACTACGCCAACGTTCCAGGGGAGCGGGGCGTCACTCTCCACAGCCAAGAAGAGCTCAACGAGCTGATCCTCATCGCTCAGTCGTCGGGAATGCAGGTAGCCGCGCACGCCATCGGCGACGGGGCGCTGGAGATGTGCCTGGACGCCTTTGAAGCCGCCCAGACCGCCAGCCCTGGGGTGCTTCGTCACATGATAATCCACGCGCAGATCGCCGACGACCGTCAGATCGAGCGCATGAAAAACCTTCGGGTGGGGGCCGCCGTGCAGCCCAGCTTTGCGCCCTCTGACCGTGAAATGGCCGTTCAGCGCCTGGGCTGGGAGTGGGCCTCACGGAGCTACCGCTGGAGAAGCATGCTGAAAAAGGGCATTGCTCTCGCGGGAGGCTCAGACGCGCCCATTGAGAGTCTTCGCCCCCTGGATGGCATTCACGCGGCCGTCACGCGCCAAGACCAGTCCGGCGCGCCTGAGGGTGGCTGGACGCCAGAAGAACGACTTTCCGTCGCCGAGGCGTTCTCGCTGTATACCTGGAGCAACGCCTGGCTTGGGAGCAACGAAAAGCGCCGGGGAGAGATCCTCCCCGGACGGGACGCCGACCTGACCGTTCTGGACGAAGACCCCTTTCTGGTACCCGCAGCGGACCTCTGGAAGATCGGCGTGGCAATGACCCTATGCGGCGGCCGCGTGACCTATAGAAGCAAGAGCGTCGGCTAGAGCCGTTGACTCTTTTCCGCGCAAAGTTTTTGCCGTTTATATCAGGTTTTTGGTCTCTTATTTCCGCGCATGATTATGCAACCCGCTATAATGGCAGCCTAGCTAAAACAGCGTAACTGAAAAACGCGGCGTGATCGGGAATGGCGTCTATTCGCCTACTCAATGACGTAGGACTCCAGTGGTGGGAAGCCGTTGAAAAAGATCGAGCTGTAGGTCCGCGTGTAGGCCCCGGTCGTCAGAAAGTAGAGTCTGTCGCCCTCCTCTAGGTTGGCGGGAAGTCGACAGGAGGTCTTCTCATAGAGAATGTCCAAACTGTCGCAGGTAGGCCCGGCTATAATGTAGTCTCGGGCCTCTCCTGTTCGCTCCGAGTAAATGGGGTACTTGATGGATTCGTCCAGGGTTTCAATGAGCCCGTTGAATTTGCCCACGTCCAGGTAAAGCCATGAGGCGCTTCCCTCGCCCTCCTTGTTGGAGATCATGACGACCTCTGTCACCAGAACGCCCGCGTCGCCCGCCATGTAGCGACCTGGCTCAATGACGACGCGGGGAAGCTCAGGGCCAAAAAACTCATGCAAGTAGCCTGTGACCGCGTCGGCGTAAACCGAGGTCTTCTCCACTGGGGAGAGGTAGTGCGCGGGGAAGCCGCCGCCCATGTTCACCAGGTCGAGGACTACGCCCCTCTCCTTCGCCGCGTCGAAAAGCTCTTTGCAGGTGGCGAGCGCCGCGCGCCACTGGGTAATGTCGTGCTGCTGGGAACCCACATGGAAGGAAACCCCTCTGGGGTTGAGGCCCAACTCCTTCGCCAGCAGAATGTTTTGAAAAATAACACTCGGTCGCGCGCCGAACTTGCGGGACAAGGGCCAGTCCGCTCCCAACCCGTTTGTCAGTATCCTGAAGAAAACGTCGCTCCCTGGAGCGTTCCGCGCCAGCTTTCGCACGTCGCTTTCCGCGTCTGTGGCGAAAAGGCGCACCCCTCTTTCGTAGGCATACTGAATGTCGCGAGCTTTTTTGATGGTGTTCCCCAGGCTCAGGCGGTCCGGCGGAATCCCCAAACGTAGCACCAGGTCCAGCTCGTAGACTGAGGCAATGTCGAAACAGCTCCCCCGCGCCGCCAAAAGCCTCAAGACGTCCTCCGAGGGGTTCGCCTTAATCGCGTAGTAAACGCGCGCGTAAGGCATGAACTTCCTCAACTCGTCGTACTTCCGGGCCACGACGCCTAAAGATGTCACCAGAAACGGGGTCTCCTTCGTCGCGGCAAACTCCTTGACCTTTGCGAAACTTTCTCTCGTCATATAACTCTCCATGTCGAAAGAATAACCAGCCACGCGCACATTCCTCCCATTAATCCAAAATCCAAGTAAAGGGCAATACCCTCGAAACGTAGCATATATTGACACACTCCCACGACTAACGCCAGTGGGATTCTAGGATGGATCGCATAATTATAAACATCAAAATAGCGTCGGTATTTTGAACGTCAGAGTCAGAGTAAGAGAATAAGCAATATTAAACACAGAAGTGAGAGTCCATCACTGATATGCCATGAAAGGAATTTCAGCGCGAATGCGGATATGTGGCAATAAGAGCGTGTCTAATATCTCCCAAATATCTCCCCAATATGGTATAAATAGACTATACCAGAATAAAGCAAAGGAGAAAGCGGATATGAGAAGAGCGTATGACAGCGATATCACCAGAGAACAATTTGTCCCTATTTTACAAGATTTAGAAAATGTGAAGAAAAATACTCGCCCTCGCAAAGTTGACCTTTATGATATTTTCCGCGCCATACTATACCTTTTGAAAAATGCCTGTACATGGCGCAATATGCCTCACGATTTTCCTAACTGGAGAATTGCGCGCTATTACTAAGAAATATGGACGGCAAAGGACGAAAACGGTCAATCTTTTCTTGATGACGCGCAAGCAAAACTTGTAGATATTGAAAGATACACAGCAGGAAGGAACCCTTTGCCAAGTATGCTTATTGTAGATTCAAAAACAATTCAAAATGCTGACCGCGCGGAGGAAAAAGGCTACGATGCGGGTAAAAAAACAGGCGTCAAGATACATATAGGCGTAGACATTCTTGGATTGCCGTATATAGTATATATTAGGGTCTGTTGACACTAGTTCAGCCAAATCGCAACGAAAGCAAATTGAGCGAACGCAAGGAACACGAAATCCAATTTATCATAGCGTGTGCAGACCCTTCGGAACTCTTTTAACCGCCTGAAGCACCGCTCGACCACATTGCGCCGCCTGTATTTTCCCTTGTCGTATTCCCAGGGTTCCTTGCGGTTTTTCTTGGGCGGAACAA
>JAITGK010000108.1 GCA_031280635.1 Synergistaceae bacterium
CTCTAAAGGAGTTAAGGGAAATGGAGCGAAATGGCGGACGAGCAACGCGTGAAAGCGGTATTTTCCGACTTGGTTTCAAAGGGGGGTGTGGCTTCGCGCGTTGACTTATGGGGATACCACTGTATATAATAGAAGAACATAATGAGGTATTTCGCGTCTGGAACCAAGCGGTGGAGGAAGGGTATCTTCCACCGTTTGGTAATTCTTTGTTGCACGTTGACCATCATCCTGATTTCGAGTGCGGCGCTTATGGCGGCGACATGAGCGCGCTGTTCGGGTCCTCGAAGGACATACGGGATTTCGCCGATTGCCTCGGCATTGCGGACTTCATTTGCCCGGCTATCTATCAGGGAATGTTCAACGAGATCGTTTTTTTACGTGATTTCGATAGTTTTATTTCGAAACCGCGGCAGATGACGCTGTCGCTGGACGCCAGCGGCTGTCTTGTGACCGGAACGCCGACTCCACTGAACCGCGGGATAGTCGCCGCCCCGGAGGCGGATCACAGATTCTTCACCTACAGCCAGGGGGGGCTTGGTGGAGCGTTTCATACCCCGCAGCCGATAGCGCTCGATATCGATCTGGATTATTTCTGCTGGGACGATTCCCGTTCCAGCATGTTGGACGCCAAGTTGGAGATCACCGAGGAAGCTTACCGTTCCATGACGGGCAACCCCTATCATCCGTTTCGGCTGCTGCCGAAGATCATCGCGCGCGCCATCGAAGAGAATGGGCGATATTACCTCAGCTACTTCGCCATGCCGAAACCAGACCCACTGCCGTCCGAAAAACAGATAAAGACGCGGATCAAGCGCTTTATAACTTGGCTCGCGAGCAACGCCGTTTCGCCGCGGGTTATCTCGCTTTGCCGCTCCCGTCACTCCGGTTACACCCCCGCGCGGATGTGGCGCGCGATTGAAAAGCGCCTGCTTGACGACCTGAAAGAACTGTGCGGCTATGACGCTCAGAGCTGAAAAACGCTTTCTGACGCTGTTGTCGGGTGAGGAATCGTGTACGGTCCCGGCCGCCCGTTATCCCATTGTCGAACAGATGCTGAACGGCGTACTAGGAAGCGAGGTTGAAGAACGCTGGAAGGTCTCCCTCGGTAGGTTTGCCGCGTGGATACGCGCCAACCCAGAGCTTGTCCGAAACGCGATGGAGCGTTCCGCTTGGGTTGATCCCCCAAAAAACGCCTACGCCTCCCCCCTGTTGCTGAACCTCGAGTTGACGACCCGCTGCCCGTTGCGCTGCCCGCAGTGCTACTGCGATCTAGAACGCGGCAAAGACCTTCCGCTGAAACGGGCCGTGACGGTTCTAAAGCAAGCGGTCGCTGAGGGAGTCGGGTATGTCAACCTAAGCGGCGGGGAGACGATGGTCTATCCACACCTGTACCCTCTGCTGGAGGTCTGTTCCGGCCTTGGACTTGATTCGGCCGTGGCGCTCAGCGGGTGGGGCGTGAACCGGCAGTCTCTGAGGAGGCTTATGGATTGCGGGGTGGGCGCGATTTACGTTTCGCTCAACGGCTCGACGGAAGAGATATCGCGCACGACGCGCGACGGATTTTCGCTTGCGATTGAGGCCTTGGAACTGCTGGCGGAAGCCCGCTTCGAGAGAACAGCCATAAACTGGGTGGCGCACAGCGCGAACGTGGAAGATTTCCCCAACGTCGCCGCCCTGTGCTCCAAATATGGGGTAAGGCGACTATTCGTGCTCGGCTTCAAACCAGATTCCGCGCGGCGGATGAACGGCGTTCCCGACGCCCGTCAGACGCTCGCGCTGGCGTCCGACATCCGCAGGCTCAGGAAAGAAACGCCTTACCTCTCTATTGAGGTAGAGAACTGTTATTCACCTCTTCGCGCCTATTTGTCGCGGAAATTCTTTGGCAACCTCAATGTGGGAATATCGAAGGGTTGTGGAGCGGGTCGAGACGGCGCGTCGCTGGATGTTGACGGAAACTTCACCCCTTGTCGTCACCTTGAGTATCCGGAGAATTTCGAGAGTCTCGGAGATTATTGGCGCGACTCTCCCGTGTTGCGGACTTTACGCGAGGTAGAGGACAGGCCGGAAGCCCCTTGCGACATATGCGGCCTAAGCGCTAACTGTCTTTGTTGCATGGCCGTGAGCGCAAAACTGCTCGGACGCCTGGTCAAGGCGAACGAATATTGCTTTCTCCGAAAAGAGCCGCTGGATGGAACCAAAATGGAAAAAGTCCATAGCTTCTGAGTGAAAGAATTATGGTAAATATGAGATGAAAAAAATTATTTTAGTGGACGTGTTTGACCGTCCCATAGGCGCGATGGAAAAAATGGAGGCGCACGCTTCCCCAAAGCTGCACCGCGCTTTCTCTGTTTTTCTATTTCATAACGGAAAAATGCTGCTTCAGCAAAGAGCTGCCCATAAATACCATTCAGGCGGACTGTGGGCGAATGCGTGTTGCTCTCATCCGGTAGAAGAAGAGGAAACCGAGGGCGCTGTTCTCCGTCGCCTTGAGGAGGAGCTTGGGGTTGGGGATGTCGCGCCAAAAGAGTTGTTTTCTTTTGTCTATATGCACAAATTTCGAGAGAACTTGTATGAGTACGAGTACGACCACGTGTACGCGGCGGACTGGTCGGGCGCGCTTTCGGTGGATAAAGCCGAAGTTGCCGCGGTCGAGTGGATGGAGTTCGAGGAACTCGCGCGCCGACTTCGTGAGATTCCAGAAAAATTCGCGCCGTGGTTTCTTATCGCGGCGCCGTGTGTGTTGAACAATATTTCTTAGCGGCGTCAGGCCTACGCGACAACAGCGCCTGGAAAACGCCCTTGGCGGCGCCATCCATATAATAAAAATAGATAGGGCAATAAGGAGGACTGGACGGCTTTGAAAAAATTTTATTTTGTGATAACGCTGCTCATACTGGTTCTCTCAGTAGCTTTCCTTGGGTACGGCGTGTACCTCAACGCGACGAGCGACAGTTACATAGAGACGATGCTGGCCTCGCGGGCCGTGAGCTTGAGCGGCGTCAGAGCCTCTTACCGCAACCTGTACCCTGAGCTGTACATCGACTACATCGGCCTGCGGACCAAGATGCAGGCCGACGCTATAGCCCAGATCGACGGCATGATCGAGGAACTCTATGTCGCCCAAGGCCAGGAAGTCGCGGAGGGTCAGCCGCTCTGCAAAATAGTGAACAACGACGTGCCTTTGTCGATATCCAGGGCGGATACCGATATAGCCAAGGCTGAGGCCGCGTACATCCAGGCGATGAGCACGGTGGAAAGAAACAAGCGCCTGACGGCGGAGGAGGCCATCCCCGCCAGCGAGCTGGAGATGTCCATTTCACAGATGAAATCGGCAAAGGCGGAGCTTGACGCCGCGAGAATACAGAGGCGCCAGATGGAGCAGCAACAGCACTCCCAGGTGGTGAACGCCCCGCTGTCCGGCAGCGTGATCCTGGTCTACCAGCAGTCCGGCAATTTCGTGGCCAAGGGAGCGCCCATCGTTATGATCGCGAATTTTTCGAAGATGTACTTCACCGTGTTGGTGGATGACAAGAAGCTGAAGAACATCTTGCCCATAAAGGGAAAGTTTTCGCTCCTCACGGACCTCACCAACATGACGGAAAAGGCGTTTGACAGCGCGGCCAAGTTGTCATTCAGCGAAGACACGGCTTTTGACGTGGAAATATCCTCCATATCCCCACCGTTGGATGAAAGCGTTCCGGCCCGCAGCATAACCTGTGAGCTGAACAACCGTCTGGGGGTTATGGAACTCGGGATGTACACGGACATTATCATAAGGAAGGATACCCCCAAGAGGTGCCTCGCCATTCCCCTGAGCGCCCTGTCCGACCGGACGAAAGTCTGGGTGCGCGACGGGGAATCTAGATTGGCGGCGCGCGAGATCAGAACAGGCGTATACGACTCCAGTTACGTAGAGGTTCTGGAGGGACTGGGCGAGGGGGATGTGGTGATCACCTCGGGCATTGAGGGGCTTGAGTCAGGGATCAGAATAGACGTGAACCTGGCGGAAAACAATGGGGAGGCATCATAATGAGTAAGGAAATATTCAACCAGGAAGCCCTTTCACGCCTGCGTTCCCCAGAAGAGCTTGACAAGGTCATCCAAGTGACGCAACCGGTGGCCTGGATGGCCCTCGTAACGCTCTTCATTTTGGCCGCGTCTATCGTCGTGTGGAGTATTTTTGGAGTCATGTCGGTATCCGTGGACAGCGTGGGGATGATCCTTGACCCAGCGGGAGTGGTCAACATCTATCATGATACCAGCGGTAAAATTTCGGAGGTGCTGGCGCGGCCTGGAAACCGCGTCCGCAAGGGAGACGTGGTGGCGAAACTGGCCCTGCCGGCCATGATGAACGACATCATTAAGACGCGACAGGACATCATGAGGTCCACGAACCAGGATCAGGTGGAGGGCGGCGTCTCGCAGTTCGACTCGCTCATGAACGTGTGGTACTACTCCTTCAACGTGGTGAGCACCTTTGACGGCATCGTGACGGAGGTGAAGGTCAACGTGGGGGACGTGGTGTCTCCCGGTTCCACCAGCATTTGCAGCATACGGCTGGACCAGAACCGACAGGACATGATCGCCGTGATGTACGTCCCCGCCGAGTCGGGAAAGAAGATCGAGCCGGGTATGGTGGCCCGCCTGGCGCCCAGCGGCGCGGATCAGCAGGAGGACGGCAGCCTGATGGGGGTTGTGCGGCGCGTCTCCCTTTACCCGGCCTCTACCAACGGCATCATGAAAACGCTGGGGAACTCCGACGTGGTGAACTGGATAATGCAAAAGATGGGCGGGGCTGTTATGGAGGTACGGATAGACCTGGTCAAGGACTCAAAATCGCCGTCCGGTTATTTATGGTCCTCGTCGGTGGGCAAGCATCGACCCATTACAGTGGGAACGATCTGCACGGGTAGTATTGTCACGGACCGCCAGCCTCCCCTAGGTCGTATCTTCAAGAAGTTGAGCCAATGGCTCAGGAATACATAACATGCTCGGCTTTAGGAAAAAGGTGATTAAGACTCCGACCCTTCTGCAAATGGAGGCAGTCGAGTGCGGCGCCGCTTCTCTGGGGATCATATTGTCCCATTTTGGGTTGATACGCCCCTTGGAGGAACTGCGCATGCAGTGCGGGGTCAGCCGCGACGGCAGCAACGCCCTAAATGTTTTGAAGGCGGGACGCGGCTATGGCATGGAGGGTCGGGGTTTCCGCAGCAGCGCCGAGGACCTGGCGATGGAGAAGATGCCCCTCATCATTCACTGGAACTTCAACCACTTTCTGGTGTTAGAGGGCTTCAAGAGAGGCAAGGCGTATCTCAATGACCCCGCTTCCGGGCACAGGACGGCGCCGCTTGAGGAATTCTATCAGTCGTTCACCGGCGTGGCTCTGAGCTTCAAACCTGGCGAGAAATTCAAAAAAGGCGGCAAAAAATACAGTGTTGTGGCCGATGTGGCGCGCAGGCTCGTGAGGGAGAAGTTGGCCCTTCTGTTTATCATGATCGTGGGGCTTTTGATGATCATACCTGGCCTGGCGCAGCCGGTTTTCAATCAAGTGTTCATTGACGACGTGTTGTCTAGGACTCACTCCAACTGGCTCACGAACCTTATCCTGGCTATGGCGCTGGCCTGTTTCATGGACGTTGCGCTCAACTTTCTGAGGGCGTGGTGCTTGGCCAAATGGCAGACCAAACTGACCGTCGCCGGCTCCAGCTCTTTTTTTCTCCACGTCATGCGCTTGCCGTTGGCGTTCTTTCAGCAACGCTTCAGCGGGGAGATCGCCATGCGGGTGGGACTCAACGAGCAGGTGGCGGACGTCCTCACCGACGAGGCGGCCACGGCGGCGCTGGACTTCCTCGTGGCGATCTTCTACCTACTGCTTCTGTCGCAGTACAGCGTGCCGCTCACCGCGATCGGAGTGTCGTTCAGCGTCATGAACCTAGCCCTCATGTTCTTCATGAGAGGGCGCCTGGAGGAACTTTCCCTGCGAATACAACAGGACGCCGGCAAGGCCATAGGGACCGCCGTAAGCGGCCTACAGATCATCGAGACCCTCAAGGCCAACGGCAACGAGGCCGATTTCTTCTCGAAGTGGGCGGGGCACAACGCGAAATTGGCGCAAGGACGCATGGAGATGGCTTTGGCCTCTCAGGCGATGGTGGTAGGGCCAGCGCTCCTGAACGCGATCAACACGGCGCTCATTATGCTGGTAGGCGGGTTTCAGATCATGGACGGACTGATGACCGCCGGCGTTTTCATCGCCTTCCGCAGCCTTATGGAAGATTTCCAGGCTCCCCTGGGGAAGATCATGTCGCTGGGTACCACGCTGCAGCAGACCTCAATGCAGATGCAGCGCCTGAGCGACGTCCTACGTTACGATATTGACGCCACTTTCTATCCGCGCACCCCGCCAGCGCCCATAGCCAGGAAAAAGCTGACCGGTCAGGTGGAGCTTCGGGATGTGACGTTCGGCTACAGTCCTCTCAAGGAGCCGCTGATCGAGAACTTTAACCTCACCCTGGAGTCTGGCAAGTGGGTGGCTCTGGTGGGAGGCAGCGGCAGCGGCAAGTCCACGGTGGCTCGCGTCGTGACGGGCCTCCAGAGCGAGTGGAACGGGGTCGTGCTCTTCGATGGGATGAAGCGGACCGAGATTCCCTCCGATGTGATCGTGAACTCAATAGCGGCGGTTGACCAGGAGATATTCCTGTTTTCTGGCACTGTGAGGGAAAATCTGTCCCTTTTCAACTCCTCTATCCCTCAGGCCGACGTGGTGGCGGCCGCGATTGACGCCGCTATTCACGACGACATCACGAATATGGAGGGAGGCTACAACCACAGGATAAAGGAAGGGGGCGCTAACTTCAGCGGAGGGCAGCGACAGAGGCTTGAAATAGCCCGCGCGCTGGCTTGCAATCCATCCATTCTGATCTTCGATGAGGCCACCAGCGCCCTGGACCCCGTCACGGAAGAAATCGTGATGACCAACATAAGGCGCAGGGGCTGCGCGTGCCTCATGGTGGCCCACAGGCTCTCCGCCTTTCGCGATTGTGACGAGATCATCGTTCTGGAGTACGGGAAGGTCGCGCAACGCGGAACGCATAACGAGATGATAGCCGTCGATGGACCCTACAAAAGGCTCGTGACGCAGCAGACGCGGACTCCTAAGGACGGCGAGGAGGCCTTGTCATGATTGCTCTCAATCAAAGCCGATACCTGGCTGTTCCGTCGGTCGAGGTCGGAAGCCCAAGTAAAGCCTTCCTCGTCAGGGTCGGAACGGTGGAAGTGTTTGCTTGCGCGCCCCCAGGCTCAGAGAACTACCACAAGGCGTTCTTGGCGGAGGTGAAGGAAGGGGAAATTTTTTTCTCTCCGATGGAGGCGCTGTCCCCTCTGGAGTTTCAGCTTTTCGCCAGGTCGGACAGCGAGATAGAAGAGATAGAGATAGAAAAAGACCTCGGCCCGCGGCGATTTGCTGAACAGGCAAACGACTGGTTCCACAAGCTGACGGGCTTGCGATGGGCTAAATATCTGATAGGCATGGGAGACGAGCACCTGACCAAGTGGGATTCCCGCGCTCTCTTTGGCGGCGTTGACGGAGAAACGTCAGAAACGCTGACGGAGGAGAACCTTTTGGCTGAAGTGACGGACCACATGGAGATATTGTCCATGCTTATCGGCGCTCAGTTCGAGAGAAGCGATCGGAGCGTGGAGATCAAGACGAAGACGCGCGCCAAGTACAGGGATAGAGTCCTGTCGGCGGCTATGCGGAACCTGCTGAAGACGGAGTTCGCCATTCTGGAAGCGAAAGCGGACCTAAGCGACTCTGACGACCCTGTTAGGTTCGCGGTGGCGGCGGCCGCGAAGTTTCTGGGGATGGAAGCGGAGAACATCTCCCTTCCGCCGGATGTGGCGGCCAAACTGGACTCGGTCACGAGAATGAGGCGGATGATCAAGAAAGCGGACATGCAGGCGCGCCTCGTTTCCCTGCCCAAGGGCTGGCATAAAAAGGATGGAGGCGTCCTGCTCGGCTACTACGGCGATGAGGACAAGGCGGAGGAGATGGTCGCCCTGCTGCCCCAGGGCGGCAACAGGTACATCATGGTGAGCGAAAGCTCTCAAATGGGCGTTCCGGTGAACAACAAGACGGCGTCGAAAATAAAAAGCGACGCCTTCATGTGCTACCCTGGGCTTCCTTCGAAGAAGCTCGGGAAAAAGGAAATGTTCAAGTTCGCGCTCCGGCACACCGCAAAGCACGACTGGACGATGGTGTGGATCATGAGCCTGGTGGCGGGAGTGCTTCCCATTTTGACGCCGCTCATCACGGAGAGCATTTTTCGCGACGTGGTTCCGATCAACGACCGACAGGCGCTGGGCACTGTGGCGCAGGTGATGCTGGTTTCCGGGTTCACAACGGCTATCATAGGACTCGTCCGGTCTATCTCCCTCCTTCGGCTCAAAACCCACGTCGGCGTAGCCTTCGAGTCCGCGTTGTGGTCCAGGCTTATGAGCCTTCCCGTGAGCTTCTTCAGGAACTACGAGGCGGGGGACTTGGTGGGCAGGATGATGGGGATCTCTCGCGTCATGGAACTCCTTGGGGATAACGTGCTCTCGGCGCTCTTCAACATGATCTTTTCCTTCTGGAGCCTGGTGTTGATGTTCTACTACAACGTCAAACTAACCTTGATATGCGTTGGAGCCTGGATCGTGTACCTTTCCGTGAACGCGCTCCTGTACAGGAAGACCGTTCTTGCCCAGCGCAAACTGGCCGATGCCTCCAATAAGACGTCCGCGCAGACGCTCCAGATTTTGGGCGGACTGACGAAGTTCAGGCTTCAGGGCGGAGAGGCCTCCGCGTTCCATCTATGGTCCGAGGTTTTCAGCGAGCAATGGAAGTGGAGCCTGAAATCCCGCTGGTACTCCAACTACACGTCGCTTCTAAACGCGGCTATGCCCACAATAACGTCTATTGTCCTTTTTTACGTGACCATGGGAATTGTGGAGGCGAGTTCCGGATCGGCCCCGCCGCCCATGGACGGAGCGAAATTCATGGCCTTTCAGTCCGCTTTCTCCGGATTCAACGCGACGTTGGCGGCTTTTGTGCCGATGGTTTCCACGTTGCTTTCCTCGACGCCCTATATCGAGAATATCATGCCCATAGTCGAGACGGAGTCGGAGGTTACAGAGGACAAAATAGACGCGGGAGAGCTGTCGGGGGAAATTGATATAAGAAATTTGCGCTTCTCCTACGCGCCGGACGCTCCGGAGGTGCTGAAGGGAATATCGCTCCACATCAAAGCTGGGGAGTCCGTGGCCCTGGTGGGGGCGTCTGGCTGCGGCAAGTCCACGCTGGTGCGGATATTGCTCGGCTTCGAGAAGCCAACGCAGGGAGTCGTCTTCTTCGACGGACAGGACTTTTCGACGCTGAACGCCGCGTCGGTGCGCTCACAGATGGGGGTCGTCCTGCAAAACGGGCGGATCATGGCTGGGGATATCTTCAGCAACATCGTGGGCAGCGCGCCGCTCACCCTGGACGACGCCTGGGAGGCCGCCAGGATGGTTGGGCTCGAAAAGGACATTCAGAACATGCCCATGGGGATGCACACGGTCATCAGCGAGGGGGCCGGCAACATCTCCGGTGGGCAGAGGCAGAGAATCCTGTTGGCGCGCAGCATCGTGAATAGGCCAAAGATCGTGATATTGGATGAGGCCACCAGCGCCCTAGACAACGTGACCCAGGGCATCGTCACGGAGAGCATGAACAAACTGAAGGCGACGCGCGTCATCGTGGCGCACAGGCTTTCTACGATAAAAGAAGCGGACAGGATCTGTGTTCTGCAAAGTGGTATCGTGGCCGAGGAAGGAAGTTATGAGGAACTCATGAAAACGGACGGACTGTTCGCGCGACTCGCCAAAAGGCAGATAGAATAGGGGACTTGCGCTCTGAAGCGTTTCTAGGTATACTTTGCGCGCCCCCCCGACGCGGGGGTTCAGTCCTATGCGGCGAAGGCCCGTGAACCCTGTCAGGCCCGGAAGGGAGCAGCAGTAAGCGGTGTCCGTCGGGTGCCATGGGGTCGCTGGGCTCCCGCGGCGGGGGGGTATTTACCGGAGAGGAGTATGGAAAAATGTTGGAAAGGCTGGAAACGCTCATCGACGCGCGATTAGCGCGGAACAGCGGAGAACATTGCTTCTGGTGGAACGGACAATGGTACAGCAAGGCGGATCTCGCGAAGCTGACGGACAGGTGCGTGGACTCGCTTCGGGCGTCGGGATTTGGGAAAGGACAGCGCCTCTGTGTCCTGATGCCCAACTGCCCTATGGTCATTGCCCTCTCCTTGGCCGCCTGGCGGCTGGGCGGGACCATTTCTCCCCTCAACGTCAAGTCGGGAATGCCGTCCCTGATAGGCACGCTAAACCTGATCGAGCCCTTCGCCATCATCGCTTCCAACGAAGTCCGAAATGAAGCGGGGGGCATTTTGCAGGAAAAGGGCTTTATCTGCGCCACCTGTGACCCTATGGGTCCCCTGCCCGAGGTGAAGGGGAAAAAATCTTCCATTGAAACTCCCGACGTGGCCGTGATCTTCGCCACTTCCGGCACCACGGGTCTGCCCAAGGCCGTGCCTCTAAGTCACGGCAACCTGGGCGACAACTGCGTCCAAATTCCCAGAGCGCTGCGCATGCTGGAAGCGGGAGACACCATGTTGAGCGTCCTTCCGAATTTCCATTCTTTTGGTTACACCGTCGCCATGGTTCTGCCCCTGACCATGGACATCTCCACGGCGATTGTTCCTGGCTTCCTCCCGCCCGCGCAGACGGTGAGGGGCATCCGCGAGGCCAAAGTCACCATCCTCTTTGCCGTTCCCACCATTTTCTCCTATCTGCTGGCGGCCATGGAGCGCGGCAGCGTTCCCAAAGACCTCTTCGACACCGCGAAAATCATGATAGCTGGGGGAGACCGCCTGGGCGCCAACATGCACGAGGTGGCCCCGCGCGTATCAGGCAAGGACATCGTGGAGGGCTATGGCCTCACCGAGACGTCGCCCGTGGTGGCGGTGAACCGGAGCTACGAGGAACATCGGCCCGGCACGGTAGGGCCCTTTTTAGACAGCTATCAGTGGCATCTGCGCACGGAAAAGGGCGAGAGGATAGAAGGAAGCGAAAACGCGGCCAACGGTGAGGGTGTGCTGTGGGTGCGGGGTCCCTCCGTCACCAACGGCTACTTTCGCGCGCCGGAGTTGACGGCGGAGCGGTTCGACGATGGTTGGTTCAACACGGGGGACTACGTGCGCCTTGAAGACGGCTACATCCGCATTCTCGATCGCGTGACGGACATTATTATCGTGGGGGGGTTCAACGTGTACCCGCAGGAGGTGGAGCTGGCGCTGCACGCGCACCCCGCGGTGCGGACGGCCATAGTGGTGGGCATGCCTCATCCAGTGAATGGCGAGGTCCCGAAGGCGTTCATCCGCAAGGTGGAGGGCGCGCGGGTCACGGAGCTGGAGATCGTCAAGTACTGCAAGGAGCAGTTAGCGCACTTTAAGGTGCCGCGCAAGGTGGAGTTCGTAGACGACTTCCCCCTGTCCGGGACGGGGAAAATCCTTCGCCACGTTCTACGGGAGCGGGAGCATTCCAAATAGGCCATTATGGTGAAAAAGCCGTTGCGTATCGCCACCTTCAACGTCAACTCCGTGCGCGGCCGGTTGCCCATTTTAGAGCGTTGGCTGTCTGACTCGAAGGTTGACTTGCTCTTTCTTCAGGAAACGAAGGTCGTTGACGCGGACTTTCCCGAAGCGGCTTTCTCGTCAATGGGGTATCAGGTCTATTTTTGCGGAGAAAAGTCGTACAACGGCGTGGCTGTCGCCGCGCGGGAGTCCGTAAAGGGTCTTCAGGTGCGGTTCGGCTTCGGGGACGGGCGGAAGCCGGACTTCCTCACCCGTGTGGCCGTAGCGGAGGCGCCTGGCGCTTTCAAGTTTTTAAACACCTACGTGCCCCAGGGCAAGGAAATCACCCATGAGGATTATCAGATGAAGAAAAAATTTTTGGAGCGAGCGCGGGCCTTCCTAGAGCGGGAGGCCGCGGACGCGCCTTTCGCGTGGGTGGGGGATCTAAACGTGGCGCCAAGGGAACTGGACGTGACGCGCCCTGAAAATAAGAAGGATCACGTCTGTTTTCACGCGGACATTAGAGAAAAGTTCGCGTGGGTGCTCTCGTGGGGGTTGACGGACCTCTTCCGTCGCTTTCACCCAGACGCTGTGGACTACACTTTTTTTGACTACCGACTGAAGGACGCTCTTTCGCGTAACGTAGGCTGGCGAATCGACCACATCCTCGCGAACGAGTCTTTGATGTCCCACGCCGTCGCCTGCTTCATCGATCGCGAGCCCCGAGGCTGGGAAAAACCCTCCGACCACACCCCGCTTGTCGCCGATTTCAGGATGTAAGGAGAATCAACTTAACCCCTCGTGAGGCTCCGTTCCAGACCCAGCGATTCTCTATAGCGGTTCGCTCTTTTCCGCGCGAAGTTTTTGCCGTTTATATCCGGTTTTTGGTCTCTTATTTCCGCGTATGAAAAACGCCATATTTATACCCACGCCCTCCGCGCGTCCAACAGCCCCTGGACGGGGGCCCTTGCTCACAGGTGGGGTCGCCCAAAAACGAGCGACTCCTCGCCCGATGGAAACTAAATTTTATTCAATGCTGCCCATAAGCGGGCCGTGATCACGTTGCCGCTCACGGTACCACGGCTGAAGGCCACCCCAACCAGGTTGTCTTCGCTGACCGGGGACTCCGTGTCCTTCACTTTGATGCGGTTTAACCAAATCTCACGCGATTCGGATTTCCCAAAAAATGAAGACGCGTCCACGAGAAGTGGATCTTTATGACGTATTCCGCGCCATACTTTATTTGTTAAAAAATGCTTGTACATGGCGTAATTTACCCCACGACTTCCCAAATTGGAAACTCGTAAACTATTACTATGGGATATGGACAAAGAAAGATGAAGATGGCGAATCTCTACTAGATACTGTCGTCACAAGATGCCAGCCCAAAGAGCGATGCATCTGATATGCACAGCGGCCAGAAACGATGAGGTGTTTTTTGCGTATCTTGTGGCAATCCCTCGCCAGCGTTTTA
>JAITGK010000120.1 GCA_031280635.1 Synergistaceae bacterium
ATAGAGTGACAAATAGAAATAATTTATGAAATACCTTATGAAAATTACGTGATTTATGCAACTATACTCTAAAGTCGAGTTTTTTTATTAATTATCTATCTTTTTGGGATTTTTGTATAGGGGGGAGTTAATCAGTGCTTCCCTAAATCCATATTTTTTGCTGTAAAGATTTATATGCTCAATCAACCCCTCCCGACCTTCTATAAGTGTGTACATCAAAGTGCCAACCTTGTGCACTCCGACTTCCCTTTAAAGGACAGACAAAGGTTTTAAAATATTACCCCATGAACAAGCATTTTTTAACAAATTAAAGTATAGCGCGGAATACGTCATAAAGATCTGCTTCTCGCAGACGCGTCTTCTTTTTTTAGTATATCTCACTGCAAGAGATTATAGACACGCTCTTAGTTTTCAGAGCCGCAAGAGCGGATCATTTCGTGGAGTTTAGCGATGATCTCGGCGGAGAGTTTTTCCGCCTCGGCATAGACCTTCAGCGCCCCTCCCCTGTCCTGGGCGAGCGTAGCCGAGAGCGCCTTGTGGTAAAACAGGTGAAAACGCTCGTGCAGAACGATGGTTTTCTGCCAAAGCCCCTCGTCCACACAGATGGGCTTTGGCATTAAATTGAAAAAAAGCCCCAGGCCGCAGCGGTTGGGGTTGCCTTCCAGGTCGAAATAGCCTCCGCTCTCAATCCCTTTTTTCAGGTTTTGTATAAACGTTTTGTGGGAATTTTCCGCGGCGCGGGCGATGGCCGCGAACTCCGCGTCATCGGCCATGCGTATCGCCGCCAGGTGCCGTATCAAGGTCTCGGTCAGGAGCGCGGACTCCCGCGTCCTGTCTAACATGGAGCGGGTCTGCTCCCCTAAAGGCTTGATCCCGTCCTCAATGCGGCGGAAGTTCTTCTCCGCGTCGTCGCTGCGCTGAATGAGGTCTTGAGAGCTTTCGTCGAGGACCTCTGACACGCCGGCAAGCTCCTCAGCTGTCTTGGAAACCTCCAAAGCGGAGGAACTCACCGTTTCGATAGCGGGCAGAATTTCAGAGAGCGATTCAATAGCCCGGCCGATTTCCATAGTAGAGGCGTCCACGGTGGAGGAAACCGCCTGGGTATTCAGCGTGGCGTTTTCCACGTTGCCCAGGAGTCCGTCCAGGGTGGAGGAGATGGTGACGACCGTGCGCTTGCTTTCCTCGGCGAGTTTCCGCACCTCGTCGGCCACGACGGCGAAGCCCTTGCCCGCCTCACCCGCCCGCGCTGCCTCAATGGAGGCGTTGAGGGCCAGCAGGTTTGTCTGTTCCGCGATTTCGGTGATGCTCCCCACCACGGAGCGGACCGTTCTGGCCTTCTCGTGCAGCTCCTCGCTGATACTCACCATAGCCCGCATTTCTTTCTTTATGCTGGATATGCCCCGCTCCATGGAGCGCATTTCGTTCATCCCCGACTGGGCCTTGACGGAGATGTCATCGCTGACGGACGTCAATTCCTCCACCAGGGCGTAGAGGGTGCGGCTCATCTCGGAAACCCTCGCGACGGTGGTATGCTGCTTTTCCAACGCCTGTTTGACCTCGTTCAGGGAGACCATTCCTGCCCCGACGCTTTCGTGCACCGTCTTGAAAACGTCGGCAAAACGCGCGAGTCCCCTGTCTATCCCATATATGTTCAGTGCTTGAGTTTTCAGCTTTTCGAAGCTCTCCTGCAAAATGTCCCTCAGTCGCAGCAGAATAGACTCGAAGGTCGTCCATATCTTGAGTTCTCTCTTGCTGCCCGAATCCAAAACGCTCAAGTCAACGTCTTGGGAATCGGAGAGTACCTCTGAAACCCGCCTCGCTGTCTCTTTTTTATCCTGACCGAAGCTCCAAAGCCTCCACGCGAGAAACAACGTCAGGGCCCAAGAAAAACAAAGCGCGCTCCATCCAAACGTACTCATCTTTTGCCGCCTCCTCCTGGCCTCAATCCGAAACGGAGCCCTCGCTGACCGCGCCAACTTGTCTGCCAGTCTGCGTGTAGCCGATGACGCCGCCGGAATTTCTGCTGGTGGAGACGTTTCCATGGGCCAAGTTGCCTACGAGGCCGCCCACCATCTCCCCACCCTTGACGGTGCCGCGGTTGGTGCTGCCATCCACCTTACCGCCGCCGGACAGGAGACCCGTTATGCCGCCGACGCCGCTTATCCCCACCACCGATGCTCTGGAAACGCAGTTGAGGGCCTCGCCCTCGATGAGTTCCCCTACGATGCCGCCCACGGCCGCAGCGCCCTGGACGGATCCAGAGGAAGAGGAGCCCAGCAGGCCCCCCGCCGCTATGCGTCCCGCGATGCCGCCGACGCCCTCGTGTCCTGTAACCTGCCCGTCGAAGGACGACTTGCTCACGC
Organism: Synergistaceae bacterium; assembly: GCA_031280635.1. Lineage (GTDB taxonomy): Bacteria > Synergistota > Synergistia > Synergistales > Aminobacteriaceae > JAITGK01. Next base: position 2,364 of record JAITGK010000120.1, read on the forward strand.
TGCCGGTGTCGATGATGTTGCCCACAAGCCCGCCCACGTTCTCCCCTCCCTGAACGGTGAGGGCACTGGCCGAGCAGGAGAGGAGGTTGCCCCCGAGGATGCTGCCCACGATACCCCCCACGTCGTCTTCGCCCTCGACGCGCCCGGCGGGAACGAAACCGGCGCGCACTTCCACTTGATCCATGGTGCCCACCATGCCGCCGGCGGAGCTGCCGCCCCGCACCGAGCCGGAGAAGCTGCACCCCTCAATCAGCCCGCGAAGCGCGCTGCCCACTACCCCCCCTGTGTTCGTGCCGCCCCGCACCGAACCGGAGACCGTACAGTCCTTCAGCGTCGAGTTTTTCATGAACGCGACTATGGCCCCGGCCTCGCTCTCCGTCTCGACGTCCGCGTGCTGAAGGCTCAAACGAGTTATCGCGGCCCCCTCCAGCGCGCCGAAAAACCCCGCCCTGCCCCGGAGGTTCCACACCACGCACCCCGCGCCGTCGAAGTTTCCCCTGAAAGGCCGGGCGGAGGTACCGATGGGACGCCATGAAACCCCCGCCAGGTCGATGTCGGCGGTGAGGCGGATATAGCTGCCCCCGTAGGCGTTGCCGTTGCTCACTGACGCGGCGAAGGCGGCAAGCTGGACTGCTGTGTGGATCAGGTAGGGACGCTTCTGGGTGCCCGCTCCGCCCGCGAAGGTGGAGGGGGTTTTGGGCCGCGCCCTGCGCACCGTGCTTCCTGCGGGCTTTTGCGTTGAGGATTCCTCTTTTTTTGGAGGGGGAGAGGCCGTCCCCTGAGGAAGAGGTAAACCGAAAGGTGAGGCGGCCTCGCCTGGGAAAGGGAAGGCCAGCGCCAAAAAAAAGATGGAAAAAAAGAGAGAAAATAATTTTTTGCCAGGTTTATTCACGATACACATACTCCTTGTTTAACGAAGTCAAAAAATTCCCCTTTACCCTGTATCATACCAAAAAAATTTTTATTTTGACATACTTTCCTCTCCCAGGCATGGAGCGTCCTAATCTGAGTTCGGGGTCATAAATCAGCATGAGCGCGGGAAATTTTACTCACGTGCACGTCCCCCCACCCCGCCCATCAAAAGGTTCGCGAAACGCTCGGCGGAGGCGACCTCTATGTCGTTCGGGGCGTCTTGTCCCGTGGTGAAATAGGAAAAGGGGCAATCCAGGTGTTGGAACACGCTGAAAAGAGGTCCATAACTTACCGTCTCGTCCAGCTTCGAGAAAATCATGTGGGAGATGGGCAGAACAGACAGGCGCTCCACCACGTCTACTATGTCCCTGTATTTCATGTTCGTGGCTATAACGAGATGAACGGCGTCGGGTTTGTAAGCGTCGTGTATGGCTTGCAGGCTTTCCACGTTTTTGGATTCCTTCTGACCCTGCCCCGCCGTATCCAGAAGAACCAAGTCGGCGTCCGCGTGCTCCGACAAAACGCTGGCGAAGCTGTTCACCTCGAAAATGACCTCCAGAGGCACGCCCAAAATTTTGGCGTAGGTTCGAAGCTGGTACACTGCGGCGATACGGTACTTGTCGCTGGTGAGAAGAAGGACGTTCTTGTGGTTCCAAAGCGCCTCGACGGCGGCTAGTTTCTCGATGACGGTGGTCTTCCCCACGCCCGTGGGGCCTATCAGCATGATCTTTCTCCCCCCCAGGGGATCGGCCATGGCGTCTGCGGAGCACCGTATTTTCGGCTCGATCCACTTCGCGAAGGGGACGCTGTTTCCGCTCTCGCGGTACTTCGTCACCAACTCCCGCGCGTAGCCGAGGTCCACCCCTGCCATCGCCAGCTTTTGGTAGATTTCGTACGCTGATATCTCCACGCTTTGAATATTGGAGGCTTTCGTGTCTTTTTTAGAATCCCGGAATGCCTCCCAAACGAAAAGGGAAAACATTACAAATGTCCATCCCAAGCCTGCTGTCCCGAAGACAAAAATTCAGGCCGACGCCTAAAATAGCGGCCAAGGTAAAAAGGAAAAACAGAGCGGCAAAAAACATCAATGTATAAAGCATTTTCATCGTCTCCTCTAAATTATCATTGAAGCTGTTCGTAATCTTAACACCTTTTCAGAAAAGAGGACTCGCATGAGCAGATGAAACGTCAGTTTAAGGCGGCGCACGCAGCGGCAGACAAGTTACAAGAAAAATTGACGGGACAACGAAGAAAACTGGGGCAGCTTAGAACGTTATTTTTTTAAGTAACTCTCTTTTGGGGATTTTTGTATATTAAGGAAAAGGAGGTCGGATTATATGGCTGAGAACACGAAGCGCTTACTGAATCCGAAGGAAGAACGATTCTGGCAGCCAGGTCCCTTGACGCCGCAAGAGATAGAATCCTTGCGGCAAGACAGAAAAGAATGTCACATTTATGCCAAAGAAGCGTTCAAGGACGTGAAACGGTTCAACGGACAGACGAATCAAGATTTTCTTGATTTTGTCAACCTCCAAAACACGAATATCTATCAGTAGCGTCAAACGGAAGATATGGCAGAAGCCGCGCCAGCAAAGCCCTGGGCAGCAGACTTCCCAAAAGTAACCCAGTTCAGTACCTTCACGAAAATGAAACAGGACAAGGAATATAGCGCGGCGAAAGGTGGTGATTCCAAAGCGGCTGCCCGGCTTATCCGGAATATTATGGGAGAAGGAGCGCAAAAAGAAACGTCACAGCAGAAAAAGATACGCGCCTTAATGGAAAAACATCCTGACGCGACATTACTTCCCGTGCATGCTGAGGAAAAAGCCGGACGTAACGAGATCCCAGCGATGCTAGCAGAATATATTGCAGAAAAAACAGGCCTAGAAATTGACGTGGATATTATCCAAACCGAAAAAGTCGGAAGAATCGGCTCCAACGCGTGGTATCGCATGGCAAACAGAGCAAAATTTGGGGGCGGAGTACAACAAGGCAGGAAGTACATTCTTGTTGACGATGTTGTAGCCCGCGGAGGTACCTTCAGCGATTTGCGGTACTATGTTGAAAACCACGGCGGGGAAGCCGTCAATATGATGTCTGTCGGCGCGGGGAAATTCAGCACAAACATTGCCCTTTCTGAGAAAACCCGGCTTGCTCTGGAAGAACGTTTCGGCGTAAAATCTCTACGAAATTTTCTTAAAAAATAAGGAGGTCAGGTTGTATGGCGGAGAACACGGAACGCTTACCGAATCCGAAGGAAGAACGCTCCTGACAGCCGGAGCCCTTGACACCGCAAAACGAATATTACGGGGGCCGTTCATCCGCGGCACCCCATCAGCAAGGCCAGCTTTTCGATTAAGAGGCAAGTCCTTTCAACGCGTAGGCGGTCATCGCCGCGGCGCCGGTCCAGAGCACCGACTCGTTCACGTCAAACTTGGAGTTGTGGTGAGGATAGTTGCGTTCCGGATCGTCGAAGGTGGAACAGTGGAAGAAGAAAGCGCCCGGCACCTTTTCGAGATAGAAGGCGAAGTCTTCCGCGCCTGTTGAAGGAAACGCCAACTCCTGGACCCAGTCCTTCCCAAAGACGCCCTCCAGGACGTCCCTCATCTTGCGGGCGCAGGCGGGGTCGTTGACCACGGGGGGGAGGTAGCCGATGAAGTCCACGGTTCCGTGTCCTCTCATGGACGAGGCGGTGTTTTCAACTGTAGCGCGGAGGCGTTCTCGCAAGAACTCGGCAAGCTTTGGGTCGAAGGCGCGGGTCATGCCCAGCATTTCGCAGCTTCCGGCGATGACGTTGCCCGCCTTGCCCCCCGCTATGGAACCGATGGTAAGCACTGCCGGGTCGAAGGGGCTAACCTCACGGCTGACAAGAGTTTGGAGCCGCACGATCGCCTCGGCGGCGATAACAATGGGGTCCACCGACAGGTGCGGAATGGCCCCGTGCCCGCCCTTGCCCTTAATCAGGATTTTAAAGGCGTTGGTGGAGGCCATCATGGGCCCGGCGCGCCACCCTATCTGTCCTGGCCTCAGCCCGCTCCAGAGGTTTCCCGTGTGAAGGCCGATGATCTCGTCCACGTTAGGGTTTTCGAGGGCGCCGCTCTCAATCATCGAGGCCGCCCCAGAGTCCGCCTCCTCTGACGGCTGGAAGATAAAGCGCACCGTCCCCGCCAACTCGTCACGGGCCTCCGCCAGCAGCCGCGCGGCCCCCAGGAGCATCGCCACGTGAGCGTCGTGGCCGCAGGCGTGCATGGCCCCGTTGGTGGACGCGAAGGGTAGGCCTGTCTCTTCCTGGATAGGCAGCGCGTCCATGTCCGCGCGCAAGGCGATCGTCTTGCCCGGTTTTCCGCCCTTGAGCGTGGCGTACACCCCATGTCCCCGCCCCTGCCCAGACTTGACCTCGTCTAACCCCAGCCGGCCCAGCTCTCGAACGACAACGCCCTCGGTGAAGGGCAGGTCGTGCTCCAGCTCCGGGTGCGCGTGGAGTTCGCGCCGCACCTCCGCAATAGCCTCATTGAGTTCTCTCGCCCGCGTCTCCAAGTTGTTCATACCCTGGCCCCTCGCTTTACGTTATGGAGTGGCAGCGGACGTAGTTGACGCCGCTTCCGCGGGAGGACCTCAGCGTTCCCTCCACAACGATGTCGTCGCCTTCCTGTTTGGCGCGGAGCTGTTCGCGGAGCGGGTCATCGTACACCCGAACCACCAGAAAATCCCGCCGTGCCGCGCCGTCCTCGCCCGTGCCATCTTGGCGGACGGCGAACTGCACGTACTTCCCCGTGCCCGTCTCCCCCTCGGAACGACCCTTCATAAAATAAACCTTGCCCGCTATTTTGACGCTGTTTTCCCAAAGCTGACCTTTTGCCGACAAAAAACACCACCCACTTTTTTCAAATTTTTTCAAAAATCTCGTTGTCCTACTCGTTGTCCTAATTGTACTTCACAGCAGCTCCACGTCTTGCGCGTAAAGGTACATCTCCCCGCTGCCCAGCGAGCTTTGGAGCGAACCCCGAACCCGGAGCGGCGCGCCCTCCGGCAGGGCCTTGAGCTGCTCCTGCACGGCGGGAATAAAGGCCCTGCAAACCAAGAAGTCCTTGCGGACGGAGCCATCGTGCCACGGCGTTTCCTGCTTTACCGAAAAAAGGAAGTACTTGTCATTTTTCTTTTCGCTCCTGATATGGTGCAGCAGCCCCGAAACCACAACCTCGTTGTCCACTTTCATCCCAGCTCACCTCTTTTGGAATTGATTGTGCGTCAATACGCATCACCAGAGCAGGTACAGCGTCACGACGGCGGCGGTGAGGAGAAACACGGAGACGGCGCCTAGAGCCGCGGTCATTTTTTCGAGCCTTCCAAGCCGCGCCTCCGCGTCCCGCTGGCGCACCAGCACGGCCTCCCACCCGCTCCGTGTCTTTTCAACGGCCTCCCCTAACATCCGTCCCAGGTCCGGTACCAGGACCTTCACCAAGTCCGCGATCTCGGTGGAAAAGGCGTTCAGCTCCCGCGTGTGGGCGCGGCCGTCCGCCCTCAAGACGCCCTCCCAATTAGAGACAGCCTCCTCCACCGCGTGAAGAAGGCCCCGGACTTCCTCGCTGACTTGAGGCTGGTCTTCTTTGGGAACTCCAGGGACGAAGGCTTCCAGACGCTGGCAGGCGCTGGTGAGGGCGGCCCGCGCCTCCTCCGCCGCACCGTTCAGAGACTTTACAGCGTCCCTCAGGGCGGCATCGGCCCCGTTTCCCGCTTCCCTGAGACGACCCAGAACGTCCGCCAGCTCCCCCACGTGCCCCGTCCGGATCGACAGCGCCGCCGTCAGATCCTCGCGGACGGCTTCCCTCAAACTGGGCAGGAGCGCGTCTGCCAGTTCTTTTACGACGCGCGCCGTCGCGTGGTCCAGCGACTGCTCCGGCGCCCACTGTTTCTCGCCGCTCAACGCGGCTGGCTCCTTTTTCGGATACGCTTCATCTCAAGTCCCCTCACGAAGCTTTGTGTAAAAAAGCGCCTTTGCGCCGTGCTCCTTCGAGGGCAAGTCTCAGTCGGGATTCCGTGAAGGGGTAGCGGAAGTCCCGTCCCTCCTCCGTCCACCTTCGAAGAAAAGACTCGACGGCGCAATCTCCCTCTCGGCCCAGCAGCATGAAGTCCGTGTAGCGCGTGTCGTAGTTTTCGTAGACGAACCACTCTGGCAGCCCCCGGTAGTTCCGGCGGCGCGCGAAGAGTTCCACCCGTTCAGGCACGTCCGTCAGCAAGTCCGCCAGTTTACTGTTGAAAAGAGCCCCCTGTCCGGAGGCGGCCACCCATCGCGCCGCGCGGGGAAGGGCTTGGGTGTAGGGCGCACGCTCCAAGTCGGACAGCCCCGCGTCAACGCGGGCGATATCCAAATGAACCACCGGCAGCCACTCGGCGAACAGCTCCTCCCACGCGGCGGACTGGAGCCCGCAGAAGTTGTCACCCGGCGCGATCAGGAGATCCAGCCCGCGCAGAAGCGAGTCTGGCGCGGTGATGCGGACGTGGGGCAGGGCAGGCGGGGTCTCGCCGCAGAAAAGCCAATCCCGCTCGTCAAGTTCCTGGCCATCCTCCGCGCGAAGTGAGTCGGACAGCGCGGCGTCGTGGGTCAGCCGGGACAAAAGCCGCAGGGCGTCGTGCCGCCGCAGTCCCAAAAACACCACGCGCCGGGAGTGATGCAGGGCCTCCAGTTCCAAAAATCGTGCTTGGGTGTCCTGCTCGCGGAAGGCCACCAGGAGAGGCGCGAAAACTCCCTGTTCCGGCTCCGGGATTTCCCCAAAAAAAACGCCGGGTGAATCTTCCAAGGCGTCGAAAAACGCCTCCACATCCGGCGCCCACGAATCGCCGCCGGACGGGATAAGGGTGTCCAGCGCGGCCTTGATCCCGCGCTCGGCCTCCCGGACACCGCGCCAAGCGCGGGTCAGCGTTCCCCGCGAGAGGGAGGTGTCTTTCGCGGCGCGCTTCAGGTCGGCCAAGGCGGCCTCTTCCCGTCCCAGTTCTCCGTACAGAGGGCCGCAGTAGTCCGCCCTCATCCGGTTTTCCCACCAGGCAAGGTGCCCGTTGAGGAAGCTCAGGCGCTCGGAGAGGGACTCCTCCGCGCCGGAAAACATCTTGTCCAGGTCCACGCTTTGGTGAAGAATGGTCTCGTACCGGGGCCAGAACTCCAAATCCTCGAACCAGCCCCGCACCCGCGCCACCTGCGTCTCGTTAAGGACATAACGGTAAAAGTCGGGCAGTTCCCTCCCGGAGCCGGGCGTTCTAGCCATGCCTGACCTCGGCTCGATGCCCCGTGAGGACAGAATATCGAGACAGGCCTGGCGGGCTCTGTCCATCCGGGCTGTCATCCGCACGACAAGCCCCTCTACCTCCTCACTCCAGCGCTCGTAACGTTCCTTGATCCCTTGGACGGTATTGGCGCTTTCAATTCCCTCGCGCAGGCGGGCCAGGTGATAACCGGAGGCCAGAAGACGGCGCCACTCGTTGCGTACGGCGGAGATCTCCGCGTTGGCCCATCGTTGGGCTTCCCGGAGGTCGAGAACCTTTTCCAGGCGCACGACGGCCTCCGCCCCCGCCTTTTCCGCGGGGACGTTTCCCAGGGTCAGGGTCAGGTCGGAGACCGTGCGCGACAGCAGCGTGAGGGCACGCCGGGCTCGCGTCTCGGCCCTGCACAGGCCCAGGTTGTTCCGGAAATCCTTCAATCGCCCCAGCAGCGCCCCGAAGTTCGAGGCGGCCCAGGCGTCCGACCCCCGGTCGTAAAAATGGGCCATGGCCAGCTTAGAGGAGACGGGAACGACGGCGGCGTCTCTCAGCGCGCCGGAAACTCCGTTTTCCACGTCCTGACGGAGTTCGCTCACGTAGGAGGAGAGCTTTTGACGCCGCGAAAGCACAACTTTCCCTCCCTCCAAGTCGTCCTGCTCCAGGTCTATCTGAGAAATCAGGAAGATCACCCTCTGGTCCTGCTCCAAAACGGCCTCCAGAAGTTCGAGGTCCGCCGATTTAAGGCGGTTTCTTATAGAGGTGACGTAAAACACGATGTCTAAAACGGGTAAAAGCCGCCGCAGCAAAAGCTCGGCGTGTTCCGGCAGTCCGCAGGCGTCCAGGCCAGGAGTGTCCAGAAGGACAAGTCCCTCTGGAAGCGCCGCGCCGGGGCTCGTCCACTCCAAGAAAGCCAGCCCTCGTTGGTTGGCGGGGTTCATGCGCTCCGAGGCCACGCTTTCCATCCAGGCGGGAGTGAGCTGCGCCCCGGACACGTACCTGCGCGTTCCATCCTTGAAGATAACCGTGACGGCGCGCTCCTCTCCCTTGCGGCACCGAACCACCAGGTTGGTGGTGGCTCTGGTTTCCTCAGGCAGCAGGCGCTCGCCCATCATGGCGTTGATGAAGGCGGATTTCCCGCTGCTGGTGATGCCCACCGCGCCCACCTCCATCTCCTTCTCGACCTCCTCGCGGAGCAGGGCCTCCACCTGCGCCGCCCGGCCTGGAAAAAGCCCCGAAATGGCCGTCAATGCCTCCAGGGCCCCGGCAAGACACCGCTCCACGGCCTTGGTGAGGGCATCCCCTCCGTGGGTTTTCTCCGTATCCGCCGGCTCCACCTGAGGGGAGCGAGACGCGAGGGAGGCTAGTCCCAACCGCCGGCGAAGACGTATCATGTCTTCTTCTGCTTCTGCGGCCTCGGTTACGTCGGAGGCGGCGACGATGAGGCCCTCCTCACCTCCGGAACGGTTGGTAAAGGGAAAGGAGCGTGTCGTGAGAAGCCGGGTCCTTCCGTAGGCGTCTTCGTAGCGGCACTTGCCGGACTCAGCGGCGCGATTTCCCAAGCCGGGGTCCGAGGCCAGGACCTCCGAGAATGCCGCGTTGCAAAACGTCGTTTGTCTGTCTGCGTTCTGGTGAAAAAGGAGTTCCGACGCCGCGTCAAGCATCTCCCGCGCCAGGTGGAAGCGGTCTTCGAGGGTTTCACAGTCCAGTTCCCTCTGAAACAGCACCGCCGCCAGGTGCTCTTTTTCCCTTTTCAGTCGGGTGGTCTCCTCCTTGAACTTTTCCTCCCTCTCGCGTCCGGCGGTCAAAATGTCATCCCGTTCCCGCTCCGCAGCCCGGAGTTTCTCTCGATCCTCCTCGGCGTCCTTCATCATGGAGATGTCCGTCTCTGTCCCGATCAGGCGCTCCACCTTCCCTGATACGCCGCGGAGGCACACGGCGTCCAGCCGAAACCAGCGATATTTGCCGTCTCCACAGTAGAGGCGCCGCTCAAAGGAAAACGAACTTTTCTGACTTTTGGAGACGAGGGCGCAGAGTTTTTGGCTTTGGGGATAGTCGTCGGGGTGATACAGTTCGAGCCACTGATCCAGGGTTTGAGGCAGGGTTTCGGGGGTCAGCCTGAGACTCTGGACCAGGGACGAGGAACAGCAGGTTTTGCCCGTCTGCAGGTTGGCGTCAAAAACTCCCTGGCGGGTGTGAGCCAGGAAAAACTCCCAGACGGGCTCGGTTCTCAATGTATTTCCGCCGTCGAACATCACTCCGCTACCGCGCTGAAATAGAGGTCAGACGAACAAAGCCGCGGGGGGCAAAAGGGAGTTCCGTCCCCTCGGGAAGCTCCGTGGTCAGGCGTTTGGCATCCGCGCCCAGGTCCGTCAGAGCGTTAAAAAGGACGGCCGCGCGCTCGCGTAAGAGCAGCCTTTGCGCTGCTGGTTTCATCCCGGAGTCGGGGTAGACCGCGATGTGAAATTTCAAAGAGGGGTCTTTTTCCATCAACATGGCGAATTTTTTGAAGTTCTTTTCGTAACCCTTGGCGGGAACCGAAGCGCCGGAGGTGAAGCGCACGGGAAAGTCCAAAACGCCCAAACGATCCACAACGTGCAGCAGGTCCAGCACTTGGGCCTCCGTCTCGTAAAGATCGTTGGAAACGGGCGGCGGCGCGGCGGTTATGAGCTTGTTGGGAACCTCTACCCAAGTGAGGCTGTACTCTCGCGGGGACGTGACCTCCTGAGCCACCCACACATCACGGCCAGGCCGGACGAACTTACCCACAGCGCGACGGCCTCCTAAGGCGGGGTCCTCCACAAAGACGGCCTCACCTCCCGCCTTCCTCAAAGAAGCGAGGAACCGCTGGCCCAGTTCAGAGGTTGAGAGGGGGACGCGGGCTTTTGAGCGGTAGAAAACCTCGGTGGTTGGACCTGAGAGGGTTATGGAACCCTCAGCCAAGGGGAGGGTCAGGGCGCGTTCTGTCCGGGAGCAGCCGGCGATAGCGTAGCCGCACGGCCTGCGGAAAAGCGGGTGGTCTTTCGCGGGAGCCGCGAGGGCGGGCCAAGCGGTCAGGATGGTTAAAAATGCCAAAAACGCCGCAAAAGCGGAAATGAGTTTGCGAAACATCACGGAACCTCCTATCGAAACGCCGCACTGTTCCGGGACAAGGCGGGCGATTTTTTTCGCCTCAATTATACCCCATGAATCCTTCTCTTTGCGCCGGTTGTGTTATGATAACCAAAATGGAAGCGAAATATATTACATCCTTTGCGGGGCTCTGCCCCACGCCCCGCTCAGGGGTCTCGGACCCCAAGGGGCCTAGGCCCCTAAGAACCCTATTAATCAGTGCTTCCTTAAAATAGCGTTGCACTGAGGAGGTGACGAGAGTGTCCGGAAAAGAGGACGAGGCGCGGACCGCGCTGGAGAACATCGGCAAGCGGGCGAAGGAGGCGGCGCGGCAGCTGGCAGCCACGCCGACGGAGGTGAAAGACGCTGCACTCCGTGCAATGGCCGCGGCACTGAGAAAGAACAGGGAGACGGTCTTGGAGCGGAACGAACTCGACCTGGCGGACGGTCGGGCCGCCGGGCTGACCAGCGCTCTTCTGGATCGACTAGCGCTGAACCCCGCCCGCGTTGAGGCGATGGCTGTAGGCTTGGAGGAGATCGCGGCTTTCCGCGATCCTGTGGGCGAAGTTCTAGGAATGTGGAATGGGGAAAAGGGCATCCGCATCGGGCGGATTCGCGTGCCCCTGGGCGTGGTGGGGATCATTTACGAGGCGCGGCCCAACGTCACGGCGGACGCGGCGGGGCTGTGCCTGAAGTCCGGCAACGCGGTGATTCTGCGCGGAGGCAAGGAAGCTATGCGCTCGAACACGGTCATCGCTGAGATCCTTTCCGCCGCCGCCAAGGAACAGGGGATACCCGACGGAAGCGTCCAAGCCTTAACGACTCCCGACCGGGAGTACTCCATCGCCCTGATGCGGCTTCCCTGCCTGGACGTGCTGATTCCGCGCGGGAGCGACAAACTCAAGGAGTCGGTCATGCAAAACGCCAGCGTCCCCTACATCATGACGGGCATGGGAAATTGCCACACCTTCATTGACGCCGCGGCCGACGTGGAAAAGGCCGTGAAAATCGTGGTGGACGCCAAATGCCAGCGTCCCGCCGTCTGCAACGCCATGGAGACGCTCTTGGTCCACAAGGACATCGCGTCTCGGTTCATCCCCGCGGGATTGAAGGCCCTGGCGGAGCGCGGTGTGGAACTACGGGGAGACGAGGCTACCCGCGCGCTCTTTCCCTCCGCCAAGCCCGCGTCCGAAGAGGACTGGGAGACGGAGTTCTACGACCTTATCTTGGCCGTCAAGGTCGTGGACAGCCTGGAGGCCGCGATGGACCACATTTACCGCTACGGCACGCAGCACAGCGAGGCGATTGTCACCGAAAGCTACGCCAACGCCCAGGCGTTCCTCGCTGGGGTCGACGCGGCGGCGGTTTACGTCAACGCCTCCACCCGTTTCACGGACGGGGGCGTGTTCGGTTTCGGTGCGGAGATGGGTATAAGCACCCAGAAACTTCATGCCCGCGGCCCCATGGGCGTGGAACAGTTGACCTCCACAAAGTTCATCATATACGGCAGCGGCCAAACCAGGGGATAAACATGGAATATGGAAGTTTCTGCGATCTGGTGAAGAGAGCCCAGGGCATTCCTACCCGGCGGGGGATCGTGGCGGGCGCGGAGGACAAGCACGTTCTGGAGGCCGTGTTCACGGCGCAGGGACAGGGGATCATGATCCCCCTGCTGGCGGGAGACGCGGGACGGATCAGGGTTTTGGCGAAGTCTTTGGGGTTCGGCGAGTGCGAGATATTAGACGTTCCCGCAGGGGAAAATCCCGCTCAGCGAGCCGTGGAGGCCATCGCGGCGGGAAAGGCCGATTTCCTTATCAAGGGACTGCTCGACACCAAGGACTTGCTGAAGCCCGTGGTGGACCGCAAGAACGGCCTCCACGCAGAAGATCGCCTCATGTCTCACGTGGCGCTACTCCAGATACCGGGGGAGCGCAAGCTGGTCGCCATCACGGACGGGGGTATGGTGGTCTACCCCGACCTGGAGATGAAGAAGGGCATTATCCTCAACGCCGTGGAAACCCTGAGGAAAATGGGGTACGACAACCCCAAGGTGGCCGTGCTCTGCGCGGTGGAGAAGCTGAACGAAAGGATGCGGGAAACCGTGGACGCCCGCGAGTTGACGGAGGCAAACCGGCGCGGGGAGCTGCCAGGCTGCGTCGTGGCCGGACCCATTTCCTACGATGTGGCCATGAGGGCAGACGCCGCAAAGCTCAAGGGTTACGGCGAGAGCCCTCACTGCGGGGATTTTGACGTGTTGGTGACACCGGACATGACGGCGGGCAACCTCCTGGGCAAGAGCCTGCTCGTCAGCGCGGGCGCGAAAATGGCCGGCATTGTCGTGGGCGCGAAGATCCCCATCGTCGTCACGTCCCGCGGCTCCAGCGCCGAGGAGAAGTTCAACTCCATTGTCCTCTGCGCCGTTACCGCGATGGGGTAGGGGGGATGCAAGTCTCCAGGCCCGCAAGGGCTTAATCAGCGCCTGCCTGATGGATCAAGGAGTTTTGTCCCTGCTGCATTGCGCGAGTGACGATTTCGACGGCCTCACCCCGGGTGATCGGGTGGTCGGGAGACAAGGTTGGCTGATAAAGATCAGGAAGACCCAAAAGATTCAGAGCGCTGTTTATTTCGAGGTTGTTCGCCTCGCCGCCTTTCAGGGGTAAAAGCCCAAAGGCTCGAATTACTGCGCTCAAGAACATCCCTCGCGTCGCGGACACCCGGTCTTTTTCACTTCTGCCCGGTTCTCGCCCGGCGGAGGCGCGAGCAGTAAGGCGCGCCTTGTTCAGCATGACGGTCATCTCGTTTCGGGTCAAGGGCATGTCCACGCCGAATATCCCCTTCGCGGGCCAGCTGGCGCGAGGCGGAACGAGGGGCTCGATCAATCCGTAGAGATTGGAAAGCTGAACCGAGTTGTAAAAGGGGTGCTTCGACGGAACGTCCGAGCAGCTGGTGAGCGATAAAACGACCCCGGCTTCCAGCAGGGCGCGCTGCACCCTCACTGGGGGAACGCCGCGGGGCGGGACGCCGTCTTGCAGGGCAAGCGCGGCCAAAGCCCCCGCCGCCTGGCCGACCATCATACAGATAGGCTGGGTTCGCAAGGCCCCGGAGACTATCCGCGTCATGGAGAGGTTTTTCTCCGCGATAATAAGCCCATCGATGTCCCGCGGGATCAAGATGCGCAGCGGTACCTGAAAAGGCCCCCGGGGCCGGTTCAGTTCGATAGAGGCGCTTTTCTCGTTCAATTCCCATTCTAGATTGGCGTTATTGCCAGCGCCGTGCAGGTCCAGGTTGTACCTGCCCGTGGCGATGGCGTCCTCGAACTCGTGACTCCGCCCGTCGCGGTAGTTCAGCGAGTTGCGCAGAAGCTCCTCCGAGGTCAAGGTGTACTCCCCAATGGCCCGCCGTGACTCCCGCACATAGGGAATAGGGGGCATTCGGCGCGCGATTTCCCGCCAGCTCTCCGGCAGGCCGTCAATCGGCGGCTCGGCGTGCTCGTACTCGTCGTCCGCCACCGACCAGGGCTCTCCCAGCTCGTGCTGAACGTAGTAAATAAAGTGAAGGGTTCTGAGAAACGCCTCCCTTTCCAGCCGTGAACGCTGCTCCTGGTCCTCCAAGTATTTCACGGGCAGCCCCGGCAGCGTTGGGAGCATGTACCCCGGATAGTCGTTGCCCCAGTTAACGCCCGTCTTCGTGATACGCTTCCAGTTTTCGCGCTTTCCGTCGTAGTTCCCAGGCGCCGCCGAGTCCGGGAGCCCTCGGTAGGCGTTGTGAGTGGCGAAGTTGACCGGCAGTCGAACGGGATAGACGCCCTTAAAGGCGCTGCCGTCCGCCGTGACGCAGCTCTCGTAGAGCCGCTTGGCCTCCGCGTAGCCGGGGAGGGGTTCCGTGGCTCGAAGTTCCTTTGGGACGCCGTCAGGGTAGCGTCGCATGACGGCGGTCCAGGTGATGTCCTGAATGAGAGCCTCTGGGTTGATGGAGGGCGTGATGGAGTTGCCCGCCCGGTACGCAGCGCCCGCCAGGGGCAGAACGTCCCCGTACTCCGTCGCGTCGATGAGAACGCGGCATTTTATCTCCCTTTCCACGCCGTTATCGTCTCGAATCATAACCCCCCGCACCGTGTTTCCCTCCCGCTCCACCTGAGTCACGCTGGTGCGCGTGAGTATCACGCAGGGCTTTTTGCCCGCGTTCTCGGCCTCCGACGCCATTTCGTAGAGGATGCGCTGCCCCACCGAGGGTTCGAAGGCAACGGTGCGCGAGTTCCAGTAGCACGTTCCTATGGACTTGCCCCTCTGGTCATAGTATTTTTTTACCTTCGTGACGAAGGTGCGGTAGAGCCCGCTGCGTATGGGGCTCAAATCGTCCATGGTGGAGACTCCGGCGGCAGCGGCCTGTCCTCCTATCCAGCCGCTGGGTTCCACGACCAGAACCCCCGCGCCCAGCCTGACGGCTTGAAAAGCGGCCGCCATGCCGCTGATACCGCCCCCGGCCACGACCACGTCATAAGCAACGGGCGGCTCGGCCTCCGCCCGCGCATTCCAACTCAACCAGAAAAAACACATCATCCACAATACTGCCCGCCGTCTGCGCACGCCATATCCTCCCGCTCCAACATTGACATCGTTTTCAATTTATAATCGTAACGCACATCGCGGTTGCGGTCAAGAAAGGCTTCCGGTATCGGCGTCATCCGTCCGTGACAATATCCTAGGGTGTGTTTTAAAACTAGCTGCTCCAACAAAAAGCTGATAGGGGGACGGAACCCAAGCGTGAAAAAAGGGGGCTTCCGCCTCCCGATTTCTTGCTACCTCTTCCGTACGACCAACAGTGAGAACAATGCCAGCAGAGCTGAAGCGGCACTGAAAAATCCGCTGTTGCAGCCACCGCCGCCGCTGCCGCCGCCTCCTGCGGGGTCGATGGTGATGCTTAAAGGCCTTCGTGGCGATCTCCGTTCCGCTGGCGGCCTTGACGGTGAAGGAAGCACTGATTAACTCACTCCTCCTAGGGTGTGTTTGAAAACTAGGAGGTGCAATATTATTTCAGCAGAATTATAATCAATGTCAACAATTTAGGGAAACGCTGATTAACTTCGTTCTTCAAGACACAGAGGATAATAGGGCTCAATTTTTATCCCCAGTACTCAAAATTATACCTTCTTTAAGCTTTATTCCCTCTTTTTCTAGCGCTTCCTCTGTTTTTGGAGACTATACTCCCTTTTATGCCCCTTTCTGGGGGCAGCCCGCCCATACCCACATCAACAGATTCCCGCTTCCAAACAGCATGTGCAGGCGATTCAGATTCTTCTTCAATCCGCGATACACCACTTTCCTATACCCGAACAATACCTTCACTATACGAAAGGGGTGCTCCACTTTGCTGCGCACTGACGGCTTGCGCTTTTCTCTCTCTCGTTCTGCTTCTTGCGCTGCTCCTTCTGCCTCACTCTTCACCTTTCCTCGGCGCTCATTTATCCTATACTCCATTTTCGGCTTGTTCGC
>JAITGK010000071.1 GCA_031280635.1 Synergistaceae bacterium
GTGTTTAAAATTCTTACAAGTGAGATATGCTATAGTGGGTCGCGTAATCACGCGCGGAAATAAGAGACCAAAAACCGGATACAAACGGCAAAAATTTTGCGCGGAAAAGAGCGAATGGCTATAGAAGGGCCGAAACATCTTCATCTATATCTAAATGACTGTTCTTGCCTTCACTTCTGTTGAAAAGATATTAAACACACGATGTTCAAGGCGCGCTCCAGCACCCTTATGCCATCCATTCTCTCCCGTCGTTCGTTCCCTCGTCTCGAAAACCCCAAAAACGGCAATTCCCAACACGACCGCGAGCCGGTTATCCGCCCGCGAGCGTCAATCACCACTTGGCTCCAATTTTCGCGTATGATGACGCAAATCGCTATAAAGTTCTTTGGGAACGAAAATAGAAGTTGACATTTCCAATTCTAAACGGTTAAAATGATTTTATTATAGTGGTTCGCTCTTTTCTGTGCAAAGTTTTTGCCGTTTATATCTGTTTTTTGGCCTCTTGTTTCTGCGTATGATTATGCAAAACGCCATAAAAGGAATCTTATTTCATTAGGTGAAAAGGAATTTTCATCAATTGCGACTACAAGGCGTCACGCCACAAGCAGGACGTGTCTGTCCAAAGTGAAATCGGCCCAAGGTCGCCACGGCTTTCAAGGGCTGAAATTTAAAAGGAGGCGATTCATGTGAAGGGGTTTGCGCGCGCGTGTGTTTTGGCGGCGTCGATATTGGCGCTGGCGGATGTCGCTCGCGCCGAGGTTCGCGTGGGCGTGGTCGCGCCCATCACCGGACAGGCGGCCATCGCGGGGCAGTACATCAAAAACGGCGTGGAGTTGGCGATCAAGCAATACGCGCCGAAGGGTGTCCTCACTCTGAACGGCAAGGACGTACCACTAAAGATCATCTTTGAGGACAACGAAAATAAGCCTGAGATAACGGCCAACGCTTTCCGCAAGCTCATTGACCAAGACGAGGTCTGCGCCATTGTGGGACCCGACGCTTCCACTGTGGCTCTGGCAGGCACTCCTATAGCGCAGTCGGCCGAGATTCCCACCATAACCACCTTTGCCACCAACGTCAAAGTCACTCAAGTGGGAAATTACATCTTTCGCGCCTGTTTCATTGACCCCTTCCAGGGAAAGGTCATGGCCAAATACGCCTACGAGAACATGAAAACCCGCAAGGCCGCTATTCTCTACAATAACGGAAATGACTTCTCCAAGGGCCTGACGGAGTCCTTCACCAAGGAATACCAGGCGCTGGGCGGCGCGATCGTCATCGTCGAGGCCTACGGCGGGGCGGACATCCGGGACTTTAACGCGCAACTCAACAACATCAAGGCCAGCGACGCCGAGGCGCTCTACATGCCCAACGAGTACTACGTCACCGGGCTTCAGATGAACCAGGCCCGCAGGGCGGGGATCAAGTTACCGCTTATCGGCGGCGACGGCTGGGACACCCCGGACATCGTCGAGGTGGCGGCCGGGGCGGAAGAGGGAGCGAGCTACACCGCCGCTTTCTCTCACGAGGCCACCACGCCCGAAGCCAAGGCTTTTGTGAAGGCCTACAACGACGCTTACGGGCAGAATCCCAACTCCAACGCGGTGCTTGCCTACGAGGCTACGGCCATCGTGTTCAAGGCCATTGAGGCCGCTGGAACCACAGATGGGCCGAAAATCCGCGACGCCATCGCCGCCACAAAGTTGAGCTTGCCCTCCGGCGTCATCCAGTTCGACGCCGACCGCAACCCTCAGAAAGCGGCGGTTATCTTGCAATTCCAGAAGGGCGCTTCCAGGTACGTCACCACCGTTCAGCCTTAAGGAAGCGCTGATACTGGGGCTTCGCCCCATGCCCCACTTAGGGGCCGTGGGCCCCTAAGAACCCCATTTATAGCGGGTTTGCGCAATCATGCGCGGAAATAAGAGGCCAAAAACCGGATATAAACGGTAAAAACTTTGCGCATAAAAGAGCCAACGGTTCCAATCAGCTTATTCAATTCTAAGAGAAAAGTGAGGCGACTCAAATGATCAGCACGAGCGAGCGGTGCGCCACCCGGCCGGCGTCGGGTATTCGGGCAATGCGGGACATGGCGGCGGCTTACGACAACGTACTCCACCTGGGCATCGGCGAGCCAGATTTCAACGTCAGCGAATCGGTTGCCGAGGCGATGAAAAAGGCCATCGATAAGGGGCAGACGAAGTATACTCCCACATCGGGGATACCAGAACTTCGTTCCGCCGTGGCGGCCAAGTTGAAGCGGGAAAACGGCATCAACTGCGAGAGCGCCTCCGTCCTGGTCGCCAACGGGGCCAGCGAGGCCATTATGGTGGGGATTCTAGGAGCCACGGACGCCGGAGACGAGGTCCTTCTGCCCGACCCGTCCTGGCCGAACTACATGGGGCAGGTGCACATGGCGGGCTGTAAATCCGTGTTCTACCCACTGCTGGAGAAGGACAAATTTCACGCCCGGGCGGAGCAGATCGAGAAAAAAATCACGTCCAAAACGAAGATGCTGTTCCTCAATTCTCCCTCCAACCCCACAGGAGGGGTGACGAGCCGGGAGGAGCTCCTGGAGATAGCGGAGCTGGTCAAAAAACATAACCTGGCGGTGATCTCCGACGAACCCTATGAGAAGTTGCTCTATGACGGGGCGGAGCACGTCAGCATCGGCTCCCTGCCGGGGATGCAGGACTACGTGTTCACCGCCAACACCTTTTCGAAGACCTACGCTATGACGGGCCTGCGCGTGGGTTACCTTCAGGGCCCCAGTCGGGTGATGCCCGCCGTCATCAAGCTCTTGGAGGGTATGTCCTCCTGCGTCAACGCCCCCGCCCAGTGGGCGGCGGTGGAGGCCCTGACCGGCTCCCAGGCTTACGTGAAAGAAATGCTGGAACAATACGCCCGCCGCCGCAAGCTCCTGCTGGACGGACTCAACGCCTTGCCGGGCGTAACCTGTCTCGCGCCAGAGGGGGCCTTTTACGCCTTCCCCAACATCTCCAAGTTAGGAAAGTCCTACGACGTGGCGGTGGACTGGCTGAAACGGGCGCAGGTCAACACCGTTCCAGGACACTTTTTCGGCGAGGCTGGAGAGGGTTTTATTCGCGTTTGCTTCGCCGTCAGCGAAGCCACGATAAAGGAGGCGTTGACGCGGCTGAATCGCGTTCTAGAAGAGCTTCCCGCTCGGTGAAGAGGCGTTTTATGGAACATTTCCTTCAGCTTTTGATCTTCGGCGTCCAGCTCGGCGTCATTTACGCGCTCATCGCCATGGGGTACACGATGGTGTACGGCATCATCCGTCTCATCAACTTCGCCCACGGCGACCTCGTCATGATCGGGGCCTTCACGGCGTACTTCGCCGCGCGGGTTCCGGGCGTGGGGTTCGCGTCGGCGCTCCTAGCCGCTATGCTCCTCCCCGCCGTCCTCAGCGTGCTCATTGAGCGGCTGGCCTACCGTCCCCTGCGCGGCCGCCCGCGTCTTTCCGTCCTCATCACGGCCATTGGCATCTCGATCTTCCTGGAAAACTTTCCCCGCGTCATCCCCTTCATCGGCCCCAACTACCGCTCTTTCCCCAAGCTCATTGAGTTTCGGGAGTTCCCCCTCTACGGCGGCGCCGTCATCAACTCGATACAGATAACGAACGTTATCGCGTCGGCCCTCCTTCTATCCGTGATGGTGGGAATCGTGCGCTTCACCAAGAGCGGACGGGCCATGCGCGCGGTTTCTTTCAACCAGGACGCGGCGGCGCTGATGGGCATTGACGTGGACAGAACCATTTCTATAACGTTTTTCATCGGCGCGGCGCTGGCCGGGGCAGGAGGGGTACTTTACTCTTTGACCTACCCCATGATCGACATCCTAATGGGCGTGTGGCTCGGAACCAAGGCCTTTGTCGCCGCCGTGCTGGGAGGGATCGGCTCCCTGCCGGGCGCGGTGCTCGGCGGCCTGCTGATGGGCATCGTCGAGGTCTTCGCCACGGCCCTTTACTCCGAGCTGGGCTACGGGGCCGGCTTCATCGTTCTGATCCTGGTGCTGCTCTTCCGTCCTGAAGGACTGATGGGCAAACCCACGATAGAAAAGGTGTAGAAACATGAAAGAACGAAACGCAAACGCCGGGATTCGGCGGTACGCGCCCATGATTGGGGTTGCCGCGGCGGTGGTTGTGTTTTATCTTGCCATTGAGTACCTGCGGCAGGCAAGGGTTTTAACGCCGTACTACGTTCAGATCCTGATGTTCGGCCTCCTCAACTGTATGGTAACTTTGGGGCTCAATCTCATCAATGGGATCACGGGGCAGTTCTCCATCGGACAGGCCGGGTTCGTCGCCGTGGGGGCCTACTCCTCCGCGGCGGTGACGACACTGCTCTTCGAGTTCAACAAGCTTCCAACCGCGCTGCAGCCCTTGGTCTTTCTTTTCGCCGTCTGCGTTGGGGGCTTTGTGGCCGGGATTTTCGGCTACCTCATCGGACGACCCTCGCTTCGCGTGAAGGGCGACTACCTGGCCATCGTCACGCTGGGGTTCGGCGAGATCATCCGCTCGCTCATCCGCTATATTGAGGTGGTGGGAGGTCCCAGGGGGCTTCCCGGCATTCCCCAGTACGTGGGCGTGCGCGGGGGTGGGCTCGCTTGGGTGCTGTTCTTCTTCACGCTGACGGTCTGGTTCCTGCGCAACTACATCTACTCCTTTCGAGGCAGGGCCTGCGTCTCCTGCCGAGAGGACGAGCTGGCCGCTGAGACCATGGGCGTCAACACCACCACGTACAAGGTGCAGGCCTTCATCGTGGGGGCGGTGACGGCGGGGGCGGCCGGGGCGCTTCAGGCGCACATCATAGGGTTCATTCACCCTGACCAGTTCTCCTACGTCCGCTCCACGGATTTCCTCGTCTACCTCTACGCGGGCGGGGCCGGAACCATGAGCGGCGCGATCATTGGGGCCATGTCCCTGACGATCGTTTTGGAAGTACTGCGTTTTCTGGCAGACTGGAGGCTGGTTATTTACGGCGTCGTCCTTGTGCTGATGATGCTTTACCAGCCTAACGGCATCTGCAACGGCAAAGAGTTTCCGTTCTTGGTTCCCAAACTGAAAGCAACCGCGACGTCCTCGAAAGCGGAGGGGGTGGGACAATGACGGCTTTGCTGGAGGTGCGCGACCTGGGCATCCGCTTCGGCGGGCTTCAGGCCGTGGATTCCTTTCACTACACGCTGAAGCGGGGCGAGATCGGAGGCGTCATTGGCCCTAATGGAGCAGGCAAAACGACCATCTTCAACATGCTGACGGGCATCTACCCCCCCACCACGGGAGAGATTTTCTTTCAGGGCGAGAACTTAGTGGGGCGCCCGATCCACGGCTTCACGGAGCGCGGCGTCGCCCGCACGTTTCAGAACATCCGCCTCTTCAAGGAACTGAGCGCCCTGGACAACATCAAGATCGCAAGACACATGAAGGTCAAGTACGGTTTTTTTTCTGGTCTCTTCAGGACGGAGGCTGTGAGCCGCCGGGAGAACGAGCTGGAGGAGGAGTGCCTGTCGATACTCGAACGCCTTTCCTTGGCGCGGTACGCGCGGCACAAGGCCAGCGGGCTGCCCTACGGCGTGCAGCGCAGGCTGGAGATCGCCCGCGCTCTGGCCACGTCGCCGGAGCTTTTGCTCTTGGACGAGCCCGCGGCTGGGATGAACCCCCAGGAGGTGGAGCAGCTCTCGAAGACAATCCTTTGGATTCGCGACGAGTTCAAAGTCACGATTCTCCTGATCGAGCACCACATGCGGCTCGTCATGGGAGTCTGCGACCACGTGACGGTGGTCAGCTTCGGGAAGTTGTTGGCGGAGGGCAAACCAGACGAGGTCAAGGTGAACCCCGTGGTCGTCGAGGCGTATCTCGGAAAGGGGGGAAAGTTCTGACGCTGCTGGAGGTGAAAGACCTGAGGGTCTCTTATGGAGCCATTGAGGCGGTGAAGGGCGTTTCCTTTTCCGTGGCGCGGGACGAGATCGTGACGCTGGTGGGGGCCAACGGCGCGGGCAAGACGAGCATCCTCCGCGCGCTTTCCGGCCTAGCGGACGTTCGGAGCGGGTCCGTTCTCTACGCCGATCGGGAACTGCGGGGCGTAAAGCCTCACGAGATCGTGAAAAGAGGAATTTCACACGTTCCCGAGGGGCGTCTCGCCTTTCTGAACCTCTCTGTGCGCGAGAACCTGTTGCTGGGCGCTTATATCCGCGACGACACAAAGGGCGTGGAGGACGATCTGGCCAAGGTGTACGAGCTGTTTCCTCGCTTGAAGGAGCGAGCGCGGCAGATCGCGGGGACTCTTTCGGGCGGGGAGCAGCAGATGCTAGTGGTGGGACGGGCGTTGATGAGCGAGTGTAAGTTGCTTTTGCTGGACGAGCCCTCCATGGGACTGGCCCCTATCCTTGTGGCGGAGGTCTTCGCCACGATCGAGAGGGTTCGCAAGATGGGCACGCCGGTGCTTTTGGTGGAGCAAAACGCCAACATGGCCCTTTCGATAGCCGATCGGGGCTATGTCCTGGAGACGGGGCGGGTGACGCTCTCCGGCAAGGCCTCCGACCTGGCCCAAATGGACGAGGTTCGCGCGGCGTATTTGGGAGAGTGAGGAAACGGAGAAAGGAGTGTTGTCCATGAGAAGCGCGAAGCTGGTCGCGCCCCAAAAAATTGAGTTCGTTCCCGACGCGCCCGAGCCCAAGACAGGGCCGGGTCAGGTGTTGGTTCGGGTCAAGGCCGTGGGTATCTGCGGCACGGACGTCCATGTGTGGCGCGGAGAGCGCCCCGATGTGGTTTTGCCCCGCGTCATGGGACACGAGTTCAGCGGCTTGGTCGAGACGGATTTGGGAAAGTTCAAGAAAGGGGACAAGGTGGTTGTGGACCCCGTGGTCTCTTGTGGAACCTGTGTGTCCTGTAAACGCGGGTACCCCAACCTCTGCTCCACCGTCAAGTGTCTGGGCGTCCAGGTGGAGGGGGCGTTCCGCGATCTCATCGCCGTTCCGGAGGAAAAGGTATACCGCTATCCGAAAAACCTCTCCTTTGTGCAGGCGAGCATGATCGAGCCCTACTCCATCGCGTCAGAGGTGATTTTCCGAGGTGTTCCCATATCGGGAGAGAAGGCCCTGGTGTTCGGCGCGGGGCCCATCGGCCTGGGCATTCTGGAGGGTCTGAAGCTCAAAGGGCTTTCCGTCATGGTCGCGGATTTCGTTGATAGCCGCCTGGCCAAGGCGCGGGAGTTGGGGGCAGATCGCGCCGTCAACGGGAAGACGGAAGACCTGGCCCAGGCGGTCAAGTCCTTTACGGAGGACTTTGGGCTGGACTTCATCGTGGACGCCGTAGGCAGCCCCAAAATCATGGAAAGCGCTATCGAGATGGCGGCGCCGGGCGGACGCGTGGTTGTCCTAGGGTTCAATCCGACGCCCGCTCAGGTCCCGGAACTTTTTTTGGTGCGTAAAGAGCTGAAAGTCATGGGAACCCGCATGAACTGCAACCGGTTCCCTGAGGTCCTGGAGTGGTTCGGAGGAAACAAGGTTCACCCGGACGCCGTGTTGAGCGCTGTGTACCCACTAGAAAAGATCCAGTCGGCCTTTGAGCACATCGCGGAAGACCCTGAAAACACGTTGAAAATCGTCATTACGCTTTGAGGAGGAATCGCGCATGGCTGGATTATTTGACTTACAAGGGAAGGTCGCGGTCGTCACGGGTGCCCGTAAGGGGTTGGGCTTTGGCATGGCCGAGGGGCTAGCGGAGGCCGGGGCGGACGTTGTGGGCGTGGGCCCTATCGCCATGCCGGAGCTGGAGAAGAGCGTCACCTCCCTAGGACGCAAGTTTCTGTTCGTGGAGGCGGACCTAACCACGCAGGAGAGGGTTTCCGCCATTGTGGAGGAGACGGTGAAAAAACTTGGCGGGCTCGACGTTTTGGTAAACAACGCGGGAATCATTCGCCGGGCGGACATGCTGGACTTCATCGAAAAAGACTGGGACGATGTACTGAACATCAACCTGAAGACGGTGTTCTTCCTCTCCCAGGCCGCGGCGCGGCAGATGAAGGCCCAAGGACGCGGCGGCAAGATCGTGAGCGTGGCGTCGATGCTTTCGTTCCAGGGGGGCATTCGAGTACCGTCGTACACCTCCAGCAAGAGCGCCGTCATGGGTCTGACGAAGTTAATGGCCAACGAGCTGGCGCGGTTCAATATCCAGGTCAACGCCGTCGCCCCTGGCTACATGGCCACGGACAACACCGAGGCGCTTCAAAAAGACCCCACGCGCAGTAAGGAGATACTGGGGCGCATTCCCGCGTCTCGCTGGGGAACCCCCGACGATCTTAAAGGGGCGGTGGTTTTCTTGTCCTCCAAGGCGTCGGATTACGTCACCGGCCACACCCTGGCGGTGGATGGAGGCTGGCTGTCGAGGTGAGCGGGAGGTAAGCAGAAAACTTTTCACCATTTGGTTCGGGGGCGATTCGCGAATCGCCCTTTATAGCGGGCAACGGAATCAGGCGTGCAGTTTTTTCAAAAGCCAGGCCATATTGGCGCCTAAATTTTTCATCGTCTCCTTGGCTTCCTCATCTTTTTCCACGTCGCCCACTTTGAGTCCATACCCCATGTTCCAGTAGCTGGAGCCAGGAACCATCATCTCCGAGATGCCAAAAAAAGCCATGAGCGCGTTGTAGGTTTGTATCGCCCCGCCCCGACGGGCCATAACCACTGGCGCGCCCACCTTCCTGCGCAAAAGGCGCTTACAGGAAAACCCGGCGCGGTCGATCAGCGCCTTCATCTCCGTCGTGAGGTTGGCGAAGTAGGTGGGGGAGGCCAGGATAATCCCGTCCGCCCGCTTCATTTCCTCAATCCACCCGTTTATGGGATCGTCGTCGAAAGCGCAACGCTCCAGGCTTTTCTCGCGACACTGCCCACAGGCGGCGCAGCCCCGGATTTTATTGTTCCCTATCCGTACCTCTTTGGCGGATATCCCCTCGGACTCCAAGACGGAAAAAACGACCTTCACTAGTCGCGAGGTGTTACCGTTCTCTCGCGGGCTCCCGTTGAAAGCGACAACGTTGAGCGTATCCATATTTCATGCCTCCTTTGTTTGTGAACCTACCGAAGACTGAATGGTCAGTGGCAGGCGCAGCCCCCACCGCAGGAGCCGCAGTTGCCGCCGCAACCTTTGGAGCTTTTGAGCGACGGCCCCTCTACCAGGATCAGGGTCTTGCCCCTGCACTCCGGACAGCGGATGGAGAGCCGGGACGTCGAAAATGTGTGACCGCACTCCACGCATTTGAATACACGTGTTTCGCTCATGCTACTGGTTCCCTATTGTAGCCGCCATAACGGCCTTGATCGTGTGCATACGGTTCTCAGCCTCGTCAAAGACCTTGGACGCCGAGGACTCAAAGACCTCCTCCGTCACCTCGTAACCCTTCAGAGCGGGCAGGCAGTGCAGGAAAATTGTGGAGTCCTTGCCCGTGGCCTTCATCAGCGCCGCGTTTACCTGGTAGGGCTCTAGGAGTTTCGCGCGGACTTCCTTCTGGGCTTCCTCACCCATGGAGACCCACACGTCGGTGTAAATCGCGTCGGCGCCCTTGACAGATTCTTTCGGGTTCTCCACAATCTTAATGGAGGCCTCACTTGCCTTCGCCGCGACCTCGCATTTAGCCACCAGGGCAGGATCGGGAAAAAGCTCTTTCGGAGCGCCAATAGCGAAGTGAACGCCCATCTTGGCGCAGCCGATCATCAGCGCGTTGGCCATGTTATTGCGCCCGTCACCCACGTAAGTCAGGGAAAGCCCCTTCAGTCTGCCGAAGTTCTCCCTCAGGGTGAGAAGGTCCGCCAGCGCCTGAGTTGGGTGATCTACGTCCGTGAGACCGTTCCACACGGGGACCCCCGCCCACCGCGCCAAATCCTCCACCATGCTCTGCTTGAAGCCGCGGAACTCGATTCCGTCAAACATACGACCCAGAACCCGGGCCGTGTCCTTAACGTCCTCCTTACCGCCCAGATGGATATCGTTCTTCCCCAGGAACTCCGGGTGCCCTCCCTCATCAACGCAGGCGACGGTAAAGGCGCAACGCGTGCGCGTGGAGGCCTTCTCGAACAAAAGGGCCACGTTTTTGCCCGCCAGGGTCGTCCCCCTCACCCCAGCGCGCTTCTTTGCCTTCAAGTCAGCGGAAAGATCCAGTAGATAAGCGATCTCCTCGGAACTGAAGTCCAACAGGGTCAAAAAGCTTCTTCCCTTCAGGTTCACGGGCATGAAAAACCACTCCTCGCTATAGGTTACCTCAAACATACTCCCCTCGCTAAAGTGAGGGGGCTAGACTCGAAAAAGACTGCCGAATCGCGAGTCAATCCTTAGTGAATAATTGTAGCATAATTGGAGGGACGGAGCATGAAAACCCTCATTCGCCTCGACTCACGCGTTTGACCTCAGACAAACATACAATAATAACCGGATTCTCATCACAGCGATGAAAACCCGGCCCTTGTATGTTTATTTGGAGAGAGCGCGTTGTTAACCTGGCATTGAAAAAACGATAAAAAATTTTACCAATACTTTCTGGAGATCAGAGCTGTTGTTTATGGCGGTTCGCATAATAAAGTATAACGGCGCGTCAGTTGATAAATCCAGCGATATAGTCGCGAACAGACTCACTCGAACATGGGGGTGGACAGATAACGCTCACCGGTATCTGGCAGGAGGGCCACGATGGTTTTACCAGCAAACTCAGGACGTTGAGCGAGTTGAGCCGCGGCCCACACCGCCGCCCCCGAGGAGATGCCCACCAGAAGCCCCTCGGTTCGGGCAAGCTCCCTGCCCACCGAGAAAGCGTCCTCATCCTCCACGGGAATGACCTCATTGTAAATGGCAGTATCCAACACTTCGGGAATGAAGCCCGCTCCGATGCCCTGGATCTTGTGCTTCCCCGCCGTCCCCTTGGAGAGTATGGGAGACCCAGCGGGCTCCACGGCTACGATGTGGATCGCGGGGTTCTTTGATTTTAGAAACTCCCCTGCCCCCGTGATCGTGCCGCCCGTGCCGATGCCAGAGACAAACGCGTTCAGCTCGCCGCCCGTGTCCTCCCATATCTCCGGGCCCGTGGCGGCTTTGTGGACGGCGGGGTTGGCCGGGTTCGTGAACTGGCTGGGTATGAAGCTGTTGGCAGTAGCGCTGGCTAGATCCGTGGCCTTCTCAATGGCGCCCTTCATGCCCTTGGCCCCGTCAGTCAGCACCAACTCCGCGCCGTAGGCCCTAAGAAGGTTGCGGCGTTCCACGCTCATGGTCTCCGGCATGGTCAGGATAAGCTTATAACCCCGGGACGCCGCCACGGATGCCAGGCCAATGCCGGTGTTTCCGCTGGTGGGCTCAATGATGACTGAGCTGGGCTTCAGCAGGCCCTTCTTCTCGGCGTCGTCGATCATGGCCTTGGCAATACGGTCTTTGACGCTTCCCGCTGGGTTGAAGTACTCCAACTTCCCGACGATTTTCGCGGCAAGGGAATTTTTTGCCCCGTACCCCGAAAGCTCCAAAAGGGGGGTCTTTCCGATGAGGTCCGTAATTTTTGAATACACAGGCATGAGAATAGTCTCCTTTACGTTGTAATTTTTTGTATTCACAAGCTCAAGAGAACGCGACACAAGCGTGGCAGCGGCAACACATCTCCCCACTGTGTATTTCCGAGATCAGAATCTTGAGCAAAAAATCCCGCATGTCGTCACCTCGCTCAAAGAATATTACTATTTAAATCTTATTTGTTTAGTAAGGTATGATAAAGCCTACAAGGTTGCCTGTCAAGTCTACCAAGATAGAAACCCCAAAAATTTTTCGTACCTCCATACTTTCTACAAAATTCTCTGCTAATATTTCAGGTAACAAAAACAAAAAACAAAAAGAATAAAATTCGTGCGAGAATAAAAGAAGCGTTGGTTAAACCCCTACGGGGTTTCGCCCCTAAGAAGCCCATTTGGTCAGCGTTTCCTAAAATATCCGCGATGAGAGAGGGAATCTTTGAGCATGTCAGAAAACGTCAGGACGAAAACGCTCTGGGTCGGCGGCATGACCTGCGTGAGCTGCGAACGCAGAATTGAAAGAAAATTGAAGGGGACGCTGGGGGTTCTCGACGCCAAGGCCAACTTCTCCAAAGGTACGGTTCACATCACCTGCGACGCGGACGCCATCGACCTCGGTACCGTGGAAAAGCTCATTGAAGAGCTGGATTACCGCGTGGTCAGGGGCGATCCCCGCGGCAAGCCCGACTTCGATATTCTGACGCTGCTCTGGGTCTCGGTCGCTCTTTACGAGCTTTACGCGCTCTTCGACCGATTTCAGTTGTTTGACGTTTTCTACAACTTCCCGGAGGCCGAGGCGGGCATGGGCTATGGAATGCTGTTTGTGGTGGGGCTACTCACGTCGGTTCACTGTCTGGCCATGTGCGGGGGGATCAACCTCTCGCAGTCGTTGGGCGGCAAGCCGCTATTTGGCAAGCCGCTATTTGACAAGCCGCGGCGTTCCGCTTTATCCTCCATGCCTCGCGCCTTGGTGGAATACCTGGGCGAAAACGCGGCGGCCCGCCTGGCGGTGGTTCGTTCCGGATTTCTGTACAACGCGGGCCGGGTGGTGTCCTACACCTTTGTGGGTGGACTTGTGGGCTTGCTGGGGGCAGTCGTCAGTCCGTCGGAAAACCTGCGGGGCTTCATCCAACTCGCCGCTGGGGCCTTCATGGCGCTCATGGGACTGAACATGCTGAACCTCCTCCCGTGGCTTCGTCGCTTCACCCCCCATATGCCGAGTAGTTTGGGCGACAAAATTCATAATGGAAAAAACAACGGCCCGCTGTTTGTGGGTCTGCTCAACGGCTTTATGCCTTGCGGGCCGCTTCAGGCCATGCAGCTCTACGCGCTCTCCACAGGCAGCTTGCTTAAGGGAGCTTTGTCCATGTTTGTGTTCAGCGCGGGAACCCTGCCCCTGATGTTTGGCTTAAGCGCCCTTTCCTCCATTCTGGGCAAAAAATTCACGCGGGGAATGATGATGGCTGGGGCTGTGATGGTGATCGTCCTAGGAGTGGGTATGTTTGGCAACGGAATGAGTCTAACAGGGTTTTCCGAAGGGTTTGAGTTTGCTTCGAGTGGGGTCGTCAGCGTCACCGCGCAGGCTAAACCCGCGCAAACCGAACGCGGGGTGGTTCAGTTGGTTAGGACGGAACTCAAGTCCGGTCGGTACGACCCCATCAAAGTGCAGGCCGGAGTGCTCGTTCGCTGGACGATCCACGCGGAGCCAGGAACGATCAACGGCTGCAACAACAAAATCGTCATTCCTGAGTACGGCAGGCTGCAAAAAAAACTCGTCCTTGGCGACAACATCGTGGAATTCACGCCGACGCGGACGGGAACCTTCACCTACACCTGCTGGATGGGGATGATACGGGGGAAGATCACGGTGGTGGAGGGTGACGCGGGCAACCCCACGGTGGCGGCCGCCGCGCTTCCGCCGATCTCAGCGGGAAACACGGCCGAAGCCGCTGAACCCGAAGAAAATTATGATTCCGACCCCTTCGCGGAGCTGTTCGGCGTCGCGACCAGCCAAGACGTCAAGCCCCAAAGCTCCATAACTCCACCTAACTCGAAGAAGGAGTTTTTCGCGGGCAGACCTATCTGTCCCTGTTGCGCGCCGTAAACGAATGAAGAGGGGCAGTGGGGTTTGGGAGAAAGCCATTGGCGCTCTTGTGAACAAAACTTTTATGGTCGTTATAAGCTTTTTACACGCTACTTTGGCGTTCATGATTACGCAATCCGCTATTAGAGCCATTGGCTCTTTTGCGCGCAAAGTTTTTGCCGTTTATATCAGGTTTTTGTTCTCTTATTTCCGCGCATGATTACGCAACTCGCTATAGGAGGGAGAACTATATGACGCATAGCAAGGCAGTTTGTTGTGAAATCCCTAACGCTGGAACAAGTCGATGACCAACCGGTACAGCGAAAGAGAGTGGCCCACGCCCGGTCCCTTTCAGGCCGCGCTTTTTGGTGTGTTTGTCCTTGCCTTTTGGTTGATTATTCTGAGAAGTAAAGACGGATATGTTTTCATTCTGGACACCTTTAACTTGCTGATTCACGAGGCTGGACACGTTTTTTTCTGGCCCTTCGG
Organism: Synergistaceae bacterium; assembly: GCA_031280635.1. Taxonomy (GTDB): domain Bacteria; phylum Synergistota; class Synergistia; order Synergistales; family Aminobacteriaceae; genus JAITGK01. The sequence continues at coordinate 14,126 of JAITGK010000071.1, forward strand.
CCACACGCTGTGGTACATGGGTGGGTCGCTGCTACAGTGTATCGTGCCAGCCGCGTTTTGTCTCTCCTTCCGGCGGACGCGGCAGCCCGCCGGGTTCGCGGTTTCGGGGCTGTGGCTCGGAGAAAATTTTTTGAGCGTCTCGCGCTACATCTCCGACGCCCAAGCTATGGCGATGCCGCTTCTCGGCGGCGGAGACCACGACTGGAACACTTTGCTGGGGGGAACGTTTCTGCTGCGCTACTGCCGCGCGCTGGGCGGGATTGTGGCGCTTCTCGGCTGGGTCGTAATGGTCGCCTTTGCGGTGTGGTATGAAATGCTTTACTGGCGCGGACGCGATAATAGGCGACCTTGACAACTTCGTCCTAGACATCAATCGCGGCGCTTCGGAGGCGTTTTGGAGAATACATGGCACAAACGCTGAGTTCATGGAAGAGGACAGGTTATAAAATAAAGGGGTTGTGCTGGTAATGAGGGCTATTGATCATTTGTCAGAGGCAGTGGTGTTCCTTCTGGACTGGGACGGGGTGCGACCCCCCTTAGATTTCGCGCCCCCGCGGCGGGACTTCAGGAGCAAGCGCGCCGTATATAGCGTGGAGGAAGCATGTTAGACTACGTTGTTGAACAGACCGACAGATTCATTTCCACAAAATCAAAGGCGGAGCGGAAGGATTTGGGGCAGTTTTTTACCTCCAAAGCCACTGCGCGTTTCATGTCCGGGCTCTTCAATATACCTCAAAAAGAAACCCTCAAAATACTCGATCCTGGAGCCGGTTCAGGTATTCTTTCCGCAGCGTTGGTCGAAGCGGTCCAATGCCGTTCCGATCGCGTAAAAGAAATAGAACTTACCTGCTATGAAACAAACTCTGACGTTCTTGCTTTGCTTGAAGCGAATATCCGCTACATGGAGCGAATATCGAAAGTTAAATTGGCCGCGAGCGTAATCAAAGACAACTACCTATTATCCCAGTTTGATGATTTTTCCGCAACCTTGACGGCTTCGGCGAATCCTTCCAAATTTGACATGGTAATTGGAAATCCGCCCTATTTCAAACTTGCGAAAGAGTCTCCGGAAGCTGTGTCAATGCAAAGTATCTGCTATGGCGCTCCGAACATTTACTTTCTTTTTGCGGCTATGAGCTTGTTCAATCTGCGCTACGGGGGAGAGCTGGTGTATATCGTTCCTCGCTCATGGACTTCAGGCGCCTATTTCACCCGTTTCCGCAGCTATTTCTTAGATCAAGGCAGGCTGACTGATATTCACATTTTCAAGAGCCGTGACAAAGTTTTCGATAAAGAAGACGTTTTACAGGAAACTATGATTATGAAGTTAAAAAAAACGAACATAGCTCCTGCGACGATAAAAATTACTTCTTCAGTGGATTCTAGCGATTTTGCCGATATAACAGAGCTTGACACTCCTTATGACCTCATTGTATCCGGCGTAGATCGCTATGTTTATTTGATCACGTCGCAGGAGGAAATTGAGGTGCTACAAAAGGTAAACTCTTTTGAAAATACCATGCCCTCTATAGGATTAAAGATGAAAACGGGTTTGACGGTGGATTTCCGAAATAAAAACCTATTACGTAACGCGTCTGGAGATCATATTGTTCCACTGTTTTACTCACAGCATTTAAAAGGCGGACGGGTGATTTTTCCCATAGGAAAAGAGCACGAATACATGTCCGACGAGTTGCCTAGCATGACGCAACCCAATTACAACTATCTATTTGTCAAAAGGTTCACAGCGAAGGAGGAACGGCGGCGGCTACAGTGCGCCATTTACCTTGCGCGCCACTATCCCGAATATCGGAAGATAAGCACACAGAACAAAATCAATTTCGTTGACGCCTTAGATAAATCAGCAATGAGCGAAGAGCTTGTCTGCGGCCTTTACACTGTTATCAATTCTTCGTTGTACGATAAATACTACCGCGTTTTGAACGGATCGACGCAAGTCAACGCAACCGAGATGAACGCCATCCCGGTTCCAACTCGTAGCGGCTTGGAATTTCTGGGGCGCGAGATGGTAAAACATGGAGACTACTCAACCGCGTATTGCGACAAAATTTTGGAGAAAGTGATCAATGGTTAATATGGCTAAGAAAGAAGAGGCTCGTGAAATCTTATCATCGCTTAAAATGCCCGAAACTCAACAGAGCGATATTTGTTGCTATTCTTTGCTTGCGATGGCGGGGATAACCGAAGCCTCTGGGTGGCCCATCGCCACGAACGAATGGCTCCGAATTCATGATGTTATGCGCTTTATCGAAACCGCCTATGAAGTTCGCTACGCTGAGAACAGCAGAGAAACATTTCGGAAACAAGCCATGCATCATTTCCGCAACGCGGCTATTGCCGAAGACAACGGCAAAACTACAAATTCTCCTAATTACCGCTATAGAATAACCTACGAATTTTTGCAGCTATTAAAAAAATATGGGAGGCCTGACTGGCAGTTCAAACTCAAGGCGTTTTTAGAAAAGTACCCATCGTTAATTGAATTGTATGCGTCTAAGAAAGAAATGACAAAAATGCCTGTGCGGATTAACGAGGAGGTCATGACCTTTGCCGCAGGCAAACACAACGAATTGCAGAAATTGATTTTGGAGGAATTCTCACCACGCTTTGCGCCTTTCTCCGAATGTTTGTACGTCGGAGATACGGTGAAAAAGGATTTGTATAAGGACACAGTGAAACTGCAAAACCTTGGCTTCACGATCACGCTTCATGACAAAATGCCGGATGTAGTTCTTTACCGCCCGGACAAAGATTGGCTTTATTTTGTTGAGGCAGTAACCAGCGTTGGGCCAATGGACGCGAAACGTATCTTTGAAATCGAACATATGACAAAGGAAGTCAAAGCTGGGAAAATTTATGTTACCACGTTCTTGAACTTCAAGACGTTCAAATCATTTTTAAACTCGCTGGCATGGGAAACCGAGGTGTGGATAGCCGAAATACCTGAACATATGATACATATGAATGGCGACAAATTTATTGGCCCGCGGCACGTTTCTTCACACTCTCTACTGGCGCGGACGCGGCGAAACGGCGAAACGTAGGAAAACGAAAGAGGTGAGAAGATGGAATTTTTGGTGACCCATTGGCACTGCCTGCTGCCGCTGGTGGGGCTGGCGGCCTGGCTGCTGCGCGCGAAAAAGGACTCAAAGTCGCGGAGTGAGAACGACGTTGGGGATTGGGATTCCCGGTAACACGATCGAGAGGAGAGATTGAAGTGGGAAGAACGGCAAAAAAACACGCGCGGGGTAAAAAAACGCTCCTTGTCCTGGCGGCGCTGGCCGCCGTTTTCGCTGGCCCGGTCGCCCGCGCCGGGGCGCTGGACAACGGAGACCTGTATATTCCGACCGAGGAAATCACGGAGATAGCCACGTTTTACCCGCTGGACGTGGACGGCACATCGATGGAAATTTTCGCGGTGAGGGCCCCGGACGGAACCATACGGACGGCCTTCAACACCTGCCAGATCTGTTACAACTCGGGCAGAGGCTACTACAAACAGGAGGGGAGCGTTTTCGTCTGCCAGAACTGCGGCAACCGTTTCAGGACAAGCGACATTGAACTCGTTCGCGGTGGTTGCAACCCGGTGCCCATCACCTCACAGTACAAAACCACGGACGAAAAAGGCGTCACCATCGGCAGGGACTTCCTGCTCAAGGCCAAAGTCATCTTCGGGAACTGGAAACGCTGAGAGTCGCGGAGGTGTGAAGATGAAGAGTTATCCGCGCGTGTTTATCCTGACGCTTCTAGCGCTTGCGGCCTTTGGGCCGCGGCAGGCGGCCGGTGACTACACCGCCGCCGTCGTCGCGGAGGTTTTGCCGATAATGACCTCGCCGGACAAAAAATATGAAATCACCGACGGAGAGGTCTACGGCGAGGACGTGGAGGGCGTGGTGGTCTATGGCAACCGGCTGAAGCTCAGAGACAGCAACACTAAAGGCTGGAGCGAGCTTATTTCCCCCGAGGACGGTTCAACGCTGGGTTACGTGGAGACGAAGGGGTTGGAAAGATTCCCGGACTACAGCGCCGGCGATGGAGAATACTATATGGCCCTAAAGGACGCCCCGGAACTGGTACTGCGCCCAGGAAAGAAAGACAAAAAAAACAACCTGTCCTCGTATGGGTACTCGCTTCTGAAGGGTGAGGTGGTTTTGTCGAAGGGTACCCGTGGAGACCTGTTGCTGTTGAGCTTCGGGACGGACTTGAGGACGGGCGCTGGAGGTGTCGGCGCGCGCTACGCCTGGGGACGGAAAAAAGATTTTATAGCCCTGAACTCTTATAAACCCAATAACGGCAAGGTTGATCTCCAATTGATCCCCTCCGGCATGAGGGCGAAACTCGTGTACGACGCCAGTGGCGGACACGTTGTGAAAATCCCCAGCGGCCTGTTCGAGCGGATAGCCCGGCACGGGTTCGCGATAGACCCGAAGCCGGCGCTACGTGAATATATTCAGGTGGACGACATGGCGGACTCGTACAACGAAACCGACGACTACGAGGTGGACTTCGTCACGACGGACATCTTTTTGCACGCGTTCCACCTGATTTTTGACCACACGCTCCAAAAGCTCGAACGGGTGTATCTGGCCCCCGCCCTCAACGCCGGGCTGAAAGCCGCCGTGAGCGAACTGACGGAGATAAAGGGCGCTCTTTCCGGCGACGCGCTGTCCTCCTGGGAGACTGCTCACGACATGTTTTCCATCTCCCTCTCTTTGCTTGAGGACGCGCAAAACTCAACCCCGGGGTTTTCCAGCCGCGCCGCCGGGGAGCTGCTCCTTATCCGCGCCGCCGAAGGCATCACGGACTCCCCGCTGACCGGGCAAAAACTGGACTACACCCTGTTCAAGCCGAGGGGGCACTACACCCTCACCCCGGAGTTTCAGCGGTATTTTCGCGCCATGAGCTATATCGGCGCGGCGGAGCTGTCGTTATTCAAGGAAACAGAGGACAAGACGCTTCGCCCCATCCTAGAGAACGTGAGGACGGCGGCGTTGATCTCACTGGTTCTGGACGCTCAAGAGAAAAGTTGGGAGGCCTTCGAGGAGCCAATAGGTTTTCTCGTTGGGGTCCCGAACTCAGGAGACCCTAAGGCTTTTCGCGCGTTGGCGCGCAAACGCCTCGGCGAGCCCGGCAAGGTGGAAAGCTATAAAAACCTCTCCGACGAGGCGAGACTTTCGGCCCTAGCGGAGGACATTCGCATAGCGATAAAAGGGCCAATGATCCAGAGCGTCATCAAGATCGATAAAGCGGACTCTGACTTCGAGAACCGGGCCCCGGTTTTCCGTATCTCGGGCAAGCGTTTCACCTGGGACGCCTACGTGATGAACCGGCTCACCTCGCCCAGGGTGGGCACGGACGAGCTGCCGAGAAACATTCCGGAGGGGACGGACATAATGGCCGCGCTGGGCTCCGACGCCGCGGACGAGTACTCCCGAAAAAACGACAGTGTGATCAGCTATCGGGAAAACCTGGAGGCGCTGAAAAGCGAAACGGCAGATTATTTGTCGAAGGAGCGCACGGTTTACGCCAGGTGGCTTTCGACCTTCGCGGCGGGCTTCAGGCGCTCCGGTTCGGAACAGTTCTTCTACAACGCTCCCGCCTGGCGGTGGAAGAAGGTGTCCACATACCTGGCGTCCTGGGCGGAGATGAAGCACGACACTATCCTCTACGCCGAACAGAGCGCGGCCGAGATGGGAGACGGCGGCTGGTACGCTGGGCGTTTCGCGCCTCCGGAGCCCCGGGGCTACGTGGAACCGGACCCGCAAGTTTTCGGCGCGCTATTGAAGGCTGTGGAGGAGCTGGCGGCCTTCATCGACAAATATGACATGGAGCCTCCGCCTTCGGAAGAGGACGAGAATTTCATGAGAACCTACAGTTGCAAGGAGAAACTACGCTCTTTCGCAACGCTTCTGGAAGGGGCGCGAGATATCGCCCAAAAAGAAGCCGAGGGCGCGGAGATAACGCCGGAGGACTACATGACGATCAAAACCATTGCTAGGGGTTTTTTGGGTGAAATGCTTCTGCCCGAAACCGGGCAGTTCTACGGCGATGACGCGCTGGAGCAACTGAAAATGGCGCTGGTCGCCGACGCGGCCACCAACGGACAGGACATGACCGCTCTGGAAGTCGCTACAGGAACGCCGAGAAAAATTTATGTGTTCGTGAACGACAAGCCCGGCGGCGCAAGGCTCGCGCGGGGATACGTTTACTCGTACTACGAGTTTGAGCGCCCGCTTTCCGAGGGTAGAATGACCAACGAGGAATGGAAAGATGTAGTTTACGACCCCGCCCGCGCGGAAGAGCTGGAAAAGTACCGCCCGGCCTGGCGTGGTGAGCTTGAAAAGTGAAGGAGACGCCGATTGAAAGGCCTTACAACTTTTTTGGGGATTCTTAAGGGTTGTAAACCCTTAAGCGGGGTTTGGGGCGGAGTCCAAGGAATAACCCGTGTTTCCTAGAATCGGTCTGACGTTTCTGCTGGCCTGCGCCTTTTGCGCTCTCCGATCGATGGAGGCCGACGCGGAAAAACTTCGCTCGCCTTTCGAGAAAAAAGCCGAGAAAGCTATGAGGTCTGCCCCACCCGACACGCCGCGAACCCAGGCGCCCAATCGCCTTCTGGGCGGGATAGCGCCCCACCACGACCTGGCGCTGCCCATGATCGTCCGGTTTTACCAGCGTTTAACGGAGTCCTTAGGAGAAGGACAGGAAGTGAGGCGCGTGTGGCTCTTTGCCCCGGACCACTTTCGCCGGGTTCGGGGCCTGGCTGCTGTCTGCGACTTGGACTGGGCGCTCTCCACGGGAACCCTTGAAACGGACGAGGAGGCCCGTAAAGCCCTAGAGGGCGTGGCGGAAGCGGCTGGCGAAACCATCTTCGCGCCCGAACACGGGATTACGATTCATATCCCACTGATCGCGCGTTATTTTCCCGGCGCAAGGGTCGTTCCGGTACTGTTGAACCCTAAAATCCCGGACGTGGGGCTTATCATCCTCCGCAATAAAATCCTGGAGCTGTTCCGCGGCGGCGACGTCGTTATCCTGAGCATGGACCTCTCTCATTACAAAACGCCAGAAGCAATGGCGGTGGAGGACGAGAAAACCCTGCCTGCCCTGACTCAGCTCCGTTTCCGCGCGACGGACGGTCTGGACGTGGACGCCCGTCGAGCCGCGGCCCTGGCCCTCATGCTTTTCAAGGCCCTGGGGGTCAAGGAAGGGCAAGTTCTGGAGCGCATGGACACCTCGGATATTCTGGGTCGAAGGCTTAAGTCGGGTACTAGCTACGCCACCGTTGTATATGGGAAATTTGATGATGAATGACGGACTGTGACGACATGAGCGAAAACCGCCAAAAGATACTCGTCGTAGATGACGAGGCCAAGATTGTTGAGGTAGTGGCGTCCTTTCTGAAGAGCAAGGGCTATGCCGTGTACGAGGCCGGGGATGCCGGACGGGCGTTCGAGATTTTCGGAGAAGGGAACATTGATTTGATCTTGCTGGACCTTATGCTCCCTGGCATGACTGGCGAGGAGTTCTGCGCGGTCGTGCGAAAAAAATCCCACGTTCCCATCATCATGCTGACGGCGAAGGTGGAGGAAGAGAACATGCTGAAGGGCCTTGCCATCGGCGCCGACGACTACATCACGAAACCCTTCAGCTTGAAGTCCCTTCTCGCACGGGTTGAGGCTGCCCTGCGACGATCTGGGGAGTACCTTCTTTCGCCAGGGAACAGACTGGCCTTCAACGGTGGGGCGCTGGAAATTGACTTCGACAGCCACGCCGTCAAAAAAAACGGGGACGCGATACCCCTGACGCCCAACGAGTTCAAAATACTCGAAGTGTTGGCTAAAAGCCCCGGCAAGGCGTTCACGAGGGAGCGACTGATCGACCTGGCCCTGGGGGACGAGTTCGACGGCTGTCAACGCGCCGTGGACAGCCACGTCAAAAACCTTCGCCAAAAAATAGAGGAGGACTCCAAGAGACCAGAGTTCGTCCTTACTGTACATGGGATCGGTTACAGGTTCGGGGGGCGACGCGATGAAACGTAGTTTAAAAACGCAGTTGTCGCTGAACATTGCCTTCGTGGCGCTCTTGACTGTAGCGCTGATCAGCGTTGTGTCCAACGTTTTCATCAACCAGCAGTTTGAAATTTACGTCGAAAAGCGGCAGGAACAGAGAACCGATTCGATTCTTTTAGATTTAGAGCAGCAATACGAAGAAGGCGCGGGGAAGTGGAACGCGGAGTTTCTACACGCCGTCGGGATGCGCGCGCTTTACGATGGCTACATCATCAAGGCTTACGACCCCCTTGGAGAGACGCTTTGGGACGCGGAGGCCCACGACATGAGCGCTTGCGCTCAGGTCATGGAGGACATCACGCGGAAGATGCGCGAGCGCTACCCAGGCTCATCGGGCAGGTTCACAGTCAAAAATTACGACCTGAAACGAAACGACCAGTCCATCGCCGTGGTCAGCATCAGCTACTTTTCGCCGTACTTCTACAACGACGACGACTTCCGTTTTCTGGATTCCCTGAACGCCGTTCTCGCGGGGAGCGGGGTCTTTTCGCTCTTGTTGGCCGTGACGGCTGGCTGGCTCCTGGCCCGGCGCGTGAGCAGTCCTATCCGCAAAACGGCGGAGATCGCGAAACAAATGTCGGGCGGCGATTACGCCGTCAGGATAGAGGAAAAAACCAACGTTCGAGAACTGGACGAGCTGACGCGCGCCGTCAATCATCTGGCCCGCTCCCTGAGTGAACAGGAAAGCTTGCGCAAGCGGCTCACGGCGGATGTAGCCCACGAGCTGCGTACCCCCTTGACCAACGTGGCCACCCACGTGGAGGCCATGGTGGAGGGCGTGTGGGAACCTACGCCCCAGCGCCTGTCCAGTTGCCTTGAAGAAATAAACCGGCTTGGCAAGCTGGTGAGCGACCTGGAAAACCTCGCTAAAGTGGAAAGCGGCAACCTGAAACTGGACAAGACGCGGGTCGATCTTCTGGAGCTCGCGAAAAAAACCCTTTCTAGCTTCGAGGCGGACATCGCCGCCAAAAATTTGAGCGTCTCGGCCGAGGGATGCTGCCCCGAAGTTCTGGTGGATCGGGACAGAATACGGCAGGTGCTGACCAACCTGATCTCCAACGCCGTGAAGCACGCTGAGGGAAATGGGGCGATACGGGTGATCCTTTCGGAGACGGAGAATGGCGCGCTGCTAGCCGTGGAGGACGACGGCGTCGGCATCCCCAGGGATGAGCTGCCGTTCGTTTTCGATCGATTCTACCGCGTGGACAAATCCCGCCGCCGCTTTTTGGGCGAAACTGGCGGGTCGGGTATCGGGCTCGCTGTTGTGAAGTCGATTGTGACGGCCCACGGCGGCGTGGTTCGGGCCGAAAGCCGCCTGAACGAGGGTAGCCGGTTTTCCGTGAGCCTGCCAAGTTGTCAGAAGGAGCACGAGGAACTTCGTCCGAGGCAAACGCATGAAGAGGTAGAGTCTTGTTATGCTAAGTTTACTTTCTAGGCAAAAATACCTAGGTAAGTCCGAGGTGGGGGGTAGCGCCCCGCTTCGGCAACCAGAAACACCCGTCTGACCTCTCCCAGACGACTACTTCCTTTCGGATTGTACCATAATATGCAATGGAGGGTGTGCTATGGGAACGGAGAAGCGTGTTGAAACGCGCACAGAGATCGCCAAGGTCTTGGGGGTGGAGGACAGAAAGGTCCAGGTCGTCTTGCGGGATTGCCCCTTCCACCCCAGCGGTGGGGGACAGCCAGGGGATACGGGGACGTTGAGGGGCGAGAACTTTCAGGCGAAGGTTCGCGACGCTGAGAAGCGCAAGGACGGCGTGACTCTTACTCTGGCCCTGACGGAGGGCGAGCCCCGCGTTGACATGGTGGTGGAAGTGGTGGTGGACTGGGAGCGTCACGACGCGCTCTCGCGGATGCACACGGCGCAGCACCTGTTTTCTCGGTTACAGGAGAACGCCCACGAGGGCCTTGCTACCCTCAAGGTGAACATCGGCGTCGACGAAAGCGTTATTCACGTGCGTTACAATGGTGACCTGACGTGGGATAGCCTTTTCGAGACGGAGGAAAAAACCCTGACGATCCTACGGGACAACCTCCCCGTCGAGACGTTCTTCACGTCACGGGAGGAAGCGGAAAAAATCCCTGAGTTGAAGGCCAAGTGGGAACGCATCCACGACGAAAGCATCCGCGTGGTGCGCGTGCCTGGCGTGGACGCCACGGCCTGCTCCGGAACTCACGCCACCCGCACGGGTCAGGTTGGAGGGTTTCTGGTGACGGGTTTCAACGGCTCCGCCCCCGATTGGGAAGTGCGGTTCACCGTCTCTCAGGAGGAACGGACACGAGAGTACAGCCGCGTCATGCGCCGTTTGCTTCGGAGCGTGGGCTGCCGACCCGATCAAGTTGAGGAGGTCTTCGTTCGTCAGAGGAGCGAGAACGCCGCCCTTCGCCAGGTTTTAGGCAAAGTTCGTTCCTACGTCTCCATCCCTTGGGAAGTCCGGGAGGCGGGGGGACGTCCTCTGTATCTGGCCCTGCTGCCTGGCCTGACGAAGGAGCTGGTTTCCGTCCCTGCCCGCGCTTGTGTGGAGGAACACCCCAACGCCTTCTGTCTCGCCCTCATGCCTGGCAACGACTCCCTCTTCCCTTTCGTCCTGCTGCGCGGGGCCCAGGCGCCCGTTGATCTGTCGGAGTTCCTCAAAAGGTTTCCAGAGTTGGAGGCGCGCGGTGGGGGCAAACCCGACGGACTCAATGGCGTCACGTCCCAGCGGGTTCCTTCGGCGTGGATCGCCTGCCTGGACCGAGCTTGAAATCGTGCTTTGCGTGCAAACTGAATGTTTTGCCGTCGAAAGCAGAGAACGCTTGGACGTCCTTATCGCCCGTCATCTTAGCGTGACCCGTTCCTTCGCCCAACGACTGGTTCGTGAGGGGCGCGTGGCGCTGGCTCCTTCCGGCAAACCCAAGCCCTCCTTCAAGCCCGCTCCAGGCACTGTGGTTTCTGTGTCCGCTCCGCCGCCCGAAACGCTAGAAATTGAGCCCCAGGACGTGCCCTTCAAGGTCGTCTATGAGGACGTTTGCCTGTTGGTCGTGGACAAACCAGCGGGCCTCGTGGTGCACCCATCGCCGGGTCACTGGCGGGGAACCCTGGTTCACGGATTGCTCTTCCGTTACCCCGACATAAGGGCCTTTGGCTTGCTCAACAACGTGGCCAGGCCGGGGATCGTGCACCGGTTGGATGTGGGAACCTCCGGCCTGATGGTAGTGGCGCGGGATCAAAAAACCATGACGGAATTGCAACGAGCCTTCAAAGAGCGAGCGGTGGTGAAGAAATACTTGGCCCTGGCGCAGGGGGAGTTCAACGAGGCGAAGGGTCTTTTTAAAGACCCCATTGGACGCTGCCCCGCGAACCGTCTGAGGATGGCTGTGGTGGAGGGAGGACGCCCGGCGGCGACGGAGTACCGCGTTCTATGGAGCCGCGGAGGGTACTCGTTGGTGGTCTGTGGGCTTCTGACAGGACGTACGCATCAAATCCGCGTCCACATGGCCGCGGCTGGACGACCCCTTGCTGGTGACACGCTTTACGGCGCAAAAAAAATTGAGGGGTTTGAGCGCGTCTTCTTGCACTCCTGGCAACTGGCCTTCGTCCACCCGGCCACGGGACAACCCCTAAGTTTCCGCTCCCCCCTGTCGGAGGAGTTGCGCCATGTCCTACAGCGCGTCAAATTCACGCGTTTGCCTAGTTAGGGCGGACTGCGGGTTGTCCGTAAATAAAGCCTAAATTCCGCATGAAAATGACACATACACTATTTCTCTAAGAATTTGGCGAGAGCATCTTCGGTTAGACCGAACTTTTTCAGAATGTCTTTCTGCGATTTCGATAGCGAAGCATATTAACATGAAGTTTTACCGAATTGGATGACAGCCATTTTATTAAGTTCCAGAGTCACCCAACCCCCGGCAAAGCCGGGGGCTTGATTTGTGAACCGCTCAAAGCGGTTGAAAAACGTGAGCCGCTAAAGCGACTACCCTAACAAATTTCGCTGATCCAGTTTCTGATCCTCGGCTTCTTGGTTCCT
>JAITGK010000144.1 GCA_031280635.1 Synergistaceae bacterium
GAGCTCCTAACATAACCCACCTGTTTGGGCCTTCAGGCTATAAAGCAATTTTTATAAATGCAGTATTTCAAAGTAAACTTTATCAAGATAGCATGGTTATGATAGATACTCTAAAGGAATGACGATTCTCTCGTTGCTGAGGCTGGATGGAAGGACTGAAGCTCTGCTGATTAAAGGAGTGCTGAATAACGTAAATTCTCCTTTATCGAGAGATTATGTGCCTCAGGATAAACGCGTGAGATTTATGATGAAGCATTGTAATGACTTGGTTTGAGTTGTTTGCCTGTTTTTTTTGCCTGGATAATAGTCAGACATCCTCATGCGTTTGTCCTGAGGTGGGCTTATCTGCGGCGCATATTTCGCCCAGTCAAGCGACGCAAATAAACATCATAAATCACCGCGGGTTTGCGGGGACGATCGGGTAGCGTTCGCCGTTCAGCAGAAGGTCTTTAAAACGCGGCTCGACGGTCTCGACGTTTCCCAGGAACGGTAGGGCGCTTAGGCCGTGAATTGTCCCCACCAGGCGCGGTTCCAACGAGGACATATCGAACACGAGGCCGCTTCCTGGCCCGAACAGCAAAAGCTCTTCCTTTTTATCTTTCTCCTCCTGTCCATCCCCCTGAGACACCACTCTTTTGAACACAAAGAACAGCTCCGAGCCGCTTCGGACGCCAAAAAAGGGAAACGAGGCGTCCTGGGTCCACTGCCGAGCCAAGTCGCTCACCACTTGGGGGGGGAGGAAGCGTCCTTCCGGATAGACTCTGGCGCTCGCCAGAATCTCCCTGCGCCTTTTCTCGGAAAGCAGTATGCCACGAGTGTTGAGCCAGTGATCGTGAACACTCACGGAGAGCGCGGTCGTCAATTGTTCGCGCAAGACTTTCCCCTCGGGGGCGTCTCCGCGTTCTCCTAGGCGGGCCAGAGCGTAGTTGCCGTAACGCCCCAGGTTGAAGCGCAGGTATAGGAAGTCGAAGTTTTCGGGATGAATTTGTCCTTCAAGAAGACGTTCCACCTGATTGTCGGCGGAAAGGCGGTAGGGGTCGAGGATGGGAGAGTTCATAGCGGTGGTGATGACCGCTAGGATCAGCGCGGCGGCCACGTTGACCCGGCCCAGCATAGCGGGCCATTGACGCGAAAGGACGATGCCTGCGTAGCCAATCCCCCAGACCCCCGCCACAACCACGAAAAACGCCGCCTGTATCCGGTCAACGCTCCAACCGTACTGCTGAATGCGGATCCCTAAGGAGTAGAGACAAAGCGCCGTGTAAACGGGCAAACAGAGCAGCGACAGCTTGGCGATCCCCGATACTATCCGGTTGGGAAAAGGCGCGCGTGTGCCGTCCAGCCACGCCGCGTTGGCCAACAGGATGGTCGCGAACTGCAGGAGCAGCATCAGGGAACTGGCTTGCCCCGTGTCCCACAGAGGCCGAAGTCCCGAAAAGGGAAGGGACGCGACGAACACCACAGAGAGCAGCGAAAAGGGCGGTAGCAGCCAGGCCAGGATGGCCAGTATCCATCGCCCTAAGGAGTCGATGCCGGGACGCTTCAGGGCCAGGGTGATCGAGAGGGCCACCGTGAGACTCGTCAGGGGAAAGGCCGCGTAGGGGTTGAAGAGAACCTGGGGGATGAAGTCCAGCCCGATGATATCGAAAAGCAATGAGGCAGTGAACAGCAGGGCCCAAAAAACCGCCGTAACGATGGCGGCCTGAAAAAGCAAGAAGACGTTGCGGCAAAACTGGAAGAAAACCTCCGAGTAAGGAACTCGCCAGCTCCACGAGGCAATACGGCACTGAAAGAAGGGCAGAAATAAGAAGACGGCGACGCAGACTCGCGTCAGAACCATGTTTTGCGTAGGCAGGTAGTAGAACTCCGCGCTCGTGGGAAAGACCGACCATAGCCAGTAGGCGTAGAAGACGGCGAGGCTCCCGGCAAGGGCGGCCAGGAAACGTCGGAGACGCCTGCCCCAGTGCTCCTGGGCAAACCAGAAGGAAAAAGGAAGGGCCACTACTAGGGTGAGAGGTAAGGCAAGAAAAAGTCCAGAGCCAGCGTTGGCGTACTCCGCCAGAAGAAGCCCCTGAAGTAAGGCCGAAACACTGACCCAGAAATAGCGCTTGCGCTCTATGCCGTACATGGCCTACTCCTTCCGATAATGGTAGCTGATCCCGCTCTGCGCGGGTTCGGGGAGTATTCGGGTAGAAAGGACGGCCTGTCCCTGTTGAAACTCCACGTTGTGCAGCTTGAGCGGCAGGGGAAAGCGCCCCAAGTCCAACAGGGGCTGTATCTGGTCGATGGCCTTCCGGGTGATGTAGTCAGGCACGTCCAGTCTGTTGACGCGAAACTTGTAGCGGTCCAGCCACAGCTCCCGGTTGTCCACGATTTTGAGGCCGCTCTCGACCTCGATCAAGATGTTCAGGGAGAAGAACAGGACTTCCGCGATGTAGTTCCCCCTCGCGTAGAACCCAGCGGGAGAGATTTTCATGGAGATGTTCTGCCAGTGACCGCCGCCGCCGAAGACCTCCGTGGCCAGCCTCCGGTTGACGTCGTCCTCCCGGAGGAGGCAGCGGGCGTAAATCCGCAAGGCGTCCCGGCACTCCACGTTTCCCGCCTCCCACTCGGAGGGAGCGTTGAAGCTGGCGTCCAGCATTCTGAAAGTCAGCTTGTCTACGCGCACCCCGCCGATCGTGACGCCCGTCAGGTCCATATAGATGTCGCGGAAGCGCCCGGTCTCGTCAGGGGGTTCGTCCACCAGGAGGTACAAATCCTCAGGCGTGAACCTCTCGGCGTAGTGGGCCAAGAGTCGGGACGTGGCGTCCCGCGCGTCGATCTTTCCCGTGAACTCGAAATCCGCGGCTTGGCCCGCAGCGGGCGGCAAAAGACATAGGCAGGTCAAAAAGGAAAGCACAAAAAAAAGCGGTGGCGCAGCGGAAAGACGTTTTATACCAAGCAACAAAAAAACCTCCCTGTTTCAAGTTTATCCGGCGTTTCTCGTTTTTTTATTTTAGCGCATAAAAGCGCCATGCGAGCCTATGCTGGGCACATCATTCTGGGAGGTGTTTTATCATGGGGCTTCCTCACGCCGCGGAGTCGTTTTATGTTAAAATAGGCTAAATTTTGATGGGTGATGGTGGGGACTCCCCGGCTTTGGCCGCTGAGGGGAGCTGTGCCAAATTACCTTGCGTGCGACGCAAAGAAAAGGGGAAAAGCATGGCGGACTTGTTGAACCCCAGCCCGCGGTTGAGATTTATTTTCGACAACCTTCTCGATGGCCTGTACTTCGTGGACAAGCAGGGGAAGATCACCTACTGGAACCCCACGGCGGAGCGGATTTCAGGATATAAGTCGAAAGAAGTCATGGGCAGATCCTGTCGTGATGGGATTTTGTCCTTTATTTTTGTGAAAAACGAGGAGTCGTGCATCGCGGACTGTCCTCTGTTGCGTGAGCCCGTGCGGGAAACCCCACTGGAGTTGACGGCGTCCCTGCGGCACAAACGCGGGTACCGCGTGCCCATTCGGTTGCGTTGCGTCCCCCTTCTGGACGAGAATGGAGGCGTCGTCGGCGCGGCGGGAATATTCGAGTACGTCTCCACCCGGAACGACGCTCGTCTTCAAATCGAGAAACTAGGGGAGTTCGCCTACAACGACTCCTTGACCAAAATCCCGAATCGTCGCTATATGGAGGACGCCTTGCACGAGTGGGCGCACCTTCATTTCCGGGGGAAGATGAACTTCGCGGTGGTCATGGCGGACATTGATTTCTTTAAAAAGGTTAACGACGAACACGGTCACGACGTGGGGGACCTGGTGTTAAAGAAGGTCGCTGAAACGCTGAAAAAGAACCTGAGATGCGCTGACATCGTGGGGAGGTGGGGAGGGGAGGAGTTCCTGCTCCTGCTTCAGGATATTCCGAGCGAGCGATTGCGCAGAAAGCTTGAATCTCTGAGAATGGCCATCGAAGAAGATTGTGTGGTAGAGGATGGCGACGTGACGGTGAGGGTCACGATGTCCTTCGGTTGCTCCGTCCCGCGGGAAGATGACGCGCCCTTGACGCTGGTGGCCCGCGCCGACGAACTTCTTTACAAAAGCAAGCGAGAGGGTCGTAATCGCGTCAGCATAGAAGAAATCAAACCTATTACAGATTGGAGAGAATGAAAAAAGGCGGCCGCGCCCCGCCGTTTGTCTTCATCCATCGCGGCTCTGAGGCTAATAAGGGAAATAATCGTTGCTCTGGATGTCCTGCTTCACCTTCAGGAATATGCGCTCCAGTTCGTATTCGTCCCAAAACCTGTGCCCTCCGGCAGGCACGGGGAAAAAAACGTTCTCGTTCCACTTCTCTCTTTTGGGTTTCTTCAAAATCAGCTCGGTGGTGGTGACATGGTTTACCTCTTCGTCGTCCTGACAGTACGCCACCCATACCTTGGACTCGTATTCCTGAAGATACACCTGGGCGAAGCAGTCAAAAAGCTGTTTTAGGAACACTCGCGTGATCGCGGGGTGCTTTTTGAACGAGATAAAAGGCGTGAGCGCCGGGTTTATCAGCAGACACACGCAGTCGTCCTGACGATGGCGGCAAAGGTGCCAGGCGTAGAAGCCACCCAGGCTGTGCCCGATGATGAGGTGAGGGTGTTTGACGGTCGCGGCGGTTCCCGTTTCGGCCGGCAGAAGCCCGTTCAATAGCTTCAGGTCGGCGGAAGCGTCGGTATTTTGAAGCTGCGGGGCTTGAATGTTGGCGTACATATCCCCAAAAACCCTTTTGACCAATTCTAGTTTATAACCCGGCGAACCCTGATAACCATGAATGTACAGTATCATCGCGCTTCCTCCTCCGCTATCTGGAACATATCGAAGATTTTTATCGGTTGAAATAGTTTACCTCTCATTATAACCCAAAGACGCTTGCTCCAGCGCGACGCCCCTCCGCCCGTCAGGGCAAACGCTTGAAGACGTAGAGTATTGATATAACTGAATTTTTTTCTAATGCCAGGTTGAAAACCACCGGCTTTAGCCGATTAGCTTTCAGCAATTTTTTGTTTTTGATATGCTATTCCGTGAGGTGGTGTATCAATCGAAGATAGCGCGATATTTGAAAGGAAGAAGTTCGCGCTTACCGCAAGAAGAGTATCCAAATTTGAAGAAACGGTACTGGCGCCAGCATTTATGGGGAAGAGGATATTTTTGCGGAACAGTAGGGACAGTAACAGAGGAAATGATAAAGGAGTGTATAGAAAAGCATAAAGAAGAACACGAACTAACGGTACATGACGAGTTTCAGTCGTAAACTTTAGAAGGCTTAAGCCTTAGGACTTTCAGCAGGCTTTAGAGTATCTATCATAACCATGCTATCTTGATAAAGTTTACTTTGAAATACTGCATTTATAAAAATTGCTTTATAGCCTGAAGGCCCAAACAGGTGGGTTATGTTAGGAGCTCTT
>JAITGK010000178.1 GCA_031280635.1 Synergistaceae bacterium
CTGGCAAAGACACTTCGAGAATATTGGCTTAAAATGAGAGTTTAAGCTGCAATTGAAAGATCGAAATGAAGTGTAGTGCTAGAAATTTCTCCATTTTAGGTTAATATATTATCGAGTTAGATCAGGATAACAATGGGCTATTTTCGATGCGTCTGCCCAGGCTCGTCCGCTGGAAACGCTTCCAAATCCGCTATCATCTTCTCCATAACCTCCGACGGTCTGGCGCTCCAGCCCAAAATTTCAGCGGTGATCTCCGTCCGCCTCATGGCGTTCAGCGCGAGGACCTTCAGAGCGGCATCCAGTCGTCCGGTGATCTTGATCTGGGCGAAAGCAGTGGCGTAAGTCACCATATTGCTCTGCGTCAGGTTCGTCTTGTCGGTTTCCGTCAGTTTTTTCACCGCTTCCCATGAAATGTCAAACGCGGGCAAATAGGTCATGCCCCAATAGGTCTCCACTATTTTTGAGGGAAAGGAGGCGAAATTCAACGACTTATCTTTTCGGACACCCTCCGCGATTTGCCCTAGCGTGTCGCTCCCCTCGTCGCTGCCGAAAGGCGTTTCCTCGTCAACGCAGTCGTAGTAGAACTCCTCGGTAAAACACGCCCGGAACCTAGGATGGGAGGTCAGCGGGTGCAGTCCGGTTTCCTTGTCGTCCAAGTAAAAATGCCCGTTCGGGTCAAACTCCGCAAAGGGTTGATATCCCTTTTTCAGTTTTGCAAGCGTGAGCTTTTTGACTTCTTTCTCACATAATTCCTTGCTGCCGAACTCTTTCACCTGGTACCTGCCGATGGTTCCGATTTTGCCGTAATTAACGGCCAAAGCCGCGCCCGCGTACTCGATCCGCCAAAACTTGTCGCTCATTCTATCTTGAAAGCGATAGGCCTCCATCGCGTTCCCCTTTCAGTTTGCTCAATCCCACCAGAAGTACCAGACCGTGGAGCCTTTCAACTCGCTTGCCCTCGCGCGGATCGTGGCCCAGCCCTCGCTAGCCTGCATGACCACGTCATAGCAAAAGGCGAAATGCTCTTTCGCCAACGCCTCCGCCTCCTCATCCTTCAAGGGCGGCCGGGTCAGTTTCATTTCCCAGTTGTCGTAGGTCACCACGCCAGGAACCGCGCCGTATTTCTCATACCAGTATTTAAAGACAGCCGTCTGCTCGGTGGGACTGGGGCAATCGTTGAAGCCGCCCATCGGCAGCCAAGCCGCCAGTTCCCATGGATGTTTGGCGGGGACTTTCGCGATGAGAATTTCGGGGTGAGGCCTGTTTTTCTTTAAAATGTTCAGATGGCAGCAAAAACGCTCAGTTGGCTCGGTGGAGGTGGATTTGAACTTCCCCATAATGTCCATGTCGCTGTGCATTTCCATATACTCCGCCAATCGCTCGTCCAAAAACGTCCGCACGTCTACTTCTTCCGCCTCGTGAAGAACGTTCTCCCGGAAAGCGGCGACGCCCTCCGGCGTATTTTCCATATCCTGGATCTCCAGCGCGTCGGATAAAACATCGCTTACCACAATCAACAACGGGAAAAAGCCCTTCCGTTCGCCCTGTTCGGTAAGTTCGTTCCAACGGTCTGTGATTTTATCAGCGCTCTTCTCATTTTCAAATAGCTCGTAATCGCACCCCAAAAAGTTGATAATGGCTTTGCAGCTTTCCGTCATTTCCCATTCTCCTTTGCACGTTCTCCGCCAGACGGTCAGATCTGTTTGCTTCCTGCCAACAAAACGCGTATGAGCGCTCACACGCATTATACTATAATCTTGAGAAACCCCAGTGAATATTTAGTAAGCCATAGCGTGAAACTGGTATAATACCCGCAGCCTATTCTAAGGAGTATGCGCGATGAGAGGCGTCATGATCCAGGGTACCAGCAGCGACGCGGGCAAGAGCTTTCTGGCCACAGGGCTGTGTCGCGTTTTTTCAGACCGGGGGTACAGGGTTTGCCCCTTTAAGTCTCAGAATATGTCCAATAACTCCTGCGTGACGAGAGACGGGCTGGAGATAGGTCGGGCCCAGGCTGCCCAGGCTGAGGCGGCCCGTCTGGAGCCGGAGGCGTTTATGAACCCCATTCTATTGAAGCCTCGTAAGGACACGTCCTCCGAGATCGTCCTGATGGGGAAGGTGTTTGACGCTCCCGCCGATTACTACCGCTCCTTCACCATGAACGAGGGACTGGCGGCGGTGCGGGGGGCTCTGACCCACATCGAAAAAAACTTTGACGCGGTGGTGATCGAGGGAGCTGGCAGCCCCGCCGAGGTCAACCTCAACGACACGGAGATCGTCAACATGCGCGTGGCGCGCGAGGCGGATGTGCCCGTGATCTTGACGGCGGACGTGGACCGGGGCGGGGCCTTAGCCGCCGTGGTGGGAACCCTGGAGCTGCTGGGCGACGACCGGGAGCGCGTCAAGGCCATCATCTTCAACAAGTTCCGGGGAGACCTGTTGCTTTTCGAGCCCGCCGTTCGCTGGACGGAGAGGCGCACGGGGATCCGGGTCGCCGGGGTCATGCCGTGGCTACCTGGTATACGTGTGGCGGGGGAGGACTCCCTTTCTATCCCCTGGGGCTCTCTTCCCCAAAGTTTCCCGCGAAACGGGCGCGATAAAACGCTGTTCATTGGGGCCGTCCGGCTCTCCTACGTCTCCAACTACACGGACTTCGAGGCCTTCGCGGCGGAGTCTGACGTGGAGGTGGTCCAGGTGGACGAGCGCACGCCGCTTCATCGCCTGGACGCGGTAGTGCTCCCCGGAACCAAGAGCACGGTACAGGATATGAAAGCTCTGCGTGACTCGGGCCTGGCGGATCGCATCGTGGAGTTTCATGAGAGGGGAGGGGCCGTCTTTGGCCTGTGCGGCGGCTACCAGATGATGGGGGAGCGTCTCGACGATCCCTTCCTGCGGGATAACGACCAACTGCGGGAGATGGAGGGACTGGGTCTTCTGCCCGTCGTGACGGACTTCACCGCGGAGGAAAAAACCACCATCCAAAGCGCGGGTCGGGCCGTCCACCCCTCTTTTCCGGAGCCCTTCACCGTCCAGGGCTACGAAATCCACTTCGGCGAGACCCGCCGACTGCGGGAGAAAACTCATGAAAAAGATGAAACACTGAGCGAAAAATTTCACGCGCTCTTTATCCTGAACGGGCGGGAGGACGGACTGGCCGACACGGACTTCCACGCGGCGGGAACGTACTTGCACAACGCCTTTCACAACAGCGCGTTCCGGGCCTTCTGGCTGAACCTCCTGAGGCGGCGCAAAGACCTGCCGGAGCGCCTGCCTTCGAACGTCGAGGAGGGGAAAAACTACGACGCCCTGGCCGCGCGGATGACCCAATCCCTGGACATGGAGTACATCCTGGCTCTGGCTGGACTTGCCCCGCACAAGGGCGGAAGGGCCAGGTGAAGCCGGTGTGCGAGCCCCGCGTTTCTATCCACAGCGTTTCTTTTGTCCTGCCAGACGGACGGACGCTTTTTGAGAACCTGAGTGAGAGCTTCGGACCAGAACGCGCCGCGCTGGTGGGGCGCAACGGCGCGGGCAAAACGGTTCTGGCGAAGATCGTGGCCGGACTCTTGGAACCGTCCTCCGGTAGCGTCGTTCGCGACGGGGACGTTTTTTACCTGGATCAGATGATGGATCCCGGAAAATTTTCCACAGTTTCCGCCCTCGCGGGACTTGGGGAGGTTCTGGAGGCGGTTCGCCGCGCCGAGCGGGGCGAGGGGAACGCGCGGGACCTGGAGTCGGCGGACGGCGGCTGGGACGTGGAGGATCGCCTTACCCGCGAGCTGAACGCGGCGGGTCTGAGACACCTCACGATGGACACTCCGGCCTTGACCCTCAGCGGCGGGGAGTGCACGCGGGTCTTACTGGCGGGGGCTTTCCTCTCCGGCGCGGATTTTCTGATTCTAGACGAGCCTACGAACCACCTAGACGCACCCAGCAGGAGGGCCCTGACGGAGTACCTCAATACGTGGCGGGGAGGGTTGCTGGTGGTGACCCACGACCGGGAGCTTCTGGGACAGGTGGAGCGCATTGTGGAACTTTCCTCGCAGGGCCTCAAAAGCTACGGCGGGGACTACAGCCTCTACGCGGAGGCCCGGGAGCGGGAGCGCCAAGCGACCTTGGCTCACTTAGCGCACGTCAAGACCGAGCGCAGGCGGACGGCGGCCGAGCAGCAGGCCTCCATAGAGCGTCAGCGGCGCCGGACAGCTCAAGGAAAAAAACGCGGCGCCGCCGGGGATATGCCCAAGGCGCTGTTGCACATGATGAGAAGATCGGCGGAAAAAACCGCGGGCAAGTTGAGCGAGTTGAAGCAAAAAAAGACGGCGGAGCTGGCGGAGGCGGAGAAGGAGGCCTTTCTGAGCGCCGGAATCGAAGACCCGGTAATATTGATTCCCCCAGCCTGTTCCGTCCACGGGGCAAAGGTCGTTCTGCGGCTGGAGGGAGTCATGCTGCCCTACGGAACCCACCAGGACGCCATCGACTGGACGATGACCGGGCCGGAGCGGGCCGCTGTGGAGGGAGCCAACGGCAGCGGCAAGACCACGCTCCTGCGGGTGCTGAGGAGCGAGGTCGCGTCCCTTTCCGGGGGCTGCGAGGTGAGGGTCCCCTACGCCTCCCTAGGGCAGTTTGCGGACATCGACGAGGATCGCACTCCCGTAGAGCTGGTTCGCGCCGAAAGCAAAACCCTGAGCTTGAGCGAGGCGGGCACGCGGCTAGTGCAGATTGGGCTTGCTCGCGAGAGGCTGGGGCTTCCAGCCAGGGCCTTGAGCGGCGGGGAGCGTCTGAAGTTGGCCCTGCTCTGCGCTATCCACCGAGACCCACCCCCGCAACTTTTGATCCTGGACGAGCCCACGAACCACCTGGACTTGGACTCCGTGGAGTCGGTGGAAAAACTTCTCAACGCCTACACGGGAGCGCTGATCGTCGTCAGTCACGACGCCTGCTTTTTGGAGCGGATCGGGGTGACCCAAAGAATACGTCTGATGTAAGGAGACGCAAAGAATTCCGCGTGGGAAAATTTCATAATTGAGGCGGTGCGGCATGGGAAAGTACGGCAAGGTGCTGGAGGCGTTGGACGTGGATGGAATGCTTCGTTTCGTCCAAGACCTGATACGGATCGACAGCGTGTACAACCCCGAGGCGCAGGGGGCCAACGAGGCGCGGGTGACGGAGTTCGTCGCGGATTTTCTGCGTCAGGAAGGTTTCGAGGTACACCTAGACGAGGTCGCGCCGGGCAGAGCCAACGTGGTAGCCTTTCTACGCGGGGAGTCTGGGGGCAGGACAATCCTGTTGGAGGGACACCAGGACGTGGTCTCCATAGGGAACCGCGCGGACTGGAAGCACGACCCCTTCGGCGCGGAGGTCGTCTATCGGGACGGCAGGCGGATATTATACGGGCGCGGCTCCAATGACACGAAGGGCAACCTGGGGGCGGCCATTTTCGCCGCTAAGGCCATTCAGGACAGCGGCGTCCCCTTCAAAGGCCATGTCCTGCTCTGCATTCCGGTGGACGAAGAAGGTCTGATGCTTGGTATCAAGCACTTCTTGAAAAAGGGCTGGGGCGAAAATGTTGATGGCGCTATCGTCTGTGAGCCCGAGGAAAAGCAGCTCTGCGTGTTCCAAAAGGGAGCGGTGAGGCTTCAGGTGACGTTCCGGGGGGTTCAGTGTCACGGGGCCATGCCTCTTTCCGGCAGCGATCCCAATTGGGGCCTCGCTCGTTTCATTACCGAGTTGAGGCAACTCGAAAATTTTGAGAAAGACCGGCTGGGGAAACACGAATTTTTAGGCTGGCCTAGCTTTACTCCCACCGTCATTCGCTCCCCAGCCATGGGAGTGGGGCAGCTCAACGTCGTTCCGGGGGAAACGGCGCTGGCCCTCGACATTCGCACCGTGCCGGGACAGGATCACGCGGCGCTGACGCGTCAAGTTCGGGGGATCGCGGAACGCCTCTCGAAACAGTTCCCGGACGGGGACGACAGGTTTGACGCCACGGTGGAGCAGCTGGACGACCGCCCCTGGACGGAGGTACCCAAAGACCATCCTCTCGTCCGGGCCGCGGCCAGGGCTTACCGAGAGGTCATGGGAAGGGAAGAGGTTTACAACGGCGTGCCGGGGGCCACGGACGGGACGTTCCTTCAGGCTTGGGGGAATATTCCCGTGTTGGTGACAGGGGCGGGCGACCGTTCGATCCCCCACCATATCGACGAGTGGGTAGAGGTAGAAGACCTGATCGAGGCGGCGAAGATCTTCGCCCTCGCGTCACTGTATTTTCTCGAGTAAGGAGGTTTTATTATGGAAAAAATGGAAAAAATGAGCTATCGAGAGAAGTTCATCCAGATGAACAAGGAGGCGAAAGCCACGTGGGTCGCCGCGGCGGTACTCATCGCCTTTTGGTGGCTTGCGGGGTTCGGCACGTCTTGGATCGACTACACTATCTTCCAAATGCCCGGCTGGTTTGTGTTGAGCTGCTTTGGCGTGTGGATTTTGTCCATCGTTCTAGTGGCGCTGTTGAGCGCACGAGTGTTCAAGGACTTCAGCCTTGAAGACGACGAGCCAGCGGACGAACCGGCGAAGGAGTGAGCCTAATGCGGACTTTTTTGGTTCTTGCGCCCGTATTTATTTTTCTGGCCGTCATGCTCGTCGTGGGATTCATCATTCAGCAAAACTCTCAAAAAGACAGAGAGAAAGACTTTTCCAAGGACTACTTCATCGGCGGTAGGAGCTTGAGCGGGTTCGTCTTCGCTATGACCTTGGTCGCGACTTACTCCTCGGTTTCCAGCTTCGTGGGTGGGCCTGGCGTCGCGTGGCAAAGGGGTTTTGGGTGGGTCTACTTCGCCATGACCCAGGTACTGGCGGCTTTTTTGGTCATGGGGGTGATGGGCAAAAAGATGGCCGTCATCGGTAGGAAAATCGACGCCGTCACCGTCATTGACGTGCTCCGTGTCCGTTACCAGTCCAACCTGCTGGCCAACCTGGGCGCCGTGCTCATCGTCGTGTTTTTTTGCGCCACAATGGTGGCTCAGTTCATGGGGGGCGCCAACCTCTTCGCGGCCACGGTTCAGGGTTTTTTGGCCGAAGAAGGGCAGCTGGTCAGGCACGCCGCCTTGTGGGGATTTGAAATAGACTACAACTACATCGCCGGCATGTTCCTCTTTGCCCTTGTGGTCGTCATTTTCACCGCCGTGGGCGGGTTCAAAGCGGTGGCTGTCACCGATACCATCTGCGCTGTCTTCATGCTGCTGGGCATGGCCGTCATCGCCTACGCCATCCTGAGTCATGGCGGCGGCATGAGCGGCATCATGGCTGTCATCAACGAACAGCCCCATATGCTGGAACCCACGGCGGGCGGCTCGCTTCCCGTACAGATTTTCCTCTCCCAGTGGCTCCTAACAGGCGTGTGCACCCTGGGTCTGCCTCAGTCCTTGGTGCGAAACCTGAGTTACAAGACCTCTAAGGGGCTTCAGAGGGCTATGATCTACGGTACCGTGGTGGTGGGAGCCATGATGCTGGGGATGCACCTTCTGGGCGTGCTGTCCCGCGGCGTCATTCACAAGCTCCCCGGCGCCACCACCGACTCCGTTACGCCGCACCTGATCGTCGGCTTCCTGCCGCCCCTTCTGGCGGGAATGGCGATTATCGGTCCCCTAGCCGCCTCCATCTCTACCGTTTCCTCCCTGCTGATAACAGCCTCCTCTTCCATCATTAAAGACGTGTACCAACACTCCCTGGAGCACAGGAGCGTGGATCAGAAAAAGATCGGCAGGCTCTCCACCGTCGTGACCACCATTATCGGTCTAGCCTGTATTCTCGTCGCCATCAAGCCCCCTACCGTCATCGTGTGGGTCAACATGTTCGCCTTTGGCGGCCTTCAGACCTCCTTCTTCTGGGTGTTCCTTCTGGGCTTTTTCTGGAGAAAGGCCAATCTCACGGGGGCCATCATGGCCATGGCGGGTGGCGTCTTCGCCTATTGTTATTTCATGGCGGCTAAGATACCCCTCGGCGGATTCCACCAGATCGTGGTGGGCATCGGAGTGGGTCTCGCGCTTTTTGTCATCGGCAGCCTAGTGGGCAGACCCAACGAAGAGAAGGTACTCAAGCTCTTCTTCCCAGAGCACTACCCTGAAGGCACAAAGATCGAGATACCGGAGAGAATCTGAGACAAGCGCGAACGGCTCGGCTTTTTCATATCACGTTGAGTGTTTAGAGCCGTTTGCTCTTTTCTGCGCAAAGTTTTTTCCGTTTATATCTGGCTTTTGGCCTCTTATTTCCACGTATGATTATGAAAAACGCCATAAACCTAATCCTCTACAAATGCCTAGCAGATTACCCTAAATCTTCGACAGCTGCCCATGGACGAGAGGCAGCAGTATCTTATCGACTTCTTTCCTGAATTCCTCGTTTTCAAGGTACTGCTCGCAGAATTTCTGGTTCTTCGTCATGCGACTCAAAACCACATCCATAAATGATTTTGAAGAGGTCAAAAGAATTCTTAGCGCGCAGAACTATTTCTTCTCTACCCGCCATGTCTTGCATAAACTGCTCCAAAACCTCATCCATATCGGTAAAATTCGCGCCGAGCCGTTCGTTAAATTCTGCGATGATCACCGATAGATTTTCTTTCTCGTCCTCAAGCGGCAAGCCCGTGCCGAATGTCTTGCCATTCAACACGCCATCCTGTCGCCGTCTCCTTCCCGCTCGGCAAGAGCATGGTCTACTACAGCAGCTTCCCCCGCTTCGGTCAAGAAGCCCTTAGGGTCGGCGGCGCGTTCGAGGCGTCTATGACGCGCGTCGCCGCCATCACGGGCGCGGCCGACAAGGAACTCGCGGCTTTGACCGCCAAGGCCCGCGAGCTGGGCGCGACGCTGCCGATCATGGCCAGAGACGCCGCCGACGCCATGGGGGTTTTGGCCACTCGCGGCTACGACG
>JAITGK010000031.1 GCA_031280635.1 Synergistaceae bacterium
GGCCTTCAGGCTATAAAGCAATTTTTATAAATGCAGTATTTCAAAGTAAACTTTATCAAGATAGCATGGTTATGATAGATACTCTTATTGGGCAGTCCTTCACAAGGCAGGGGATATTAAGAACTCCTAACATAATTTACCTGTTTGGGCCTTTAGGCTATAAAGCAATTTTTAAAATGCGGTATTTCAAAGTAAACTTTATCATGATATCATGGTTATGATAGATGCTCTAAGCCTTTCTTTGCTCCATATCTTAATCCTTCAATTCCCGCCTGATAGGTTTCACCTAATATGTTTAATTGAATTTGGGCCATTTCCCACTCGAATATATCAACAATTTCCTTGAAAACTTCTACAGTATTGTGAATTGAAAAACCCTTATATCGTATTTTTCCTTTCTTAACCATTTTGTCAAGAAAACTCAGCCCGTCATATTTTTTCACAGCCTTCCAATTTCCCGGATTCAAATTATGAAGCAGGTATATATCAATATGATCCATGCGTAAACGTTTCAATTCTTCATCCAAATATTTCTCAAAATCATCATGCGCCTGTATATTCCAAATTGGGCTTTTGGTTGCCAATATTATTCTTTCGCGGTATCCGTCCTGTAATGCCTCACCGGTAATCATTTCACTGTTTTCATACACATAAGCGGTGTCAATATAATTAACGCCATTGTCAATGGCATAACGCACCATGTTGATCGCGTCTGCTTTGTTTTCGGGAAACCGCATACAGCCCAATCCAAACCGTGATACGTCTATACCTGTCTTTCCCAGTTTTGTGTATTCCATGTGTTCCTCCTTAAGTATTTGTTGGTATTGTTGCCCTTATTACCATCGCGCATAATCAACCATCAGCCCGCTGAACAGCGCAAAGGCAACCACAAAGAGCCAATAAAGGGCAAAGTGTTTTGTGCCTAACACGATTTTCAGCGCCCCTAAATTGGTGATTTTGGTTGCGGGACCGGTTATCATAAACGAGGTCGCGGAACCCATAGTCATTCCGTTTAAGAGCCACGCCTGAAGTAATGGGATTGTACCGCCGCCACATATATATAGGGGAACGCCGATAGTCGCCGTCATCAACACGCCGAAGCCTCTATTGGTTCCGAATAATTTTCCAAAGGCTTCCCGCGGCACATAACGCTGAAAAAGCGCGGAAAGAACAATGCCGATAAGAAGATACCATCCGGTTGCTTTGACGTTCCTGCCGAAATTTTTCAGGTAACGCGTGAGCGGGTTTGGGTCGGTATCGCGGCTTGCCATGTTTTCAAACTTCGTAAACGTAAAAAACCGCTTGTCCCTGAACAACAATCTGACCACAATTCCCGCCGCCGCGCCGCATAGAAAACAACTGACAAAACGAATAACCAGCGTCGAAACGCCCAGAGCGGCGCTGTAAAAGAGCAACTGCGGATTTAAGAGGATTGAACTCATCACAAAAGCGGCGATCCAGTCTTCCGCCATGCCCTTCTCCGCGAAAGAGGCGGCAATCGGAATTGTGCCATACATACAAAGCGGCGAGGCGATGCCCAGAAGCGAAGCGGGAACAACGCCGAAAGCGCCCATTCGTGTGTTCCGCATTTTGGCAAAGAGGGCGTGGATTTTTTCTTTACCGAATACGGAAACCAAGGACCCCAGCGCCATTCCCAGCACCCAATACCAGACGATCGACTCTGCCTGGATGGAGACGTCATACCAGAGATAGAGAAGTTCCCGTTGTGTGATTTCAGCCATTTAATGAATCATACCCAATCCGCGAAGCCATGTGATAACATCAAGTTCTGAACGAATTACATTGTTTCGGGAAACCGCGAGTCCTTCCTTGCTCACGGCGGCTTGTGGTTCCAGCGCGATAATTTTTTCTATCGTTCCGGAAAAGCGGACGCCCCCATGAACGGTAAAGGGGATTATGGTTTTTCCAGCAAAGTTATATTCGTCCAGAAAACTGTAAAGTGGCATTGGCAAATCGTACCACCAGATTGGGTAGCCCAAAAAAATCGTGTCGTAGTTCCGCAAATCAGGAATACGCGCCGCTAACTGGGGGCGGGCGTTTGCTTTTAGCTCATTTCGCGCCGTCTCAAGCAAGGGCTGATGCTCACCCGGATACGTTTGAATTGTCCGTATAGCGAACATATCCCCACCTGTCGCCCTCTGGATACAGTTTGCGACAAACTCAACATTGCCGATTACCTTGCCGTCAACGACTACCCTGCTCGCTCCTGATACCGCGTCAACCCCGCTTGATTCCGGCATGGTAAAATAGGCGATAAGGATTTTCCCTGTGCCTTTTTGCGACTGCGCGTTTGCTGTCATTGCGATCATTGCGCAAAAAGCAATGACCATGAATACAAAATTTTTCATATACACGCCTGTTAATCTTTGGGGAAGGGACTGGCAAAATCCATACGGATTTTATGTATGTTCGCGCCCACAACTTCGATATGCTCCATCCTATATTCGCCAAGCCCGTTTTCCGCGGCAAGTTTGAGATGCGGAAGTTTTTGCGGAGTAAACCCCATGAAGTAAGACGCTATTGTATCGACGGCCATGACATCCGTTCCGGCCAGCACAATTTGCGCGTCAACAGGATCGTTGTTTGTTGGGCCGTTTCCCTCTCCAGCCACAATTCCATCAATAACGACAAAATCGGGTTTACGTAAGAGGTTGATTTCTACTATCGAGTTTTCTATGCCACGATTGTGCAGTCCCCATTTCCACGCGGTACCGTCATTCATCAGCGGCTTTGGGGGCGCTCCGAAACCATTTTTCAGGCCAAGAGAAGGGCCTACGGCATAGTTTGTTTTTAATTTGGGTACGCTGATCACAACATCCGCGTCCACATAGATTTTTGGCATATAAATCGGCTCTTCCGTTAGTTTTTTTGGAGAACTTACGTAATAGCACTCTTCCCTGGGAATTGTGTTGAGGTCCAGAAATTCTACGCCCTCTATGGTGTTAAATCTGATTAATCTAATGGTTGGGTCAGACAGGGGTTTGCCAGTACCCGCGCCTTCGGCGACAATGACGCGCCCGGCCCCCAATGCCCGCGCCTGCTGGACTACCTCCGCCACGACACGGTAATCCGTGTTACCCGGATAGGTCAGAGTTCCCCGGGATGAAGAAAGGTTCGGTTTAATGATAACAGTATCGCCTTTACTGACGACGCCTTCAAGGCCGCCGGCGTTTGCGATTGCCTGCGCGACAACAGCGGCATGGTCAACGCCCCGTCCGATTCCAACAATAGCCTTACCCGCCGACGACGTTAATTCGCCGCCACTCACATTAGGGTCAGTTGTATTCGCTGTGATGTTTTGACCGGCGTCGCTTTGTCGCGACTGCCTGCCGCTTGCCGCGACAAGCAACAATAGAGCGCATGGTATTGCCACATACACCGCTAACTTCCATTTCCTGCTCATAAATAAACCTCCCCTGGTTTCCTCACGACTTGCCTGACAAGCGCCTCGGCGCTTCCACTCCACGAAAAATACGCGACAGGGATTTTGCCACCTGGTTGCAACCGCGCTTCCAGCGCAAAATACCAACTAAGGAACTGTAAAATAATAACTTGAGAAAATCAACGTGTCGATACTAATTGAATCAAATTCTTTATCCGAAACGGTTTTAGCAAGTTCGTATACAGCATCGTCACGTTGGCGTATCACTCTCAGACCGGCGGTAGTTTTCGTTGAACCTATCAGTTTTACCGCCGCCTCAACGCTTACAAGCGGCTTTCCTTGCCCAGTTTTTGCTTATATAACAGAATAGACGATGTTCAACTTTGTTCCATAATTAAGAAGCCAAAAACCTGGCGCAAACGGCAAAAACTTTGCGAGGAAAAGAGTCAACGGCTCTAGAGGTAAGCCCCTTTATCCCCAAAAAGTCGCCTCGCGTGAGTCCATACGTCCGCCACAGAGTACATCAGCATGATGAACGAGGATATAGGCATACAGGAGTAGAGAAACGCCTTCGGAATCTGAAATACCGTGGTAAGTTCCGTAGAGCGCGCCGCGAGTCGGAACGAGAACCAAAGAAAAACCCCTAAAAAGACGGCGCTGATCAAAGACGTCAGCAGCTTATAAAACGCGCGGAGCCTTTCGCTCGGCAGGCGCGGGGAAATCCAGTCCCCAACGCTAAAATGTCCCCTAGACGCCCAGAGAGCGGCGGCCCCATAAAACACCAAGGCGGCGAAACACAACTCTACGATCTCGTCGAACCAGTGGAAGGAAACGATGGGTATCAACGCCTTGACCGTTGCGGAAGCGGAGGCGTACCCCTTTTGAGTCAGGTAGTTCGAGAGGTCGTTGGTGAGCCTCAAGGCGACGTTCAAGGCCATAAGAAGCCCCAAAGCGACAAAGATCGAAATGGTAAGGACGCGCAGGGTCTTTCGCGTCCACCCGTCCAGCTTTTTCAACAACGCGATCATCTCAATCGCCTCCCGTCAACCCATCAAAAGGTTCGGCAAGAACAGCGCGATATCCGGAACGAAGGCAATGAGGAGCGTGATGAACAGAATTACGATCAGGTAGGGCCATATCTCCTTACTCAGGGCAATCAATCCCACCTTGGCGTAGCTATCGACCGCGAAAAGGCACATGCCCACCGGAGGCGTCAGGTTGCCGATCATGATGAGCAGCGTCATGACCACGCCGAAGTTGATTAGGTCAATGCCGAACTTCTTGGCTATCGGCATGAAAAGCGGCAGGGTGATGAGAAAAATAGCGTTTCCCTCTAGGAAACAGCCCATGATGAGGATGATGCCGATGATGATCCACAGAACTTCGCTCTGAGTCGCCCCAAAGTTGCTCAGGGTAACGATGATTCCGTCCGGGAGCTTTTGGTGAATGACGAGCCAGCCGAAGAAGTTGGCGGCCGCGATGATGAAGAGCAAACTCACCGACTGGCGGATGGAGCCATAGATAATCTCTGGCAGGTCCCGGAGCTTGAGGTCCCGATAAAAGAATCCCAGGATCAGAGCGTAGAAGCAGACGGCCACCGACGCCTCCGTTGGAGTGAAGAAGCCCGTCATGATGCCGCCGATGATGATGACCGGCGCCATCAGGGGCCAGAAGGCGCGCTTGAAGACCCTCCACCTCACGTCCCACAGCGCCTTGTGGGGAGCGCGTGGATAGCCGCGCCGCTGCGCGAGTATGGCTAGGGCGATCATCATCCCAACGCTCATCAGAATGCCAGGGATGAAGCCCGCCATGAAGAGCCGCGCCACGGAGACGCTTGTGATGGCCCCGTACAGGACAAAGGGAATGCTGGGCGGGATCACGGGCCCAATGACCGACGACGCGGCCACCAGGGTTGCGGAAACCGCGGGGTCGTATCCGTCGTCCACCATGGCCTTGTGCTCAATCTGCCCCAGCCCGGCCGCGTCCGCCACGGCTGACCCGGACATGCCCGAAAAAATAACGCTCGCCACAATGTTGACCTGCCCCAGACCGCCCGGAATATGCCCCACCATGGCGTTGGCGAACGAGAAAATGCGCTCCGTGATGCCCCCAACGTTCATTAGGTTGCCTGCCAGAATAAAGAAGGGGATGGCCAGCAGGGTGAAGCCTGTGGTGCCGTAGTACATCCTGTGTGGGAGCATTGCCAGGAGACGCCCCTCCCCCAGTCCCGTGAAGAACAGCACCGACGTTATCCCTATCGCGACCACGACGGGCACGTTGACGACGAGAAAAAAGATCAGCGCCGCGAATATGTAAAGAGTCAGCATTTTCGCACCTCATCCCTAAACAGAGAGGGGAGCCGCGCGCTCCAGCGCCACGAACTCCCCTCTCTCAACAGACAGACGGCCCAGCTATTTCGTGGCCTCAGCCATCTCCATCCACTTGTTGAAGTTTGCCTCGCCGATGTTCTTTTTGATCTTCTCGTAGGCCGACCCCATCTTCGCCTTGAAGGACGCGAGGTCGGGCTGGTCTATCTGGACGCCCATGGAGCGCATGGCCTCGATCTGCTTCCGCTCCTCGTCGCGAACAAGTTTACGCATCAAAAGGCGGGCGCTGTCGGACTCCTCCTGAAGGATCGTCCGCTGCTCCGTGGTGAGGGCGTCCCACACGCTCTTGGAAACAACGTGGGTCATGGAGCTGTAGAGGTAGTTGACGATGGTGATGAACTTCTGCGACTCGTAAAGTTTGAGGTCGTAGATAACGCTGATGGGGTTCTCCTGTCCGTCAACCACGCCCTGCCTCATAGCCATGACGAGCTCGCCAAACGCGATGGTCTGAACGTTGCCGCCCAGTGCCTCAATGGCGGCCTGATAAGACATGGCCGGCGGGGTTCGGATTTTGAGTCCCTTCACGTCATCGGGGCTCTTGATGGGATGTTTGGAGTTGGTGATCTGACGGAATCCCCACTCCCAACTAGAAAGATAGACAAGCCCAACCTTGCCCACCTCGACCGACGCCCACTCCTTGAAGGGACCGTCCAACACGCGGTCCATGTGGTCGTATCCGCCGATAGAAAATGGAATGCTCACCGCGTCGAAAAGCGCCACGTGCTTTGCCAGCTGATCCTGACCCGACAGGCTCATGTCCAGCGCGCCCAGGATGACCTGCTCCAGCACCTCAGGAGGACTGCCAAGGGCGTTGTTCGGGTAGATGACGATCTTGATCTCGCCGTTGGTCCTCTTCTCCACGTTTGCGGCGAATTGCTTGGCCGCCGTGTGAGAGGGATGGTTTTCGGAGCCAAAATGCCCCAGTCTCAACTCGCGGGCGGCAAACGCGGCCGGCGCCCAAAAGCAGCACGCCACAACAAGCAACGCAACGACAACTTTTTTGCTCAAAAATCTCGACACAAAATCATCCCCTTTGTTGTGTTGCCGTGGTAATACAACGACCCCCGGCGATATTCCTCTTCGTATTTTAAAATGTCCCCACGGAGATTGTCAATAAAATTGTTTCGCGCACGGAACCAAAGCGCTATAATGAGCAAAGCGTCGTGTTCCATCCCGGCTGTCGCTCCTCCACCGCTTTCCTGAAACCGCGGGAACTTCGGATTTGCTTGGCAAAAAGCGTTAACATACTTGGGTAGCTTTCGAGTAAAGGAGAAAATAAGATGTTGATGAGTTTCGCGGCGTTTGTGATTGTCATAGGGATATGCGTTCTCGCTCATGAATACGGGCACTACATAACGGCTCGGCTGTTGGGTGCGCAGGTGCACGAGTTCGCCTTCGGCATGGGGCCGCCGTTGAGGCAGGTCGAAAGGAAGGGCCCTGGGGGGACGCGTATGCTCTGGTCGCTGCGGCTTTTCCCCATAGGTGGATTTTGCCGTCTAGCGGGAATGGGGGAGGAGGCCGACGGCGAGACGGTGCTCCCAGGCATGGGTTTCAACGTTCAGCCCGTATGGAAGCGATTTTTCATTTTGCTGAACGGTTCCCTCTTCAATATTGGCTTGGCGTTTCTGCTGATGGTGGTGTTCCTGTGGGGGCACGGCGTTCAGGATATGTTCGACACGAAGATCGGAAGACTGATGGAGGGTTATCCCGCTCAACACGCGGGTTTTCAAATAGGAGATCGCGTTGTTGAGGTCAACGGCAAGCCCGTTTCGGAGTGGCGCGAGATGTCGAACAGCCTGAGGGCGGCGGCTCTGGAGGGCAACGTGACCTTCACGGTGGAGCGGGACGGACGCGCGCTTACCATCACGACTCCCATTCCCCGCAGGGAGGATCTCGGCTACCCTATGCTGGGCGTCTCTCCGGCCTTCCGGCGCTACTCCGCCTCGGAAGCCCTCACCAACGCCGTCAGTTACACTTGGAATATGATGAAGCTGATGCTCAAGGGCATTTGGGACTGGATATCTCGGAAGCAGGAGGTGGACGTGACTGGTCCCATCGGGATCGCCTCTATGTCAGGGCAGGCCATGCGTGAGGGCGCGTGGAGTTTCGTCACCTTTCTGTCGCTTATCAGCCTCAACCTGGGTCTGCTGAACCTCTTTCCTTTCCCCGCCCTGGACGGAGGGCGAATCGTATTCCTGATCCCGGAGGCGGTGCTTCGCCGCCGCCTGCCTGAACGATTTGAGAACTGGATCAACGCTGCGGGCCTTGTACTATTGCTCTTGCTGATGGTGGTCGTTACGGGCAAGGACATCTTCAACCTGTATGGAGAGAGCATTGATCAAATTCGGTCGTTTTTTGTTTCCCTTTTCGCGGACTAGCGCTTTTTCGCGTTGAGGCGCGTCATGAAGCGCAAAGTGAGAATTGGCGGGCTTGAAATTGGAGGCGGCGCTCCCATTCGCGTGGAAAGTATGCTCAAAGTGGGACTTGCTGAAAAGGAGAAATGCTTGGCGCAGTGCGAGCGTCTTCTGAGCGAGGGGTGCGATCTGGCGCGGGCGGCTTTGCCCTCCTCAGAGCTGGCTGGAGCTTTGGCCTGGCTGGCGAAGCGCACGACGCTCCCGCTCATGGCCGACGTCCACTTTGACCCAGCGATAGCCGTCGCCGCTATAAGGGCGGGCTGCCCCAGCGTTCGCCTCAACCCTGGCAACATGCCGCTCAACAGGCTCTCCGAAGTAGTAAGAATGGCGAAGGACTTGAGTGTCGTTATTCGCGTGGGCGCCAACGGCGGCTCGCTCTCTCCGCGTCACCTGTCCGCGGCCGGAGGAGACGCGGGGACCGCGCTTTTTCTGGCGGTCAAGGAACAGGTGGACTTGCTCCTGGAACAGGGCTTTGAGAACGTCATCCTCTC
The DNA here is from genome assembly GCA_031280635.1 of Synergistaceae bacterium. Taxonomy (GTDB): domain Bacteria; phylum Synergistota; class Synergistia; order Synergistales; family Aminobacteriaceae; genus JAITGK01. Next base: position 8,696 of record JAITGK010000031.1, read on the forward strand.
CGCCAAGTCCTCGTCTGTGGGGAACACCCTGCGGGCCAACGCCTTCATCGCTCGCGCCTACCCCGATCTGCCTCTGCACGTCGGGGTTACGGAGGCAGGGCCCGGCGACGGCAGTGTGGTCAAGAGCGCGGTAGGCATAGGATCTCTTCTAGCTCAGGGAATCGGGGACACTCTGCGCGTTTCTCTGACCGACGAGCCAGAACGGGAGGTCCGCGTGGGCTACGAGATTTTGAGGGCTCTGGGTCTGCGGCGGCGCGGAGCGGAGCTAGTCTCCTGCCCGACTTGCGGACGGCGAAGGGTTGATGTGATGAAGCTGGTGAAACTGGTGGAACCACTGCTCTCCGGCCTGCCAGACGGCGTCACTGTGGCCGTCATGGGCTGCGAGGTCAACGGCCCCAAAGAGGCAAAAAACGCCGACCTTGGCTTGGCCGGAACACCCATGGGCGCGGTGCTTTTCAAAAAAGGCGTTCCCGCGGGGGAGTACCCTTTCGAGAAACTGCCCGATGTTCTGCCCGCTTTTTTCAGCGCCAATCCTGAATGACGGCGACCAGAGGAAGTTGCCTGTTCAATATTTGCCAAAGAGAAGGCATAAAGCGCCAGAGAGAGAATTTGGATATGAAAGTCCCGTTTTTCGCATGGTTTCTTTGTTGATTGTTATTTACGCCGCCTTTATTGGACTTGGACTGCCGGACTCGCTGCTGGGCGCGGCGTGGCCCGCGATGCGGCCCGACCTGGGCGCGTCGATGTCCGGCGCGGGGTTCGTCTCCCTGATTGTGTGTGCCGGAACAGTAATTTCGAGCCTCGTGAGCAACGTCGTTCTTCGTCGATTCCAGGTCGGCGGGGTGATCCTGGCGAGTGTTCTGCTGACGGCGCTGGCTTTGCTGGGCACGGCGTGGGCGGGGTCTTTTTCCCATTTGTGCCTGCTGGCCATACCCCTTGGCTTGGGCGCGGGCTCAATAGACGCCGCGCTGAACAATTTCGTGGCCTTGAACCACAAGGCGCGGCATATGAACTGGCTGCACTGTTTTTGGGGCGCCGGCGCTACGTCCGGCCCCCTGATCCTGGCCTTCTTCATGGGGAAGAACCTCAGTTGGCGCTGGGGATACGCGGCCATTGGCGCGCTTCAATTTTGTTTGGTCATCGTCTTATTCTTCTCGCTTCCACTTTGGAAAAGGGCGAATGGATCAGCGTGTTATGGCGGCCGTTCCCTCACCAACGGCGAAGCCCTGCGCGTACCCGGCGTGAAGTACGCTCTCCTGTCGTTTCTCTGCTACTGTGGCCTGGAACTGTCAACGGGTTTGTGGGCCGCCAGTTACCTCGTTCAACAAAAAGGGCTGGTCGAATCCACAGCGGCTGCTTGGACCTCGTGCTATTACGGCAGCATCACCGCGGGAAGGTTTGTCTCTGGTTTCATCTCCCTCAAGGTGAGCGGCCCCAAGCTAATTCGCCTTGGCTGTGTCGTCAGCGCCGCGGGCATGGTCATGTTGCTTCTGCCGCCTATGGGGTCGCTGGCTGGCCTGATTCTGATAGGGTTGGGCTGCGCTCCATTTTATCCGGCCATGATTCACGAGACGCCGAAGCGCTTCGGCAAACGCGCCTCCCAGGCGGCAATGGGGCTTCAAATGGCGAGCGCGTATGTGGGCTCCACTTTTTTGCCGCCTCTCGCGGGAATTCTTTCGGTCTCTTTGTCCATGCTGCCGTGGTATCTGCTGTTGTTGGCAGCGGGAATGTTCCTGTTCAGCGAGCGACTGAGCCGCGAGACGAGCCGTGTTTGCTGAGAATGTGTTCATGGTTAAGAGCTCCTAACATAACCCACCTGTTTGGGCCTTCAGGCTATAAAGCAATTTTTATAAATGCAGTATTTCAAAGTAAACTTTATCAAGATAGCATGGTTATGATAGATACTC
>JAITGK010000032.1 GCA_031280635.1 Synergistaceae bacterium
AGTATCTATCATAACCATGCTATCTTGATAAAGTTTACTTTGAAATACTGCATTTATAAAAATTGCTTTATAGCCTGAAGGCCCAAACAGGTGGGTTATGTTAGGAGCTCTAAGGCTTAAGCCTTCTAAAGTTTACGACTGAAACTCGTCATGTACCGTTAGTTCATGTTCTTCTTTATGCTTTTCTATATACTCCTTTATCATTTCCTCTGTTACTGTCCCTACTGTTGCGCAAAAATATCCTCTTCCCCACACAAGACGCATAGTGCCTTCTTTGCCGCAATTTTGTCGTTTGTCCGATTATCGCCATGACGGAAGTTGTATCCGCCTTCCTCGCGCTTATACCGCTGTTTCCCAGCAATCACGCCATTTTTAACCGCGCGTCCTAAACCGCGTTTTTTGCATAGAGGCATTATAATCACTCCTCTAATTTGTTTATAGAGATATTATACCCTCATATCTCTATTTCAGTAAGCACTCTCAAACTTTGCGCAGAAAAGAGCGAACCGCTATAGCCATGGCAAGACTCTACACCTTCATGCATTTGCCCTGTTCACAAGCTATTTTGGTATTCATAATTACAGTAATATACTGTTAAATAGCTTATTTTATCATATCTCCTTCATAATTTCCGGTACTTGCTTGCTTTTTTCACGCGTTTGCCCTGAATTTTCCGACCTTTTGGTTGTTTTTTTATCCACAATTCGCTATAATAAATTTCACTTAAAATTTTTTTAGGAAAAACAGTTTATTATATCGATGGAGGGACGTTAAGCATGGTGGGCAAGAAAGGCAAGGTTGTTCTCGCGTACAGCGGGGGGTTGGACACGTCCGTAGCGGTTGTATGGCTCTCGGAGCAGGGTTATGATGTGGTGACAATGACGGCGGACGTGGGGCAGGAGGTCATCGACCTAGAGGCGGCGAAGGCCAAGGCCCTGCACAGCGGCGCGGTGAAAGCCTACGTCTTCGACCTGAAAAAAACTTTTATTGAAAACTTCATATGGCCCTCGTTGAAGGCCAACGGCATGTATCAGGGAACATATCCCCTCACGTCAGCCCTTTCACGACCTCTAATCGCCAAGACCCTGGTGGACATTGCCAACAAGGAGGGCGCCGTAGCGGTGGCCCACGGTTGCACGGGTAAGGGGCAAGACCAGGTGCGTATAGAGGTTTGCGCCAATGCTCTAAACCCAAAACTAGATGTTCTGGCGCCCGTGCGCGACTGGCACTTCAGCCGTGAGGCGGAGATGGAATACGCCGTCAAGCACGGAATTCCCGTCAAGGCCACAACGGCCTCGCCTTACAGCATCGACGAGAACCTGTGGGGGCGCTCTATTGAGTGCGGCCTTCTGGAAGACCCATGGAACGAGCCTCCAGAGGACGCCTACGAGCTGACCGCAAATCCCCTGAGTGCTCCAGACACCCCCGACTACGCGGAGATCACGTTTGAAAGAGGCCTTCCTGTGGCCCTGGACGGCGAAAGAATGGACGGAGTGAAGCTGGTGTTAGCCTTGAACAAGCTGGCGGGCAAGCACGGCGTTGGGCGGATCGACATGGTGGAAGACCGCTTGGTGGGATTCAAGAGTCGCGAGGTCTACGAGTGCCCCGCCCCTATCACTCTGATCACCGCGCACCGCGCGCTGGAGACGATGACATTGGATAAGCGGGTGCTGGCCGCGAAAAAGGAGCTGGAGATAAAGTTCGGGGAGCTAACCTACGAGGGCTACTGGTACTCGCCGCTGAAAAACTGTATCGACGCCTTCGTGAACGAGACACAGCAATACGTTAACGGCACGGTCAAGGCGCGCTTGTTCAAAGGGCAGGTTGTGGTGCGCGGCATGAAGGCGGCTAAAAGCATCTACAGACATGATCTGGCCACCTATTCGGAGGGCGACGCCTTTGACCACTCCGCCGCCGTGGGCTTTATAAAAATTTGGGGCCTGCCCATTAAGACTTGGACTTCTACCTACCCCAGGCAGGACAAAGCGGAGTTGCCGATCGAGGTATGATGATACCAAGTTAAAATCAGTCCAGCCCGACAAGGAGGCTGAAAAGGGAGTTAAGGGAGTTAAGGAAACGCTGATTCACTTCATTTTAATATAGTAAGAGATAATAGGGCTCAATTTTCCCAGTGAGCAAAATTATACCTTTTTCTTCCCTATTTTTACTTACTAGCCACACGAAGCAACTCCAGGGCGCGGCTTGGCTCGTCCAGGCTTTGACGGAGGAGTTCCGCTACCGGAGCGTTGCTTGATTCCGCCAAGCGCGAGGCGAAAACCTTTGGGTGCGCGGTGGGGCGTACGGCGTCAGGGTCGTAGAAAAGCTCCTCAAACAGCTTTTCTCCAGGTCGTATCCCCGTGTAAATAATGGAGATATCCTTGCCCGGCTTGTAGCCATGCAGACGTATCAGGAGCTCCGCCATTTCGATAATCAAGACCGGCTCTCCCATGTCCAGCGCGAAGAGCTCCCCGCCTTGCCCGATGGCCCCAGCCTCGATCACCAGGCTGACGGCTTCGGGAATCAGCATGAAGTAGCGCTTCATCGCCGGGTCTGTGACGGTCACTGGGCCGCCGTTGGCGATCTGTCGCTCGAACTTCGGGATGACGCTGCCGCGGCTGCCTAGGACATTGCCAAAGCGTACTGCCATGTAGGCCGTGCTAGGGAAACGCTCCTGCGCCTCTCCCAGCAGAAGCTCCGCCACGCGCTTGCTGGCTCCCATAACGCTGGACGGGTTGACGGCCTTATCGGTGGAGATCAGCACCATCCGTTCCGCACCGAACTCGCCGGCCAACTCCGCCGTCGTCAGAGTCCCCAGGGCGTTGACTCGCAGGGCCTCTCTGAGGCAGCCCTCCATCAGTGGGACGTGTTTGTGAGCGGCGGCGTGAAAGACCACCTGAGGCCTCCACCTCTCGAAAATCTCCCTCATGCCCGTGGCGTCCGCCGCGTCCGCGATAACAGGGCGCAGAGGAACGGACGAGTTCTGAAGGGACTCCAGCAGGAGGTAAATGGATTGCTCTCCGTGTCCCAGCAGGATAACCTCCTTCGGGCCGTTTTGCAAAACCTGATGAACGATCTCGCTTCCGATGGAGCCTCCCGCGCCCGTGACCAGGACACTACGCCCCCGGAGGTACGCGGCGACCTTATGGACGTCGATCTGCACGGGTTCTCTTCCCAAGAGGTCTTCCAGGCGGATGTGGCGTAAGCGGCTGACGGAGATGTTTCCGCCTGCCAGCTCGTGAAGGCTGGGAAGCACGCGCACGCTGACGCCCAAGGAGGCTAGGGTGTCGTAGAGCGCGCGTATTTTGCGACCGTTCGCCAACGGCAGGGCCACCAGCACCACCTTGATTTGACGCTCGCGTACCAGGGAGGGCAGGGCTTCACTCCCCCCCAGGACGGCGAGCCCCGCGATCTGCTTGCCCTCTTTTTCAGGGTCGTCGTCGATAAAACCGCGAAGACGCAGTTCCCCCGGATTGCGAAGCAGGTCTCTCGCCAGAAGCGTCCCTGCCTCTCCCGCTCCGAAGATCAGCGTATCGAGCTGAACCTGGCTCGTGGGGGGGGGCGGGAGTACGAGCCGCCAGGAGACCCGCAAGGCCCCACAGAAGATCATTCCGGCGAAGAGCATGATCGCGAAGGAGGTCCGGGGCAACAAAAGCAGTGGGCGAGAGGGCAGAACCAAGCGCCATGAGAAAAACGCCGCCGCGAACAGGAGCGCGCCTAGGACGTAAAGACGCGCGAAGCGCACATAATCCTCGAACCCGGCCTGAGTCCAGAGCGTCCCGTACTGCCGTCCAGCGAAAAAAATCACGATCATTGAGGCGGGGAAAACAAGAGCGGCGCGCGTCAGGTCGGGGAGGTTCACAGGAGGGATAAAAAGGGTCAGGCGAATGGCATAACCCAGGTAAGCAGCGAAAGCCAAGAAAAAGAAATCAAGCGCGGCCACGCAAAAACCGCGCCCCGCGAGTTTTTTCCAGCTTACGAACAGGTGGTTCAGCATGTATCGGGCGGAAACAGCCCGTCCCGCGCTATAGAATGAGCTTCTTCCCGCCGCCTTGCTGAGTCCCGCCCAGGCGGTCGAGTTGGTTGAGTACCGCCGCGGGAGCTACGTCGATCTTGGGTTTTTGCTGCTTCGCCATGGCTTCGGAAACGCGCTTTTCGTACTCATCCATCGTTTTTTTAATGGCGGTCGCGTCTCCCTTGAGCCACAGCAAAAGCCCCTTTGCGGCGCTTTCCAGAGCCTCGGCGGGGGGAAGCTCCTCAATGAGCCCCAGCGCCTTCAAAATCCTGTGCTCCTCCCGCACGGAATCCAGCACGTCCTGATCGGAAATTAGGCCCTTTTTGTAAAGGATACGGAACATGATGTTGAAACGGCTCTTCTGATTCTCCGACTCCAACGCCATCCCGTCCACCCTGGCCAAAAGCATCGAAAGCAACTCGTCAAGTCCAATCTGCATGGGCATAGTATCCCCCTCCTTGTTTTGTCAATTCTAGCATACTCAGAAAAACAGAAAAACGAACAGTCGGCGCCTCTCAAACGTCGGCGAAGGTGCGGCCTGTTTTCAGCGCCACTTCCAAGGGAACGGCGAGGGACACGGCCGACCGCATCAGCTCGGCCAGAGCCTCTCCAACCTCCCCGGCGCGGTTTTCGGGGCACTCACATACCAAGGAGTCGTGAACCTGGAGGAAAAGCCGCACCTCCCCGTCCAAGGCGAAGCGCCGAGCGAAGTCCAGCATGGCCTTACGCGCTATATCGGCGGCCGTGCCCTGTATAGGGGTGTTGATGGCGACGCGCTTCAGACCGCCGCGGTCCCGCACTCCCTCCATCGCCTCGGCTATAGGGCGTATGCGCCCAAAGAGGGTCTGGGTATAGCCCCTTTTCTGAGCTTTCGCGGCGCTTTCTTCCAAGTACCGCTTGACCCCCGGCAGGGCGGCGAAGTAGCGATTGATGACGCTGCTGGCTTCGCTCCGCTCGATACCTAGGCGGTCAGCGAGTCCAAAGGAGCTCATGCCGTAGAGCAAGCCGAAGTTGATCATCTTTGCCACGCGGCGCAACTCTGGCGTTACGTCCTCGGACGCGGTGGCGAACACCCAGGAGGCCGTCTCCCGGTGGATGTCTCGGCGACCCTGCTGGAAGGCCTCCAACAGACGTTCCTCTCCAGAGAAGTGCGCCAGCACCCGCAACTCGATCTGTGAGTAGTCCGCCGCTACAAACACGCGATCCGGCGCGAGAGGTATCAATCCTTCCTTGATACGACGCGCCCACTGGCCGAACGCCGGCAGGTTTTGCAAGTTCGGCTCTCGACTGCTAAGTCGCCCCGTTCCGGTAAAAGCCGCCTCGAAGGTGGTGCGCACCACCCCGCCTCCCAGATTCGCCGCCTTTTGCAACGGCGTTACGAAACCCGTCAGCATTTTCGAGAGCTCCCGGTGCTCCAGCGTCAGACGAGGGACTTCGGCGTGGGGCAGGTCCGCCAGGCTTTCCAATACCGAGGCGCTTGTGGAGAAGCCCGTCTTGCCCTTGGTCTTGGCGCCGCTGGGAAATCCCAGGCGATCGAACAGGAGCCACGCCACCTGCTTGGGGGAGTTGAGGTTGATCTCCTCACCCGCCGCCGCGCTCACCTCCCTCTCGATGACGGCCAGGCGCGCCTCCAGTTCCTTTCGCAACGCCGCGAAGACCTTCAGGGATAAGCGTATTCCCCCACGCTCCATGCCCACTAACACGGGAACCAGAGGCAAGTCCACCTGCTCCATAAGGTCGGGAAGTTGCTGATAGCGGTAAAGCTCTAGGTTCAGCTCCCGCGCCGCGCGCCAAAGGTGGAACGCGGAAATTGTCTCAACTTCCGTGGGGTACAGGTCTGCCAGGGTGTGGGTGGGTCTGTCCGGGTGGAGCAGGTAATGGGCGGTTTTCAAGTCCCATATTCCGCAGCCTTGGAACTTCTCCGGTCCGAAACAGGCAACCAGGTCTTTGTAGTCGTTCACGAAAAGTTTTTTTCTCTCCAGGCTCGTCCAGAAACTAGGGTCAAGCTCGATCCCGCGAACCAAGGAACAGCGCCCTCCGGCGTCGGCGAAGTAAAGCTCAGCGGTTCCCGGGTCGGGGGGGTAGTGCCCGGAATGCGCTAGCAACAGCGCCAGAGAGTCGGACTCCAACAATCTCTTGATCTCCACGTCCTCGGTTCTTTTGTCCGTAACGAGAGGAAACGGCTCCGCCCAGCCTAACTCAAGTACCGCTTCCGGGGCGGAACCGGCGGACTCCTCCAGAGATTTTTCCTTTTCCAGCCCCAGAGCTTTCAGCTTTTCTACAAGTTTCCTTAGACTCAGGCGTTGGCAAAGCGCCAGGGCCCCCGCTAGGTCAGGAGGGGTCTTGCGGGGAGAGGAGGGAACCAGCAAGGCGGTTCGCAACCGTACCAGCTCACGACTTTGGAACGCCCTTTCCTTTCCGACAGCCAGTTTCCTCGCTGTGACCTCTTTAATAGAACCTTTTTCCTCTATCAGTTTATAAAGTCCTTCGAGCGTTTTCGCCTTCCCGATCAGTTGGAGCGCTGTCTTCTCCCCGATGCCGGCAACGCCAGGCACGTTGTCCGACGCGTCGCCTAAGAGGGCCAGATAGTCAGCCATGGAGGAAGGGGGAAAACCGAACTCCTCCGTAAAAATTTTTTCGTCATACTCTTTCAGGGAGGTGATACCCTTCACAGGGCGCAACATCTTCACCCCTGGTCCAAGTACCTGAAACAGGTCTTTGTCCGAGGAAACGATGACCGCCTCACGGCCCTCCCGCGCCGCGGCCAGGGCCATTGACGCGATAACGTCGTCGGCCTCCACCCCAGGCTCCGAGAAAACGGGGTAGCCCAGAGTGGTCAAAAGCTCTCTCAGCAGGGGAAGTTGTTCCCTAAAATCATCGGGGGTGGGCTTGCGTTGGGCTTTATATTCCCCGTAGAGTTCATGGCGAAAGGTGGGTCCTGGAGCGTCGAAGACAACAGCGCAAGCATTGGGGGTCACGCTCTCCTCCACTTTGAGCAGCATGTTCATGAAACCCAGTACCACGTTGGTGGGAGCGCCGTCCGGCGCGGAAAGTGGGGGTACCGCGTAAAAGGCGCGGAACGCAAGCCCATGCCCGTCAATAATCAGTACTCTGCCGTTCGTATTTGTCATGTTCGGAATCATCTCTTATTCACTCCTGTCCGCTATCGACAACGTATTGGGTTATAATAACTTATTATCGCAAAGAGGGAAACACAACGGGAGGAACAGAAAATGGAGACACGTATGCGCTTCGCCCCAAGTCCCACGGGTGCTTTGCACATCGGGGGAGGGCACACGGCGCTCTTCAACTGGCTGTGGACCCGGCACACGGGCGGGAAGTTCGTTCTCCGCGTCGAGGACACGGACAGGGAGCGTTCCACTCAGGAGTACGAGGAGACCATCATGTCCGGCATGAGGTGGTTGGGTTTGGACTGGGATGAAGGTCCGGACGTGGGGGGAGAATACGGCCCCTACCGCCAGTCTCAGCGACTGGAACTCTATCGCCAGTGCGCGGATCGGTTGGTGTCGGAGGGGCAGGCCTACCAGGAGGGCGACGCGGTTGTGTTTAAGGTGTTTCCGGGCGTGGAGCTTTCCTTCGACGACGTGGTTTACGGCCGCGTCGAGACCATGAGCGACGGACTGAAAGACAGAAGAGAATCGGGTGAGTTGAAGGACATTGTCCTCATCAAGAGTGATGGTATGCCCACCTACAACTACGCTGTCGTCGTGGACGATCACTTTATGGAGATAACCCACGTCATTCGTGGGGAGGATCACATATCCAACACCCCCAAACAGCTTCTGCTATACAAGGCCTTTGGGTGGCAGCCTCCCTTTTTCGCGCACTTACCGATGATTCTGGGCAAGGACAAGAAAAAGTTGAGCAAGCGTCACGGCGCCACCAGCGTTTACGAGTTTCGGGACATGGGGTACATGTCCGACTCGGTGTTCAACTTCTTGGCGCTTTTGGGGTGGTCAGCGGGGGAGGACAAGGAGATTTTCAGCCGTGAGGAGGCGGCGCGGCTTTTCGAACTTTCCCGCGTGACGCGCAAGGCCGCCGTTTTCGACCCCAACAAGCTGAACTTCATCAATCAAGAACACCTGAAGCGCATGCCTCCCATGGCGCGCCTGGCCTTGATAAAGCCCTTTTGGGAGGAGACGGGTCTACCCGTCAAGGAACACGGGGACGAGTACCTGGCTGCCGCCTTGACCCTGATGGGTGGGCGTGGGCAGACCGCGAAGGAGCTGTCGGCTTTTTCAGACTACTACGTGTCCTTCGAGCCGGTGAAGGCCCGTTGGAACGCCAGCGAGGTTCCAGAGGAACTGCGCGTTGGACTGAGAGAGTTTTTCCTAGGGCTCCTGGCCGAACCTGAATGGGTTGCGGATAAGCTGGAAGCCCGTGCCCGGGCGTGGGTCGAGAAAAAAGGCGTGAAGATGAAGGATTACGCAATGACCCTGCGCCTTGCCCTCACGGGCATGAAGGTCAGCCCCGGAGTGTTCGATGTGGCGGCGCTTCTAGGTCGAGACGAGGCGCGGCGCAGGCTAGAGTTTTATAAATTGGTGTAAGCGTTATATGAAGCAGCTTTGAACAAAAAAACGAGAAAATAAATTTTGGAGAGGAAATGAGTTTGGAGCGGGAGACGGCACATATTTTTGACCTGATTTTCAAACGACTGATGGAGTTGTCGGATGTGGCAATCATCAATTTCATCAACGGTCTGTTTGGAGAAGACCACCCTCTGAACAGCGTGGTGAGGCGTCCCAAAACGGAAACCATCTCGGAAAAACTCAAACGCCTCATGTCGGATACCATCATCACCATAAACGAGAAAGACGCTTACCATATCGAGGCTGAAACTAGCAGTGAAAACATTGTCGTCCGAGTTTTCGAGTACGGATACGCGGAGGCTATAAGGACGAAAACGACCTCATATGGAGGGCAAGAAATTTCTTTAAAGTTTCCAGACGCGCGGATTATCTACTGGGAATCGACAGGACGCGCGCCGGATGTGGTGATGCTCTCGCTCTTATTTCCCGATGGGAGTTCCCATGATTATAAAGTAAAGACCCTGAAATTTCTGGAGCGCGAGATAAGGGAACTTGCGGAGCGGAAGCTGGTGATACTGTTGCCATTTTACGTCCTGAAGCTGCGAAAACGAGTGGCGGCGGCAAGAACGAAAGAGCGGCGCGCGGAGCTGGCGGCGGAGATGAAGTTCATTCTGGACGAGGTGATCGAGGCGGTTGAGCGAAGCGCGAATGAAGGCCTGATGAGCGAGTCCGACAAGCGAAACGTACTTGAGTATACGGAACGGATGTACAAGGAGCTTTTCGCGCGGTACGACGAACTGAAGGAGGCGGACGTTATGTTGCGGGAGAGAATCTTGACCTATTCGGAAGAAGCGCGACAAGAAGGCATTGAGAAAGGCATTGAGAAAGGCGTTGAAAAGGTTGCGCGTTCAATGTTGAAACGCGGCATGGCTCTGCCTGAAATAGCTGAAATAGTGAATTTGCCTATAGAAAAACTCAAGTCTTTGATTTGATATGGATGAGTGTTTGTTGGTGGATAGTGTTTAGCAGGTAGAAATAGGCCCGGAAGAAATGTACCAAATGAAGAACGTATCCACACTGGAAAGGCTGTTCATCATAAGGAAGAACCGGTCAAGTAGGCCGTGACGCTACTCAGGAGGTATAGCAATGGCGAAACGCAACGAGCGCGACGGAGGCAAAACACCCAAGGTGCATTACGACGAGTCCATCCTGACCGACTACGACATCTACCTTTTCAAGCAGGGCACTCACTACACTCTGTACGAAAAAATGGGCGCTCACAGGGTCATCTCGAAGAAGGGCGAAGAGGGAGTCTTCTTCGCCGTGTGGGCTCCCAACGCCCAGAGCGTCAGCGTGGTGGGCAATTTCAACGGGTGGAGTCGCTCGTCTCACCCATTGGCGGCCCGCTGGGACGGAAGCGGAATTTGGGAAGGCTTCATCCCTGGACTGAAAAAATGGGACCTCTATAAGTTCCACCTCAAAAACAGCCGGGGCGAGCACAAGGACAAGATGGATCCCTTTTCGGCATTCTTCGAGGTCGCGCCGCGCACGTCGTCGATCCTCCATTGGCCCAACTACCAGTGGAACGATGGGGAGTGGATGACCTCACGAAGCCGGCAGACATCCCTCTTCGCGCCCTGGTCGGTGTACGAGGTACACTTGGGTTCCTGGCGACGGCACTGGCACGACGGGCTATCCCTTTCCTACCGAGAGCTGGCGGAGGAGCTCCCCCGCTATTGCAAGGAAATGGGTTTTACCGCTGTGGAGATGTTACCAGTGATGGAGCACCCCTTTTATGGCTCCTGGGGCTACCAGACCTTGGGGTACTTCGCCCCTTCCAGTCGCTACGGAACCCCAGAGGACTTCATGTTTCTGGTGGACAAGCTGCACCAAAGCGACCTGGTGGTAATCCTGGATTGGGTGCCCAGCCACTTCCCCTCCGACGACTTTGGCCTAGCCCGCTACGACGGAACGGCTCTCTATGAACACGAAGACCCACGTAAGGGCTATCACCCTGACTGGAGCAGCTACATCTTCAACTACAGCCGGAACGAGGTTCGAAGTTACTTGATCTCCAGCGCGATCTACTGGCTCGACCGCTATCACATCGACGGCCTGCGCATCGACGCCGTGGCCTCAATGTTGCACCTGGACTACTCTAGAAAAGTCGGAGAGTGGGAGCCCAACGTACACGGCGGCCGCGAAAACCTTGAAGCCATCGCCTTCCTGAGAGACCTGAATAAAGAGGTCTATGGTCGCTTCCCTGACGTCCAGACCATCGCTGAGGAGTCCACAGACTGGCCCATGGTGACGCGCCCCGTCTTTTTAGGTGGACTGGGGTTCGGCATGAAATGGAACATGGGCTGGATGCACGACACCCTCGACTACATGTCCCGCGAGTCCGTGTACCGCAGCTACCACCATAACCAGCTCACCTTCAGTATCTGGTATGCCTTCAGCGAGAACTTTATGCTCCCCATCTCCCATGACGAGGTCGTCCATGGTAAGAGTTCCCTGATGAACAAAATGGCCGGTGACTGGTGGCAGCGCCGCGCCAACTTCCGCCTGCTGCTGGGTTATATGTGGACGCATCCGGGGAAAAAGCTGCTTTTCATGGGCTGCGAGCTGGGTCAGGGACTGGAGTGGAACCACGACGCCGCCTTGGAGTGGCACCTCCTAGACGATCCGGACTTTCGGGGCATCCAACGCTGGGTCAAAGACTTGAACTCCGTGCTGCGGCGCCTCCCGCCGCTCTACGAGCGTGACTTCACTCAGGACGGTTTTCGCTGGGTGGACTGTTCCGACTGGGAGAAAAGCGTCCTGGCATACCTGCGCAAAGGCGTTGCGGAGGGGGAGTACGTTCTGACCGTTCTGAACTTTACGCCCGTGCCACGCTGGCACTACCGTGTTGGGGTTCCCCAGGGCGGTTGGTGGGCGGAAATCCTTAACAGCGATGCCCCAATTTACGGAGGCGGCGGCATCGGCAACGCGGGCGGCATGGAGGCGGAAGCCCTTCCGTGTCACGGACACGGCTGGTCGCTCCCCTTGACCTTGCCTCCCCTGGCTGCTGTCGTTTTTCACTCAGATAAAAAACAAAATTAGGAAGGGGAAAATTGTATGGCACGCTGTGTCTGCATACACGGCCATTTTTACCAGCCGCCGCGTGAAAACCCCTGGCTGGAGCTAGTGGAAATTCAGGAGTCGGCCGCGCCGTGGCACGACTGGAACGACCGTATCACGGCGGAGTGCTACCATCGCAACACCGCGTCCCGTATCTTGGACGAAAAGGGGAACATACGAAAGATATGCAACAACTACTCCCTTATAAGCTTCAATATGGGACCCACCCTTCTGTCCTGGTTGAAGGAAAAAGCGCCGCGCGCCTACCGAGGCGTCGTTGACGCGGACGTCCTGGGACGCGAGCGTTTTTCAGGACACGGTACCGCCCTGGCGCAGGTCTACAGCCACATGATCCTGCCGCTGGCGAACCGGCGAGACAAGAGCACTCAGGTAAAGTGGGGTATAGCGGACTTCAAGAGCCACTTTGGGCGTATGCCGGAGGGCATGTGGCTTGCCGAAACAGCGGTGGATACGGAGACGTTGGAGACCTTGGCTGAGAACGGGATACTCTTCACCATCCTGGCGCCCAAACAAGCCAGCGAGGTTCGCCGTTTGAACGACGCTTCCAGCGTATGGCGCGACGTCAAGTGGGAAAAAATCGATACCGGCCAGGCCTACCTTTGCAATCTCCCATCCAAAAAGAAGATTGTCCTTTTCTTCTACGACGGGGCGTTGTCCCAGTCTATCGCCTTTGGTGGGCTTCTGAACGACGGGGGTCTCTACGCCAGGCAGTTGATCGACGCCAAGCCGGATAGCGGCTCCCCGTCCCTCTCCCATGTGGCTACGGACGGGGAGTCCTATGGACATCACCACAAGCACGGGGACATGGCCCTTGCCTACTGCCTCGAAATTATCGAGAACGGGAACGAAGCGACACTCACCATCTATGGGGAATTTTTGGAAAAAAACCCTCCCCAATGGGAGGTACGCATCGTGGAAGACTCCTCGTGGAGCTGCGCGCATGGCGTGGAGCGATGGAAGAGCGACTGCGGTTGCTCCATCGGAACGCCAGGCTATCATCAAAAATGGAGGGCCCCCCTGCGCGCTGCCCTAGATTGGCTGCGCGACAAGCTCATTTCACTTTTCGAGCGGGAGGGGGCCAAGTACCTGAAGACCCCCTGGGAGGCGCGGGACGACTACATCGAGGTGATCCTCGATCGTTCGCGGGGGACTGTGGAGGGCTGGCTGGGCGCTCACGCGGCGCGCCCCTTGACGGAGGAGGAAAAGACGCGGGTACTGAAGTTACTGGAGTGCCAAAGGTCCGCCATCTTGATGTACACCAGCTGCGGCTGGTTCTTCGATGAAATTTCGGGCTTGGAGGCCGTGCAGATCCTCCGTTACGCGGCGCGAGCCATTTATCTGGCGCGGGAGCTGACCGGCCTCGACTTCGAGATAGAGTTCGTGCGACTGCTGGAAAAAGCGCCCAGTAACGTCCGAGAGCTGACCAACGGCAAACGGGTCTACGATCTGCTGGTGAAGTCCGCTCAGGTCTCCTTCGAGCGATTGGCCGCCCATTACGGCATGGTCTCCCTGTTCCCGGACTTCTCCCCTGAGTTTCCCGCCAGGCTCTCCGAGGGTTGTTGGACCGTGACGGGGAAGACGGCTGTCAGCGAGAACGCCCCCGGCGTGCCGGGTTCGCGGGCCTTCACGGCCGGGGAGGTGGAAATCTCGTCCAGCGTAACCTGGGAGAAGAAGAGATTCCTGTTCGCCGCCAACTACCGAGCGGATACCTCCGTCGTCTGCGGCGTCGCCCCTGACGCGGAGGGAACGCGGAAGCAGCTATTGGGAGACGTTCAGGCGCTGAGGGGCTTGTTCACCGCTCCCAACGACGAGAAAATGGTGGCGGCCTTTGGTCATAGACTTTTCTCGTTGCGACACACCCTGCGCGACGCCCAGAGGAACCTGTTGGAGAAACTTCTGAAGCACGATGTTTTGCGCATCGAAGCTAGTCTGCGTGAAATTGTGCACGACTACGACGGCTTGTTCGAGTTCCTGTCGGTGTTAGACATCAACGCCCCGGCCGTCATCCGCTCGGCGGCGGGTATTGCCCTGACCGCCGATGTTGTTCACGCGCTGGAGGCGGAGATTCCAAACATCGAAGCTGTGCGTCGTCACATGATTCGTGCCCGACAGCGAAACATCGCGCTGGACAATGAGCAGATCGGCCTTGCCCTGAGCGCTTGGACGATACGGGAGATGACCAAAATTCACGAGTCTCCCACAGAGCCCGCCCGGATAGAGCGGCTGCGCGACGTTTTGTCGCTCTTCTTGGACGAGTTTAAATGGCAGATGGATATTTACGAGATACAGAACCTTTGCCACGCCACGCGGAACAAACTCCGCGCGGGACACACCGAAGCGCGTGAGGCGTTCCTGAGGTTGGGTAAAACCCTCCGATTTGCCCCTGAAGCGCTGAACTAAAGACGTACAACCATACATGAGGCGCACGGCCGTGCGCCTCAACGATTTTCTATCCTTTTTTTATCTTTTTTTCTATCTTTTATTTATGGATAGCTAGCTGTGCCGTCGCCGTTGAGCACGATGCTGGCGGCTTTGCCGTCGAGTCCATAAAACTCTAGGGCGTCCTCCCCATCCGTGACCTTGAGGTCGAACTTGCTGTAGGAGCTGCTCACGGTGAGGCTGTCACCCACTGGAAGGGTGTTGCTACCAAGAACGTCCTCTTCCCAGTCGCTGGCGCCGCTGTCCGCAATGAACACCTCCACCAGTTCGACGCCCGTGTTGTTCTTGATCTGTATCATTCCCGCCTCCGCCGTCATGAAGAGGAACAACGCCATCAACACCACCGTCAGCGCGATCAACCCTTTTTTCAATCCAAAAACCTCCCGCAAAAATTAAATTTTTTGAAACACAACGCGCTTTCACTCTAAGGGTTATCGGCCCTTACCTACCGTTCCATTATAGCGGTTTGCGTAATCATGCGCGGAAATAAGAAACCAAAAACCTGATATCAACGGCAGAAACTCCGAGTGGAAAAGAGTCGACGGCTCTAGAAAATAATGATTGGTGAAGAGTCCCCTAATTTTACTTCACTAACCACTATCTGGTTCAGTGTTTTTTTAGAAAATTATCTCACACTTTGAGGGTGAGGTCGATATGTTATTATCGCCTTCGTGCCGTTTCGCTTTTTTCCGAACCGTAAATTTTTCGTTCCGTGTCTTTGGGAGGATGGTGGAGCATGAGGCTTTTTATCTTGGTTTTGTCCATGGCCTGCGTGGCGCTGTATGGCTGGGCCTTGGCGGGGTACGCGGGGTATTCTTTTGGGCGAGGGAGGGCGGACTATGTGGCCTGGGGGCTGTCGCTGGGCACCCTGTGCGCCCTGACGGCGATCCATCTGTGGAAAAAATGGGACACCGCGCCCGACATGCTTATCTTCGATATAGACGGGGTTCTGATCGACACGCAGGACTCGTTTATGCCCGCCACAGCGGAAGCGGTGCGTTGGTGCTGGGAAAACCTTCTGGGCGGCGTTGTGGACTGCGAGGGTTACACCAGAGAATACTTCGCTCTGTGCAAAACGTACCCAGGTTTCAATGATGACGCGGTAGTGGCGTGGACCCTGCTACGTTGCATGAAGCGCCGCGTGAACCGAACGGGCAAAGCCAGCATGAGGGAGACGTTTCCTACTCTGGAGGAGTGGCGGAAGGAGCTGGAGGGCTTTGTGGACACCGAGGACGTCGGGGGCGCGCTGGCCTTGGACGAGGTCCGCTCCGTCTTGGAGGAGCTCTACTACGGGGAGGTAGCCTACGCGGAGTATCGGGGGCAGTCCTCACGAGGCATTGGGAAGGAGGGCTTTTGGACGAGGGAAAGGCCCGCCCTCGCCAAAGACTGGAAGGACTTCGGCCTTCCTGTGGGCATTTACACAGGTCGCACCCATGGGGAGATAGCCCTGGCTAGGCGGGTTTTGAACTGGCCAGATTTCCCCCCGGAGAGGGTGGTGTCCTCCGACGACGGGATTCTAAAGCCCTCCGCTGAAGGTCTGGCGCTTCTCTGCCAGCGCTCGGGGGCGAAGTATCCCCTGTTTTTCGGCGACACTGCCAGCGACAAGGAAGCGTGGCTTGCCTTCGGTCAAGGCTTATTCGTGGCCATCGGTCCGATTCTGAAAGCTGAAACGCTAAGACAAGGCGCGCCGCACTATGACACTCTTGAGAGGGCGCGAGAGGCGGGTGTCTTTGGCCTGTACTCAAGCTCACGCGAGTGCCCTCCATGAAGTTTTGTATATTGTTATAAAACCAAGCGTTTATTGGGTTATTTGTTTTAAATTCACTGGAATTTTGCCGCCATTCTGTACGAATAAAGAATAGGAGTGTCGATTTTGAGTCGTTCTTTGAAAGACCGTTTTGCCGTCCAATTCCCTTTTGGCGCGTTCGATACCCCGCACGCGCCCCGTTTGTCCGAAAACGCCATGTGGCTTCTAGAGCAAAGGTACTTTGTCCCGCGTTACGACGAGAAAACCGGCGCCACAAGGAAGGAGAGGAGTTTCGAGGAGTTCACGCGCCGAGTCTCCCGCGTCATCGCCAGCGCGGAGACACTTTACCTTGACGCCGCCGCCTCTGGCTCTCTGGAATGGCTTCAAACTTTGGAGAAGAACATCGCCAACGACATCTTGGAGAGGCGTTTTTTATTCAATTCCCCCTGCCTTTTCAGCGCCGGAGCGGGTCTGACGGTGAAGTCGGAGTTCGCTTCTCTTATCTATAAGCCCGTGGACGCTACGTCCTTCGAAGACTACGCGCGACTCTACGCGGCCCGCACCAAGAACCAGCAGCTTTTTGCCTGCTTTGTCATCAACGTGCCCGACAGCATCGAGGGTATTTTCGAGTCCGTCCGAGACGCCAGCATCATCAGCAAGTTCGGTGGTGGAGTGGGTGGCAACTTCGGCTGGCTGCGCGAGTATGGGGCCCCCATTGGCGGCGGCACGGGAGGCAAGGCGTCGGGGCCCGTCTCCTTCATGGAGACCTGGAACACGATGGGCGCGGTGGTGGTACAGGGTGGCAAGCGCCGCGCGGCCCTCATGGGCATGTTGTTCGACGACCACCCCGATATTTTTCGTTTCATTGACTCCAAGACAGAGGACGGAAAACTCTCCTACTTCAACATCTCCGTGGCCGTGTCCGATAAACTGATGGAGGCCGCCGCCAGGGACGGAGATTTCGAGTTGAGTTCCCGTGACGACGGCTCCGTAAAGCGCACAATCAAGGCCAGAGAGCTGATGGACCACATTTGCGAGAGCGCCTGGAAGCGTGGCGACCCCGGCATCTTCTTCATCGACAGGGCCCAGCAGGACAACTTGCTCAAAATGGACAATGAGTGGCTCATCGAGTCAACAAACCCTTGCGGTGAGCAACCTCTTCCGAACTACACGAGCTGCAACCTGGGTTCCATCAACGCGGAGGCCTTTGTCCGGGAGGGAATCTTCGACTGGGAGAGCTTCGCCGACCAAACCGCGCGCTCCATTTACTACCTAGACTTGGTCATCGACGCCTGTTCCTACCCACTGGAAAGGATCGAGGAGCGCACAAAGCGTATACGTCCCATAGGTCTAGGGCTCATGGGTCTGGCGGACTCCGCTATACTCCAGGGCATTGTCTACGGTGGGTCGGCGTTCCGCGAGTACTGCGAACGGCTTAGTGGCGTGCTGGCGACAGGGGCGCTTCTGGCCACGACACAGATCCTGGGCGGCGCGGGAAAACAACCGTTCCCCGAATCATCACTGGTGCGGAAACTGTTCGACGCCTTCCGCGTCCAGGTCGAAAGTGGGGAGGAGTCCCGTACCCAGTCACTCTTTAGCGAGGGGGTACTTTTCAGCGATGACTGGTTCCAGCTTTTGACGGAAGAGGAGTACGATCAGCTTTTGACCCACATGAGGCTGTCGCCAACAATTCCTCAAACCTTGGTCAACACACTGGCCGAGTTTCGTAAGCCAGACAGGGGACGCACGTTCGAAGAGGCCAAGGCGACCCTGCAAAGCCTGGTTCACGGGCAGATACGTAACAGTCGGCGGCTTTCCATCGCGCCCACGGGCTCCATCTCCATGATCATGGACGCCAGTTCGGGCATCGAGCCCAACTTCGCCTGGTCGTGGAACCGGCACATCGCTAAGGTAGACGGCTCCGGGACGGAGATGCGCGAGTTCTGGCACAAACTCCTGAGCGACGAACAACGCGCGGAGTACAAGAAATCGGGTCGTATCCTGGACAGTACCTACGTTACGGCCTATGACATCACCACGGAGCAACACGTGGACGTGACGGGCGTGTTCGCGCGTATCGTGGATTCCGGCGTCAGCAAGACGGTGAACCTGCCCAACGCCGCCGCGGTGGAGGACGTCCGCCGGGTCTATGAGGCGTGTTACCGCCTGGGGTGCAAGGGGATCACCATTTACCGGGACGGCTCGCGCTCGTACCAGCCCATTGAGATCAAAAAGGCGGAGGACGACGAAAAGAGGAGTTCCGGTCGCGTCAAGGAGCGTCCCAGCCTGGTGGTGTTCGGGAAAACCATCAAGGAGAGCACGCCTTGGGGAAGCATTTATATCACGCTGAACTTCGCTGGCAACGACCCCTTCGAGATATTCATCACCATCGGTAAGAGCGGCTCCGAGCTCAAGGCCATGACGGAGGCGCTTTCCCGCGCTATCTCCATCGGCTTGCGCTCTGGCAGCAAATTGGAGGACTTCATCGACACCCTGAAAGGACTTTCTGGTAAGGAGTACTGGATGTTTGGATTCGATGAGACCCAAGTGGCGCGCTCCATCCCTGACGCTATCGCCGTACTACTGGAAAAGCTTGTAGAAAGAACCGACCTCGCCTCCCTGGCGCACGAGGGGGGCGCGCCCTGCCCGGAGTGCAAAGCTCCCATGGAGATGATCTCTGGTTGCGCCTACTGCTTCAGTTGCGGCTACAGCCCCTGCAAATAACAAACAAAATCGTGTGGGATGGGTAGTGGATAAAAATAGCAATGACAATAACTTCTAACCACTAACCATCGTGTATTTTATAGCGGGTTGCAGAATCATGCGCGGAAATAAGAGACCAAGCGCGGAAAAGAGCCAACGACTTTAGATACTGTCATCACGAGACATTTAATGTGTTATTATCTCTCCATAAAATATGACAGCGTAGGGAGAGTAGTATATGGATAACGCGCGTCACCGCCACGATATATCAGACAGAGTCTGGAACCTTCTGGAGCCGCGCCTTCCCGGCAGGGAGGGCGCATGGGGAGGGAAAGCCAGAGATAACAG